>JBBQDX010000169.1:0-9598 GCA_038320125.1 Rhodobacterales bacterium | reverse complement strand
ATGCCGCCGCCGAGAAAATGCGGGCAGTAGGTCTGTCCCCGCGCCAGCGGCACGCGGGACACAGAGAGACAGCAGCAGACCCCGCCCCATTTCGCCACGTCCGGTTGAAAGAAGCGTAGCCGGCCGGTGGAAGCGAAGCCCCCGTGCCCGGTAATGTTCTCGCCCGCCGCCAGTGGAGTGGTGCAGCGGTCGGCCAGTGCGTCCCAATCGGCAGGGTCGGCGTCGGCGGCCAGCGGCTCCTCCATCCAGCCAAGGCCCAGGGCATCGGCCTCGGCCATGAAGGCGGTGGCGGTGGCGAGGTCCCACGCCTGGTTGGCGTCGGCAAAGAGCCGCTCGCGCGTGCCGAGGCCGCGGACCGCCTCACGCAATCCGGCAAGGTCGGTCGCCGTGTCGAAGCCGACCTTGACCTTGAAGGCCGCAAACCCCGCCGCCCGCGCCCGCGGCACCTGCGTCGCTTCCTGCGCGATGGCGATCCCGCTGGCGTAGGCCGGCACGGCACGGCCCGCATCCGGGTTCAGCCAGCGCGCCAGCGGCATTCCGGCTCGTCGCGCCATCAGGTCGGCCATCGCCGTGTCGAGCCCGGCGATCACCTGGTTGAACGGGCCCGGCTCGCCGCACTGGATGGCGCGGATCCGGGTGGCGCAGGTCAGATGCGCGGTGAAGGCGGCGAGGGCGTCGACGGGTGCGGCAAAGACGACGTCGGCGATGTCCTCGACCAGCAGCCGCGCGCGATGCTCGGCCCCCGCGGCGGGCCAGTTGGCAAAGATCTCGCCCCAGCCGAACGCGTCGTCCTCCGCGGTCAGGCGGACGAAGACGGCGGGCCGGTCGCGCATCACCCCGAAGGACGTGGCGACGGGGGTTTCGATCGGCACGCGGTAGGCGGCAACATCGAGGCCGGCGAGCATCATGTGATTTCCTGAACGAGGATTCCAGCCCCCAGCACCAGCGTCAGCCCGATCAGCAGCCGCCTGAACATGTCGTCGCTGAGCCGCCGGAACACGAAAAGGCCGATCTGGGCAGCTATGAGGCCGGTGGGAATGGTCACCAGAAGGGCGCCAATCGCGCGCCCGTCGTAGGCGCCGCGCAGCGCCAGCAGCAGGACGGTGCTGCCCAGGATGGCGACGTTGAAGGGTTGCAGGACGGCGCGCGTATCGGCCTTGGGCCAGGGACGCAGCGACAGGAACATCGCGGGAATTGCCCCCGAAACCGAAGCGGCACCGCCCATGACGCCCCCCACGAAGCCGACGGCGCCGTCGAGGCGCGGGGTATGCCGCTCGAACCGGGGCAGGGCGGCGCGGAAACTGAAGTAGGCTCCGTAGGTCACGAGGAAGACCGCGATGCCGATGCGCAGCGTCGTGGCGTCGATGGACGACAGCAACAGGATGCCGGGCGGCACGCCCATCAGGCCGGGGATCAGGAAGCGGGCCAGCCGGACGGGGTTCGCGAAGATCGCCGCCCGAACGACCCAGAGCCCCTGCAGCCCGGTGATGACCGACATCAGCGCCACGACGGCCACCGCCGTGACCGGATCGAGGACCAGAAGGTAGAAGCCGAGCGCGAAGAGCGCCGTTCCGGTCCCCGCCAGCCCGTTGATGAAGCCGCCCGCCATGGCCCCGGCGACCAGGGTGAGGATCGTCGCCGGCGTCACGGAACCATGCCTTCGGTCCCGTCGATGACCTGCCGCATCGCCAGCAGCAGCTCATCGATGACCCGCGTCCTGAACCGGTCCCGGCGCCAGGCGAGGCCCAGCCAGCGGGTCGGCGCATCCGGTCCGAGCGGCAGGCGCTTGACCGGAATGGCCTCGTGCGGCCGGACCGAACGGCGCGGCACGATGGAGACGCCGAGGTTGGCGTCGACCATGCTGGAGATCGCCTCGAGGCTGTCCAGCTCCATCGATTCGGTGACCCGTATGCCCTTCGACTGGAGCCAGTTGTCGATCAGCGTGCCGACCACGGCGCTGCGGTTGAAGCGGATGAAGGGCCGCTTGGCGAGCAGCTCCAGCGGGTCGTCGCAGGGCTCCTCCCGGGCCGCCAGAAGCTCCATCGGCTCCTCCGTCAGCTCGCGGAAGATCAGGCCCACGGGCGTCAGCAACGGCTTCGATACGAGGGCCGCGTCGATCACGCCGCGCTCGATATCGACCAGCAGCGGTGTCGTCAGGCCGGGTCGGATGTGGACGCGCAGCTCGGGAAAGCGGCGCTTGAGCACCGCCATGACCCGCGGCGTGATCCCGGTCAGCGTTGTCGGCACGGCGCCGAAGGTGATCTCGCCCGTCAGCCCGTCGTCGCCCAGCACGGAGGGCAGAAGGTTGTCGTAGGTCTCGACGATCGCGCGGGCACGGACCACGATGGCCTTCCCCACCGGCGTCAGCTCCGGCGTGCGGGTGCTGCGGTCGAAGAGCGCCACGCCGAGGTTGGCCTCGAGCTGTCGCATCTGCTGGCTGACGGCAGCATGGGTGACATGCACCGACCCGGCGGCGGCGCTGAAGGTCTTCATGTCGGCGATGGCCACGAGCGTTCGGAGGAGGCGGATAGACATGGGCGGCAGAGTATTCTGTAAATCTTCTTTCGCAAGTTGTAAGATAATTTTACTTCTATTAAGATTTTCTTACGAGTAGGGTTTTGCAAGTCCCGTTTCAAACGGGCGTGTTTTCTGGGAGGAAAGACATGACATACAAGGTTGCAGGCATCGCCGCCTCGGTGGCGACGGCCCTAGCCGCGGGTGCGGCGATGGCGGACTATCCCGAGCGCGCGATCAACATGGTCATCCCCTATACGGCCGGGGGAGCCACCGACATTTCGGCACGCACCATCGCGGAGGCGCTTGGCGCGGCCGTGGGCAGGCCCCTGATCATGGCGAACGTGACCGGCGCGGGCGGCGTGACGGGATCGGTCGCGGTGCAGAACGCCCAGCCCGATGGCTACACGATGCTGTTCACCCGCGTCGGATCGCATTCCGTGAACCCGGCGATGAAAGCGACGCTGCCCTACACCCTCGAGGACTTCCGTTATGTGACTGTCTACGAGATCAATCCCTACGTCTGCGCGGTATCGGCCACGTCGGACATCAAGACGATGGACGACCTGATGGCCAAGGCGAAATCGCCGGAGGGAACCAGCTATTCGTCGTCGGGCGTCGGGTCGGGATTGCATCTGGCCGGCGCGATGGTGCTCGACGCCTTCGGGCTGGAGGATGCGGCGAACGCCGCGATCCACATTCCGCAGGGCGGCGGCGGCGAGGCGGCGACGGCGGTCCTCAACGGCACGGCGGATTTTTTGTGCACCAATACCTCGGCATTGGCCGGGTTCGTGTCCAACGGACAGATAACGCCGCTGCTGGTCACCACGGCGGAGCCGGTCGTCGGCTTCGACGCCCCGACGGCCGCGAGCCTCGGGCATCCGGAGCTCGAACAGATGGTCGGCTGGACCGGTATCGCCGGGCCGAAGGACCTGCCCGACGACATCGCCGCCAAATGGGGCGAGTGGATGAACGCGGCGGCGGCTGACGAGACCTTCGTCAGCCAGATGGAGGCGCGCGGCTCCATCATCCGGGTGATGTCGCCGGAGGAATCGCTCGATTTCATCACCAGCCAATACGAGACCTTCAAGGCGGTCGTCGATGAACTCGGGATGCGCATCGAAGGATGACGCCCGCCCGGACGGCGCGGCCCGCAGCCGCCCTGCCGTCCGGGGTTCCGGCGGTCCCGCCCGCGCGGGGCCGTCCGTCGTTCGGACTGTCGCCAACCGAGGGGATCCTGCGCGCATGACACTTCGCTCCACCCAGTTGCAACTCGGCCTCGCGGCTTGTCTCGTGGCGCTCCTGCTTACCTTCGTGGCAATTCCCTATTGGGTGACGTCGCCGTCGAACGTCCGCAACATCGTACTGGCGCCTACGTTCTGGCCCTACATCCTGGCCGGGTTCACGGCGCTGACGGGCGGGCTGCTGGTCCTGACGGCGCTGCGCCTCGCGCCGGCCACGCCCCACGCCGAAGCGGACGAGGCCGCGGATGCCCCCGCCACGGCCGGGGCCTGGGTCCGGCTGGCCGTGCTCGCGGCGCTGATGGTCCTGACGATGCTGGCGATCTCCCGCCTCGGAATGGTCTGGACGGCGATGCTGCTCTTTGCGTCCACGGCATTCCTGTTCCGCACCCGACACCCGGTCGCAGCCTTGGTCTGCGCGATCGTGATCCCGCTCGTCCTCTATGCATTCTTCGCCCATGTGGCCGGCGTTGCGGTGCCGCAGGGCATTCTGGTGCGGCTGCCATGACCATGCTCGACAACCTGATGGCGGGGCTGTCGCTGGTCGCCAACCTCGAGTCCTTCCTCGCGCTATTCGTGGGGATCGTCATCGGCGTCATCGGCGGCGCGATCCCCGGGCTTTCGGCGACGATGGCCGTGGCGCTTACCCTGCCGTTCACCTTTCCGCTCCAGCCCGTCACCGGCATCCTCCTGCTCCTCGGGGTCTACAAGGGCGGCATCTTCGGCGGCTCGATCCCCGCGATCCTGATCAAGACGCCGGGCACGCCGGCCTCCTCGGCCACGGTTCTCGACGGCCATCCGATGGCCGAGAAGGGCGAGGCGGGCCGCGCACTGGGCATGGCGCTCTGGGCGTCCTGCACGGCGGACGTGGTGTCGAACCTCGCGCTGATCCTGTTCGCGGGATGGCTCGCGTCCTTCGCGCTGAACTTCGGGCCGCCCGAATTCTTCGCGCTCATCCTCTTCTCGCTCACCATCATCGCGGGCGTCTCGGGCGAGAGCCTCTTGCGCGGTGCCCTCTCGGCGCTTCTCGGGCTGCTGCTCGCGACCATCGGCCTCGACCTGGTCTACGGCACGAACCGCTTCACCATGGACAACCCGAACATGATGGGCGGACTCAATTTCATCGCCGTGCTGATCGGCCTCTTCGCCATTCCGGAAATCATTGCGATGGCCTGGAACCCGGTGGCGCATCTCGGGCGGACGCGGGCGCTCGGTCAGTCGAAGGTATCCTTCGCCGACTACCGCCGCTGCTTCAGGAGCATCATCCGGGGCAGCATGATCGGCGTCTTCCTGGGCTCTATCCCCGGCATCGGCGCCGCGCCGTCGGCGTTCCTGAGCTATTCGGAGGCGCGCCGCAAATCGCCCAACAAGGCTAACTTCGGCAAGGG
The DNA here is from genome assembly GCA_038320125.1 of Rhodobacterales bacterium. GTDB lineage: Bacteria > Pseudomonadota > Alphaproteobacteria > Rhodobacterales > Rhodobacteraceae > Jannaschia. The sequence goes on along the minus strand of JBBQDX010000169.1, from coordinate 4,455 downwards.
CGAGATCGAGGGCGTGGCCGCCGCCGAGGCGGGAAACAACGGCGTCGCCGGCGCGACGCTCATTCCGCTTCTGGCGCTCGGCGTGCCGGGCGACGTCATCACGGCCATCATCATCGGCGCGTTCATGATCCACGGCCTGCAGCCGGGGCCGATGATGTTCATCCTCAACGTCGACATCATCTACGGGCTCTTCATCGGCCTGATCGTGAGTTCGGCGTTCCTGTTCATCGTCGGCAGCGTCGCGATCCGGGGCTTCGGCTTCGTGGCGAAGGTGCCCAAGCGCATCCTGATGCCGACCGTCCTCGTGCTGTGCATCTATGGCGTGTTCGCCGTGAACAACAACATCTTCGACGTCGGCGTGATGTTCGTGATGGGCTGGGTCGGATATCTGATGATGCGCTACCGGATGCCCGCCGCCCCGTTCCTGATCGCCTTCATCCTCGGCCCGCTCCTGGAGAACAACTTCCGGCAGGCGATGCTCATGTCGGGCAGCGACCCGACCATCCTGTTCCGCGGGCCGATCACCTGGTTCTTCTGGGCGATCACGCTGCTCACCGTCGTCGCCGTCGCCCGCGCGGCATCCCGCAAGACCGCTCCGGCGGAGTGATCCGGAGGAGGATCCGTCGGCTTGGCGGGGCCTCCGTCCCTCGTTGGCAGGGACGCCGCGGGGGCCTCCGCACACGTGCGACGACACGCGCGCCGCATCCTTGTGGGCCGGGACATCGTCGCAGACCGATGCGCTCCGCTAATTCGGTCCCGGTCCGGGGCTCGCTACGTCCGGTTCGATCCGGACCGCGACCGGGTGTTTCGCGCCGGGCTTGCGGCGGGCGGGCCCCGGCGACCTTCGCTGCCTACATCACCGCCTCGATCAGGTAGGGTCCGGGCTCATGGGCCGCCGCCGCGATGGCGCGCGCCAGTTCGCCCGCATCCTCGACGCGGCGGCCGGGCACGCCCATGCCGCGGGCGAGGGCGACGAAATCGAGCGCCGGCCGGTCGAGGTCCAGCATGCTCAACGCATCCGGGCCGGGGTTGGCCCCCACGGCCATCAGCTCGTGCTTGAGGATCTGGTAGCTGCGGTTGGCGAAGATCACCGTGGTCACGTTCAGCCCTTCCCGCGCCTGGGTCCAGAGCGCCTGCAGCGTGTACATCGCGGAACCATCGGCCTGCGCCGAGATCACCGGACGGTCGGGACAGGCCAGCGCGGCGCCGGTGGCGAGCGGGATGCCGATGCCGATGGCGCCGCCGGTCAGCGCGAGCCAGGAATGGGGCGGGCAGCCGCGCGTCGCATCGAAGGCGTCGCGCCCCGATGTCACGCCCTCGTCGGTCACGATGGCCCCTTCGGGCAGTGCATGGGCGAAGGCGGCGGCGAGCGAAGCGGGGGTGATCGCACCGGAGGGCGTCGGCGGCGGGCGCGCGTCGGCCGGCGTCGCGGGCTGCGCGCCGATGCGGTCGCCGAGGGCGGCGAGGACGGCCGGGCCGTCGTGCGCGAAGCCCGCCATTTCGATCACGACGCAGTCGTCGGGAAGCAGCAGGCTCGGTCGACCGGGATAGGCGAAGAAGGCTACGGGGGCCGCCGCCTCGATCAGGATGGCGCGGCGGTAGGGGGCGAGCATCGCCAGCGCCGCATCGATAGGATAGGGGATCTTGGGCACATGGACGCGCCCGGCCCCCCGCTCGATGCGGCGGCTCGACACCGGGGCAAGAATGTCCGCGCCCGCCTTGTCGGCAATTCCCCGCAGAAGGGCCAGCGCTGCCGGATCCTCCATGACCGTCCCGCCGACAAGCAGCACGGTGCGCTCGCCGGACCCGAGCGCCCGCACGGCCTCGTCCAGCCGCGCCTCGTCCAGCTTGGCGGGCGGCGCGGCGGGGCGCGGGGCGGCGATCACGCCGCCCTCGTCCCAGCCGATGTCCGCTGGCGCGATCAGCGTGGCGACGCGCCCCGGGCGCCCGGTCGCGGCGGCGAGCGCGTCCATCGCATCGGCCGCGAAGCCCTGCGCCGAGGATCCGGCGCGCACCCAGTCGCTGAAGGGGGCTGCGGCGCCGGCGACGTCGGCGGTGAGGGGGGCGTCGTAGGCCAGATGGCGCAAGGCATGATCGCCGACGATATTGACCATCGGCACGCGGGCCTTGCGCGCATTGTGCAGGTTCGCGCCGGCGTTGGCGAGGCCGGGGGCGAGGTGCAGCAGCGTCGCCGCGGGCTTGCCGGCCATGCGGGCGTAGCCGTCGGCGGCACCGGTCACCACGCCCTCGAAAAGCCCGAGGACGCAGCGCATCAGGCCGGTGCGGTCCAAGGCGTCGACGAACTGCATCTCGGAGGTGCCGGGGTTCGCGAAGCAGAGGTCGACCCCGCCCGCGTGCAGGCTGCGGACGACGCTTTCGGCGCCGTTCATGCCGGCTCACCGATGGCATCGCGGTAGGTCGTCAGAAACGCCCGGGCGTTGGTGGCGAGCGAGGGGCCGAGATAGCCCCCCTCCTGCACGAGCACGGTGGGCAGGCCAAGGGCAGCGATGCGGCGGGCCATCTCCGCAAAGCCTTCGGGATGGACCGCCACGGCGGCCAGCGGATCGTCGGCGGCCATGTCGAAGCCGAGCGAGACGACCAGCGCCTCCGGCGCGAAAGCGCGCACCGCACCCAGGCCGCGGTCGAGATGCGTGAGCACCTCCGCTTCGCTCGCCCCCTGCTCCAGCAGGATGTTGAGCGTCGCGCCGTCGCCGTCGCCCTCGCCGGTCTCGTCGGCGTGGCCGAGGAAAAAGGTGGCGAAGGTCGCGGGGTCGGGATGCAGCGAGCAGAAGAAGACGTCGCCGCGCCCGTAGAGGATGTCCATGCTGCCGTTGCCGGTATGGACGTCGATGTCGAGAAGGGCGATCCGGCCGTAACGGGAGTGCAGGCGCTCGACCGCGATGCAGGCGTTGTTGAAGAAGCAGAAGCCGTTGCCGCAGTCGCGCATGGCATGGTGGCCGGGCGGCCGGCAGAGCGCGTAGGACGCGCGCGCACCGTTGGCCACGTCATCGGCCGCCGCCACGGCGCTCTGGGCGGACCAGTAGGCTGCCTCCCACGAGCCCTCCGTCAGCGGCAGCGAGGGATCGGTGATCCACCATCCGAGCTGGCCGCGGATGTCCTTCGGCTCGCGCCCGCGCCGCACGCCGGGATGATGCGTCGGGATGGCCAGGGCGCCGGGCACCGCCACCTCCCTGAAACGCGCATGGGCGTCGGTCAGGAAATCGACGTAGCCCGGATTATGCACGGCTTTGATCGGCTCCGTCCCGGCATCCTCCGGGGCCGCGATCTCGAAGCCCTCCTCGCGCAGCATGTCGCGCAGGATGATCGCGCGTTCGGGCTGTTCGGGGTGCGGCAGGGCGGAGCCGAAGCGCAGGTAGGTTTCGGGCGCGTGGCGAAGCTGGCGCTCGTCGAAGAAGGCCCTCACGCCGCGAGATCCTTCTCGAGGAGGTCCAGGCTGCGTTCGGTGACGTCCATCATCAGGTCGATCTCCTTGCGGCCGACGATGAGCGGCGGGCAGAAGGCCATCGCGTCGAGCATGGCGCGGGAGATCACCCCCTCTTCCTGCATGATCATGGCCATCACCGGGCCGCGCTTGCCGGGCACATCGTCGGGCTTGAGTTCCAGCGCGCCGATCAGGCCCACGCCGCGCGCCTCCGCGACCAGCGGATGCCCGGCAAGCGCGTGCAGGCGCGCCTGCATGTAGGCCCCCTGCTCGACAGCGTTCGCCACCAGATCCCGCTCCTCGATGATGTCGAGGTTCTCCATCGCCACGGCGGCGCCGACGGGATGGGCCGAGGCGGTGACGCCGTGGCCGAAGGTGCCGATGCGGTCGCTCTCGCGGGCCACCGGCTCGAACACGCGCTCGTTCATCATCACCGCCGACATCGGGAAGTAGGAGGAGGTGAGCTGCTTGGACAGCACCATGATGTCGGGCTTGATGTCGTAGGTCTGCGACCCGAACATCCGCCCGGTCCGGCCGAAGCCGCAGATCACCTCGTCGGCGATCAGCAGGATGTCGTGGCGCGCCAGCACCGCCTGGATCTTCTCCCAGTAGGTGCGCGGCGGCACGACGACGCCGCCCGCGCCCATCACCGGCTCGCCGATGAAGGCGGCGACCGTGTCCGGGCCCTCGGCCTGGATCATCGCTTCCAGCTCGTCGGCGAGACGGGTCGCGAAATCCTCCTCGGTCTCGCCGTCGCGGTGCTGGCTGCCGTAATGCGGCGAGCCCGCGTGCAGCACCTGCGGCAGCGGCAGGTCGAACGAACGGTGGTTGTTGGGCAGGCCGGTGAGGCTGGCCGAGGCGATGGTGACGCCGTGATAGCCGCGCAGGCGACTGATGATCTTCTTGCGCTGCGGCTGGCCCAGGGCGTTGGAGCGGTACCAGACGAGCTTCATCACCGTGTCGTTGGCCTCGGAGCCGGAATTGGTGAAATGCACCTTGCTCATCGGCACCGG
>JBBQDX010000168.1:0-9656 GCA_038320125.1 Rhodobacterales bacterium | reverse complement strand
TCCTCCTGGCCGCCACCGCCCAGAACCTCAGACGCCCCGTGAGGCTTTCTCCCGCCTGACCGCGGGAGGCAAACCCTCACCCGGCGAAGGATCCCCCCGAACGCTTCCAAAAACGGCTCGGTTACCGCCCCGATCTACATTTCGCGCCCGGCCTTTCTCACCGATCTCAACTGTTTCTGCGACCGAGGAAGCCCGGAGTCCCTAATCCGAACTCAGAAACCGTGACGTTGCAGCTCCGCGGCGATCCTTGCGCGGGACGCGAGGTCGCGGGTCGGAAAGGCGGCGAAGTAGTCTGCGGCCGTGGCATCGGGCTTGAGCCGGCGTGTCTCTCGCCGCCAGCGGGCCGCCCGGTCGCGGCGGCCGGCCAGTCCGTTCGCGGCAAGTGCGATCATCGCGATCAGGTAGTGAGCTCCGGGCGTCGTGGCTGCGCGGTCGGCCCAGTCCGCCGCAGACTGATCCTCCTCCTGCTGGAGCAGCATCTGCGCGCGCACGCCGTGAACGCCGTAGAGCAGCGGGTCGAGGGGACTGAGATGCAGCGAGGTGTCCAGGGCGGCCAGCGTTGCACGCTCGTTTCCGATCAGCATCGCCGTGAAGGCCGAGGCGTAGAAGCCCTGCGCGTAGTTCGGGTTCAGACTCGTTGCCCGCGCCAGCCAATCGGCAGCCACATCGGGCTCGTCCGTAAGCCAATGCGAGCGGCCCATGGTGAAGTTCGCGAACGGGTCGAGAGGGTCGAGCTGCAGACTGCGCTCCGCATGCCGCCGGCTTGCGCGCACCGCATCCGCCGGATCGGGACCCAGGCGCAGGAACGCCTGCAGAAAGCTGGTAAAGGACAGTCCGGCATGGGCGCGGGCGAAGCGCGGGTCCGCCGTGACCGCGCGCTCGAAACAGGTCTGCGCGAGTCCCGTATCGAGCGCCGTGAAACGGTAGAGATGACGAAGGCCGAGATGGTAATTGTCCCAGGCATCCAACCCGTCGGGGCCGTGCAGCCGAGCAATCCGTGCCTCGTTGAAGGGGATGTGGGTCTCGAGCGCGGAAACCACGTGGACGACGATCCGTGTCCTCAAATCGTCGAGTCCGTCGAGGGAGGTAGCGAGGCGATCGGCCCAGAGGATTTCGCGGGAATTGGAGTCCGTCAGCTCCAGTGTCACCGCGACCGTGCGATCCCGGCCCTCGATGATACCGGACAGGACGTAACGCGCCGCAAGTGCCGTCGCCACCAGATCCATATCGGTCGTGGCCTGGTGGAAGCGGAATGACGACCCACGCGCGATCACTGCCAGCCAGCGCAGCCGGGAGAGCGCCTCGATGATCTCGTGCGGAATGGCTTCGCCCAGGATGGCGAGGTCGGGCGCAATGCCGAGAGGCTGAAAGGGCAGCACCGCTATCGAAGGGCGCCCGGTCAGATGTCCATGCGGACTGTCGCCCGTCGCGTTCGAAGCCTGCGCCGGTGGGCTCGTCACCTCGGCGACAAAGCGAAACCCGCGGCCATGCACGGTGCGAATGATCGCCTGCTGCACGCCGTCGTCGCCCACGGCCTGCCGGGCGGAGCGGATGCGGCTGGAAATGCTGGCGTCCGAGACCGCCCGACCCTGCCACACCGCCGCGACGAGCTCGTCCTTCGTCACCATGCAGTTGCGGTGACGGACGAGATGGATCAGCAGCGAAAGCACCTGCGGCTCCACCCGCACCGGGTTGCCGGCACGGCAGAGCTGGAAATGCTCGGGATCAAGCCGGAGATCTCCAAAGAGCCATGTCATGCGCGAGGATACGACAAAATCAAGGATGTCTGCACGAATTCTTCAGGTCTCCGTCAAGCTTGCCCGAAGCCGAAGGCGTAGGGTCAAGTGGCACAGCGGTTCAATCCGCCCCTGTCCCACCCAGCGAACGGAGAAAGAGGATGCAAGAAAACGTCATAGAAACAAGGCAGTTCGCCACTCCCGACGAAGTCCTCGACATGAAGGAGCGCGGCGGCATTTCCATCGTCAAGATGGCCGATGGCAGCGCAGGAATGCACGCGATCTTCGAGCCCGGCTGGACCTGGGAAGCAGACGAGAAGCCGCTGCTCGGCTCACCCGACTCCTGCCCGATGCGGCACACCGGCTACTGCATTTCGGGAAAGCTCGTGGTCCGCATGATCGACACCAAGGTGGAGACTCGCATCCGCACCGGCGACTTCTTCGAGATTCCGCCGGGACATGACGCCTATGTCGACGGTGACGACCGGGTCGAACTGATCCTCTTCGCCCCGCCCGAGCATCTGCACTGAACGGTCGCTCACTGCGGCTTCCTTCACCCTGACGATAGGAGACTACGATGCTACGTGTTTTGACAGCTGCGGCGATCGTCGCTTCCGGAACGGCATTCGCCCAGACCGAAATGGCCGAGATCGACCGCCCCGCCTCCGAGTTGACTCAGATCCTCGCGCAGCCCCTGGAAGTCCCGGATGGGGACCTGGAAGCGCGAGTGGTCCATGCCACGATCGAACCCCGAACGATCGCGGCCTGGCACACCCATCCGACGCCAGTCTATCTCTATATTGCGAAGGGAACGCTGACGATGGAAGTCGAGGGACAGGAACGGCGCCAGGTCGCTACCGGCGAAGCAATCGCCGAGCCATTGAATTCTCCGATGCGGGTCATCAACGAAGGCAGCGAGCCGGTGGAAATTATCGTTTTCCAGATCAGCCCCCCGAAGGCGGAGTTCCTGAAACAGTAGACATGGAACCGGAACAGCCGAAACCCTGATCAGCTAATGGAGAAACGCCATGGACGCCATGACCAAGCTCACGACGAAAGGCCGCCGCAGGCTTTATGACAGCGTGCTCGATACGATCGGGGACACCCCCGCGATCCGCATCAACAACCTCGCGCCGGCCGGCATCGAGGTCTACGTCAAGGCCGAGTTCTTCAACCCCGCCGGGTCGGTCAAGGACCGGCTGGCGCTCAGCATCATCAAGGAAGCCGAGCGGGACGGAAGCCTGAGCCGCGGCCAGACGGTAGTCGAGGCGACGTCGGGCAATACCGGCATCGGGCTCGCGATGGTCTGCGCGGCCAAGGGCTATCCGTTGGTGGTGACGATGGCCGACAGCTTCTCGGTCGAGCGGCGCAAGCTGATGCGGATGATGGGGGCGAAGGTCGTGCTGACCCCGCGCGCGCAGAAGGGTCTCGGCATGTATCGCAAGGCGGTCGAGCTGGCCGAGGCCAACGGCTGGTTCCTTGCCCGTCAGTTCGAGAGCGACGCGAACGCCCGGATCCACGAGAACACGACCGCGCGCGAGATCCTCGCCGATTTCGACGGCCACAGGCTGGATTACTGGATCACCGGCTATGGCACGGGCGGCACCGTGACGGGCGTGGGCCGTGTTCTGCGGCGCGAGCGGCCGGAGACGAAGATCGTCCTGTCGGAACCGGCCAACGCGCAGCTTCTGGGGAGCGGCCACGCGCAGGACCGCAATGCCGATCGATCGCCCGCCACGAGCCATCCGGCCTTCGAGCCGCACCCGATCCAGGGCTGGACCCCGGACTTCATCCCCCATGTGTTGCAGGAGGCCGTGGACGACAAGCTCTATGACGAGCTGATCCCGGTTGCAGGCACCGAGGGCATCGCCTGGGCGATGAGGCTCGCGCAGCGGGAAGGCATCCTGACAGGCACCTCCGGCGGATCGACCTTTGCAGTCGCCATGAAGATCGCCGAACGCGCGGAGCCGGGGACCGTCCTCCTTTGCATGCTGCCCGACACGGGCGAACGCTACATGTCCACCCCGCTGTTCGAGAGCATCCCCGAGGCGATGACGGACGAGGAGGTCGCCCTGTCGCTCTCCACTCCCGGCTACCGGTTGAGCTGAGCGATGGAAGGCAAGGCAGAGACCCTCGACCCTGCGGATTGGGAGCCGCTCCGCGATCTTGCCCACCGTATCATCGATGAGGCTGTCGATTACACGAGGGACGTGCGTGACAGGCCCGTCTGGCAGGACATGCCGCCCGATGTGCGCGCCCATTTCCGGAGTTCCGCGCCCCAACTTGGGCAGCCGATCGGAGACGTCTACGACGAACTCGTCACCAACATGCTGCCCTACCCGATGGGCAACATCCATCCGCGCTTCTGGATGTGGTATATGGGGGCGAGCAACTTCACCGGGGCGCTCGGAGATTTCCTCGCCGCGATCCTCGGCTCGAACCTCGGCGGCGGCGACCATGCCGCGGCCGAGATCGACAAGCAGGTCGTCAACTGGCTGAAGGAGATGATGGGATATCCGCCTGACGCCAGTGGCACGCTGGTGTCGGGCGGATCAATGGCCAACCTGATCGGATTGACCGTGGCGCGCAACCGGATGTCGGGCATCGATCTGCGAGAGCTGGGCGTAGGCGCGCTTGACGCGCCCATGCGGTTCTACGGCTCCGACCAGATGCATTCGTGCCACCAGATCGCCGTGGAGGCCATGGGGCTGGGCAACCGGGCGCTTCGCCGCGTGCCAACGGACAACTCCTGCCGGATGAGCATCCCGGCTTTGCGCGCCGCCATCGCCGGAGACCGGGCGGCCGGGGTTCTGCCCGCCTGCGTGATCGCGACCGCCGGGACGGTCAATACCGGCGCACTGGACGATCTGGAGGCAATCGCCGCTCTCTGTGCCGAGGAAGGGCTCTGGTTGCACGTGGACGGCTGCATCGGTGCGCTCCTGGCCATCGCACCAAAAGGGAGAGAGCTGGTGCGAGGACTCGCACGCGCCGATTCCATTGCGCTGGACCCGCACAAATGGCTGCACGCGCCGTTCGAGGTAGGCTGTGCCCTCGTCCGGGATGCAAAGGCGCATCACGGCACGTTCACGGTCACGCCCGAATATCTCGAAAACGCACCCCGAGGCATTGCCTCGGGGGCCTGGCTGCATGATTTCGGGCTTCAGACCTCACGCGGGTTCCGCGCTCTCAAGGTCTGGATGGCGCTGAAGGAACACGGCATCGCAAAGTTCGGCCGGCTGATCGAGCAGGACCTCGCGCATGCCCGCTACCTGACGGAACGGATCGAGGCGACGCCGGATCTCACGCTGTGCTTCCCTCCGGCCATCAACATCGTCTGCTTCCGCTATGATCCCGGAGGGCTGCCGGAACCGGCACTGAAGAGGCTGAACACCGAAATCATGGTGCGCCTGCAGGAGACCGGCGTCGCCGCGGTATCGGATACCACGGTGCGAGGCCGTCACTACCTGCGCGTTGCCATCAACAACCATCGAACGAGACGCGAGGATCTCGATATCCTGATAGATCAGATCACACGCCAGGGGCTGACGCTGATCACCGATATCGGGCATGGCCCCAATTGACCCCACCTTCAATCGCGCAGCACCTACAATTCCCGTCGATACCACGCGTTTCCATTTCCGTTTAATTGCTTGCTGGATCGCGGTGCAGCGAATGTCTGCCGTCGACCCGTTCGGCGACCCATCCAGGGTCGGAGAAGGGCAGGTTCGTCCGGTTTCTAATGGAAAACTCCGGTGTTTGTACCGCGGCCTGAAATGGTAGAACATCTGTTCTCAAGTCTCCTAAAAACGCCATCTGAGAGCGTCGCATCCGGCCGGTGGCGGAAAGATGTTCCACGCTTGAGACTGACGCCCTCCTCCAAGCGAACTCTTCAACACAATCTCCGCAGAGCCGACATCCAACGACGCCGTCTCAGTCTTCCCAGTCCTCGATCCGCAGCCCCACTGCCCGCTCGAACTCCCGCGTGTTGTGCGTCACGAGGATCAAATCCCGCGCCAGTACCTGCCCGGCGACCAGAACGCCGTAGCCGCCGATCGGCGTCCCCGCCCGTTCCAGCACGGCCCGGACCTCGCCCGCCTGCCGGGCATCCCCGGCGTCGAAATCCAGGATCTCGAACCGCAGCGCGTCGAGCCGTCTGTGGTTCTCGTCCGGTCGCCCGCTCCTGGACGCGCCATAGCGAAGCTCGTGGATCACGATGGCCGAGACCGCGAAGTCTTCCAGCGCATGTTGCCTGAGCCGGTCGAGGACGACCGTGTTGCCGTTCAGCACGGCGATCACGGCATTGGCGTCGAGCAGGAACTTCACTTGAACAGGTCGTCGAGCTCCAGGCTCACCTGCCTCCGGGGCTACTCCAGGGCGGCTCGCGCGAAGTCGCGCATCCACCGGCCCCGTCACCGCATCGAGAGCCAGTCCCAGTCCCCTCCGATGGGCTCCAACACGACGCGATCGCCGTCACGCCGGATCCTGACCTCGTCGGTGTTGAACCGGAACGCCTTGGGCAGCCGGACGGCCTGACTGCGCCCCGACCAGAAGACCTTTGCCGTATCCATGATGGACCTCCAATAGAGATATTACGGTGATACATCCTTCATGGAGGGATGCTGCAAGGCGGGTCCGCGCAAACAGGTCCGAAATCGATAACCCACCCCATAGAGTGCAACGAAATAACGATGGTAAGTTCTGAGCAGAGTTGCGCCATCTCCTCGATTCTCCCGGGATAACGGGGCTTATGGAAGATGGTGCGTGCGCTGCTGAACGTCGATCGGTTTCACTTGACTGAACGTCGAACGATTCAATGCGGGGAGCGAAGGTGTCGCTTCATAGCCAGTCGGGGGTTCCACCGGGGGTGCTCGCTTTCGGGATCCGGCCTGGGATCGACCCTGCTCAGGTCCAGTAGAGAAGCTGCGCGTCCGGCAGGTGGGGGGCGACCTGGGCCTCGAGCGCGGCGGGCATCTCCTGCATGAGCGGCGCGGGGTAGGCATATTTGCGGCCGCCGAACTTGTTGCGCTTCACCGTGCAAACGGCCTCATCCATTTCCAAGTCCGTGGCATTTCCAGGCCCGTGGCCGGATACCAACCCAGCAGCACGTCGCGCGAGCCGGGCGAGAACCGGTGGGCAATGAGCTCGGCGGTGACGTCCGCACCGGGCGGCAGGGCGGACGCCGCGTCGGCGAAGAGCCGCTCGTAGGCCGCCTCCCAGCCTTCGACCGGCATGATCGGCGCCACGGTCAGCCCCACCTTGTAGCCCGCCCGCGCCAGTCGGCCCATCGCGTCCAGCCGGGCCTGGAGCGGCGCGGTTCCGCCCTCGAAGCGCCGCGCAATGTCGTCCGCGTTGACCAAGAAGCGCGCCCGCGTCCGGCCGCCATGCACCGCCGCCTCGAGCGTGGCGGTGTCGGCGATCTTGGTCGTGAACCGCAGAGACAAGTCCTCGCTCCGCGCACCGAACCAGCTCACCGTTTCCGACAGGCAGTCCGAGAGCGGCTCCAGCGCCAGCGGATCGGCATAGCACGACGCCTCGAATATGGTGCCTTCGGCCATGCGCGCAGCGTTTCGGGACATGACCTTTCCCTGGCCTCCCAAGGGCGGCAGGCGGTCGAGTATTTCGGGCAGGTTGGCAAAGAGCCGGGTCACGGGCGGCCCCTTGAGCGACCCCGCGAGGTAGCAATGCTGGTAATGCGCCGGGCATCCGGTGGCAAGGTCGAACCGCCAGTCGGCCGAGGGCGGAATCGGTTCGGGCCGCATCGCGCCCTCCGGGGCCACGGTGACGCCGAGCGTGGACTTGGCGCGGCGGTACTCGGCGCGGGGGTCGTCGTCCTTCAGACCGGTGATGCGGTCGCCCTCGAGCTCGACGATCTCCGCGCCCATCGCCGCGGCGCGCTCGGCCACACGGGCGGCCATCGGCCACTCGCGTGCCGCACAGGTCAAAAGCACCCGGCGCGGACGAAACGGGCCGTGCGCGCTCTGCGTGTGTGGAAGCCGGCGCGCCAGGGTCTCGGGTTCTTCGCGCGGGGCTTCGGTGCGGGTCGGGGCGATATGGGGGGCCTCGGTCATGGGGGCGAACGCGATATGTCGTATGGTGGGTTCATCGGCAATGCGATGCGGGGACCTCGCCGGCGGTGTGCGACGGGCCTTCGGAACGGTTGGGACGCCGTGACTCGGCGACGGAGATCCTATCGGGTGCGCGGAAAATTACTCCTGACTTCGCTAGGTGTCTGCGAGAGAGCACCGCCCCGACACGCGCCAGCCATTCCCGCCACCCCGCCCCGCCCGACAGGTATGCGAACTGCCAGTGGATCCCGTGGCCGGAATCCCGCGTCCTGCCGCTCACGGAGGGGCGTGCAGATGCGCCTGCGCCGCCCCGGCATGGAACGCCTCCGCCGCAATGCGCGCGAGTCACGACGAAACCGCGGAGAAGGGGCCGGGATCGAGGTCACGCTCTTGCGATGCGGTCACGCGATGCATCCTTCACGCGATTTCGGCGGCAAAGCCACGGCGATGCCATTCCCGGGCGATTACAACATCAAAACTTGTCCAAGCTGTGGACCTGCGGGATTGCTCGTCGGTCTTTCACCTCACCGATTCACTGGCGCCACCATGGAGGTGCCGCCATGGCTGGGACGATCCTGCCCTCCGAAGCCCGGATGGCGCGGATATTGCCGGTCTATCCGCTCTCGCGTGGGATGCCGCGTGTCGATGGCCGGCGGGCGCTCGGCGGGCAGTCGGCGGCATCATCCTTGTGTTCTGCAACAGCCTTAAGGTAGCGCGATGTGCCCGCAGGCTAAGGACCACACGAGACGATCCACACCAGCTTCATCCGCCGGAGCGGGATGGGCGTGTCCGGCCGCAACTTCGTCGCGCTTGCCAGAGACGGGGGTGATCTTGCCCCGTTTCACCGGCCACTCAGGCGGTTGCGGTTTGGGCTGCGATGAACTCGGGTGGTGAGCGCATCTTCAACCCCGACTGCGGGTGATTGTCGTTGCAGTCCTCGAACCGCCCGGTCGTCGATCCGAGGACGGTGACGGTCTCTGGCAGCGGCGTGAGGTTCACGTGGTCGCTTCGGCGGATGCACGAAGGCTTCGGATATTCCATTGCTCCGTGGGGGTTTCACCGGCGCGTAGCAGGGCTTCAGGCCGAGTTGACGGGCGAAGATGCGCGTGTCGCGAGCGAAGCAGGGCAATCCGTCGTCGCTGAGCATCTCGATCGGGGACGGTGCGCGGTAAAGGTCGAACCGCGCCTCTCGACTGCCGCCATCAACATGTCGCGCACGTCCGATCCACTGATGCCCGCGTTCTCCACGGCGCACCATGCGATGATCTTCCGGTCATGGGCGTCGATGACGAAGGCATTTCGGAGGACGTCGCCGTTCCAGCAGGCGAACTGGAAGCCATCGCTGCACCAGCGCAGGTCCGGGCGCGGCGTCACGACCTCGCCGTCACGAGCACGTTCGGGCCGTTCTAAGTTGCGCCGTGCCAGCAGCGGGCTTTGCCCCTGCATGATCCGATATACCCGTTTCGTGGTTCACAGATGCAGCGCTTCCTGCATGCAGCTGCCGGTTCACAATAGCTGTGATCCATCGATGGCCACTGGTCGGCCTCACCACCACCAGCGCGGTGATCAGCGGCACCACGTTCGCGACGCCTCTTGGCCTTCGGCCTGCGTCGCTTACGGTCTTGCGCTTTGCGATGGCGCCGACGCGGCTTCGCGGCTCCAGTCAATCGGGCGTGCAGGCTCGCTCGGGAGATGCCCACGGCCTCGATCACACCGCTCATCCCCTGTCCGGCAAGGCAGGCTGGCCTGTCCGAGAAGGGAAACCGTCCTTCGGCCACGACCGCGCAAGTCAGGTCGGTTCTCTTGAACGTGACCTGTCCCTATCCTTCGGGCTTTCGCGGCCGCACCGCGGTCC
>JBBQDX010000167.1:0-9658 GCA_038320125.1 Rhodobacterales bacterium | reverse complement strand
GGCGATGTAGCCAAAGATCCGCGCGCGAAGATCCATCGAGTAGAATTTGCCCATGCTCCACCTCCTGCCGAAAGTGAATCAGACGAACGACCCCGAGGGAATCCCCAGTGAGTCAAGTCGATGACAAACCGCTTTAGAGATCGGCGGCACCGCGACGACCGTCTCGTGTCCGTCGAGGGCCGCGGCCTGCCGATCGGACAGGCCCGAAGGCAGGTTCGCCACTGCGGCGGATCCCCGAGCGAGAGCCGCAAGCCAACCTCGTGCCACGAAGGACCGCGGTGCCGGGCCTGGCAGATCAGCCTCTTCCGCAAAGCGCGGTGACCTGCTCCCTTGAAAAGTCCGCCGTTTGACGTTTGCGTGGTCTCCGGACGATGAGGCAAAGGATGCGGAAAGGTCGTTCCAGCGAAGGCGGGTCATCAACATCGTGAAGACGCATCAGGCCGGCATGGGCGCGAAGATCAGGTTCGCGTTCACATCGTGGCGCCGCGCGACTTGGCTCACCGAGACCCCGGGCCCTTGCGTCCGACCGCAGATCACCTGCTCCTGCTCGTCGCTCCAGGTCCTGCGCTTGCGCCGCTTCTTCTCCGAAGCGCCGCGCCCCGATCCGGTCTTCTCACGCGAGGCGCTGGGCTCGAAGACGAACCCCTGCCGCGCGCCGTCCGCGTAGTTGCGGCGTTAGGAAGATGACGCCACCGCCCTGTTATGGCGAATGGAGGACCAGAGCGCTATGCCGATGATCGTGGCGCCGCCGAGCCCCGTGAGGACTTCCGGGACGTGGACGATGGCCTGCGCGTACATGATCACCGACAGGATGAGGATCGCGTAGAATGCGCCGTGCTCGAGGTAACGGTACTCGCCGAGCGTCCCGCGATCCACCAGCATGATGGTCATCGAACGAACATACATGGCGCCGATGCCGAGACCGATTGCGATGACGAAGAGGTTCTGTGTGAGGGCGAAGGCGCCGATGACGCCGTCGAAGGAGAAGCTCGCGTCGAGAACCTCGAGGTAGAGAAAGGCGCCGAGCCCGCCCTTGGCCGCATCCGACATCGCCTCGGCGCTTCGGTCCAGCACGTTCCCCAGCACGTCCACAAGCAGGAAGGTCAGAAGTCCGTAGAGCGCCGCCGAGATGAATGTCGCCCGCTCCGCATCCGCGAGCTGCGACGCGAAGAGCAGCATCAGGACGAGGACAAAGGCGATCTCGGCCCCGCGGATGCTGGCATAGTTCGAGACGCGCGATTCGATCGCGTGGACCCAGTGGATTTCCTTGTGCTCGTCAAAGAAGAAGTTGAGCGCCACCATCATGAGGAAGGTTCCGCCGAAAGCCGCGATGCCGAGATGGGCTTCGTTCATGATGCGCGCATATTCTCCCGGGTCGGCTATCGCGAGGCGCAGTGCCGCGAAAGGTCCGATCTGCGCTGCGATGGCGACGATCGCCAGCGGGAATATGATGCGCATTCCGAAGACGGCGATGAGAATGCCCCAGGTCAGGAAACGGCGCTGCCAGACCGGCGTCATCTCCTTGAGCTTGTTCGCGTTGACGATCGCGTTATCGAAACTCAGCGAGATCTCCAGCACCGCGAGCACCGCACAGATGAAGAAGACGGCCAACATGCCCGAGAATGTGCCGGTGGCGTTCCACCCCAGCCACGCGCCCAGGGCGAGGCCGAGGAACGTGACGATGAAGGACCATTTGAAGTAGTGCAGCATGCTGTTGCCGTATTCTTTCTAAGCTGGATCAGTCTTCGTCCGCGGCGAAGCGCGAGAGACCGGCGAAAAGGAGGGGTGCAACCAGGGCGAGCACCGCGATGACGATCATCACGGCCGAACCCGGATGCTGGAGCAGGATCATGGGATCGCCCTGGCTGATCGCAAGCGCGCGCCGCAACTGGCTGTCCGCCATTGGCCCGAGGATGAGCCCCACCACCGCGGGGGCAATCGGATAGTCGTACCGGCGCATGAAGAAGCCGAGGACCCCGAATATGACCAGGAGGATGAGTTCGACGATGGACGGGTTCGCCGCGACGGTTCCCATGGCGGCAAACACGAGGATGCCCGCGTAGAGCCACGGCGTGGGGATCGACAGCAGCTTCACCCAGAGGCCGACCAGCGGCAGGTTCAGGACAAGCAGCATCACGTTGGCGATGAAGAGGCTGGCGATCAGGCCCCAGACGATCTCGGGATGGTTGGTGAAGAGCAGCGGTCCGGGCTGGATGTTGTACTGCTGGAAGCCTGCCAGCATCACGGCGGCGGTCGCCGAAGTCGGCAGCCCCAGTGTCAGCAGGGGCACCAGCGTCCCCGCCGCAGATGCGTTGTTCGCGGCCTCCGGGCCGGCAACGCCTTCGATGGCTCCGTGGCCGAACTCTTCCGGCTTTTCGGCCAGCTTGCGCTCGACGGTGTAGCTCAGGAAGGTTGGCACCTCCGCGCCGCCGGCAGGCAGGCCACCGATGGGAAAGCCGATTGCCGCGCCACGCAGCCACGGCTTCCAGGACCTGCGCCAATCCTCCATCGACATCCAGATCGACCCGGTGATCGCCATCGGGCGACCGTGGTCGATCGAGTGACGCGAGACGATATGCAGCGTCTCGCCGATCGCAAACAGCCCGACCGCCAGCGTCGTGACCTCGATCCCGTCCAGAAGCTGGGGCACGTCGAACGTGAGCCGTGCCTGTCCCGTCAGCATGTCGATGCCGATCAGACCGAGCCAGAGACCGATGGCGAGGCTCGTGAGCCCACGCAGCACGGAACTGCCGAAGGTGGCCGAGACGGTCACGAAGGCGATCAGCATCAGCGCGAAGTAGTCCCAGGGACCGAAGAGGATCGCGAGCTTGACGATGATGGGGGCGAGGAACGCCAGCCCGATCGTGGCGATCAGCGCCGCCACGAAGGAGCCTATCGCCGCGGTCGCGAGGGCGGGCCCCCCGCGGCCCTGCCGGGCCATCTTGTTGCCTTCGACAGCGGTGATCACCGAGGCCGCTTCTCCGGGCGTGTTGAGCAGGATCGCGGTGGTGGAACCCCCATACATCCCGCCGTAGTAGATGCCGGCGAACATGATGATCGAGCCGCCTGGATCGAGCTGGAACGTGACCGGCAGCAGCAGAGCGACCGTCAGGGCCGGCCCGATGCCGGGCAGCACACCCACCGCCGTCCCGAGGAGAACGCCGATCGCGGCAAACATCAGGTTCGCTGGTTGCAGCGCAACGAGGAAGCCGTCGGCAAGAAAAGCTAGCGATTCCATTTGACCGACCTCAGAACAGGCGCTCGATCGGCCCGGCGGGGAGCGCAAGCGTCAGGAGATTGTTGAAGAGCAGGAACACGAGGGTCGTCAGAACCGCGCCGATCGCGAGATCGATGAGGAAGGCGCGACGACCGAGCGCGCGGGCGGTAAAGGCAAAAAGGAGCGTCGCCGCCGTGATGAAGCCGCCGCCGATCTCGATCACCAAGATCAGCGCGGCGAGAGCCACGGCGACCCATCCCACCGCGCTCCAGTCGGCTGCAATCGCTTTCTCGAACTTGCCGCGGGCCCCCTGGACAACGTGGCCGATCCCGAGGATCGCAAAGAACCCCGCCACCAGATAAGACGCATAATCGGGGCCGATGCCGTATGTGCTTACCTGGCGCATCTGGCTTGCGTCCCACGCCGTGATCGCCGCCATGACGAACAGGCCCGCGGCCGCGACGTAAGCCGCGGGAGTTCGTTTCGAGTCGTCCAAGGCCGGTGCTCCCATCCGGTTATTTAGAGGGGACGGAACGCCGAAACGTCCCGCCCCACGCCGTCCTTACTGCTGAGCGAGACCAAGGCTGCGCAGGATTGTTCCGACGCGCTCTTCCTCCGAGGCAAGGAACGTCGCGAACTCTTCCGCCGGCATGTAGTAATCGGTCCAGCCGCGCGCCTCGACCACGCTCTGCCACTCCTCGGATTCGACCATCGTGCCGAAGGCCTCGTCCAGACGCGCCTTGTCCTCGTCCGAAAGGCCGGGCTTGCCGAAGACGGCGCGCCAGTTCACCAGTTCGACATCGACGCCCTCCTCGCGCAGTGTCGGCACGTCGAGGCCCTCGATGGGCTCCGCGAAGGAGATCGCGAGCGCCCGCAACTCGCCTGCCTCGAACTGACCTTCCCACTCCCCGTAGCCGGAAATGCCGGCCGTCACCTGACCGCCGAGAATTGCGGCAAGCGCCTCGCCACCGCCCGAGTAGGCGATGTAGTTGGTGGCCGCCGGGTCCTGACCCGCGGCTTCGGTCACCAGAGCCGCGAGCATATGGTCTGCGCCGCCTGCCGAGCCACCGGCCCAGGTGGTGCCGCCTACGTCGCTGTTGATGCGCTCGAGAAGGTCGTCGATGGTCTGGATGTCCGAGGATGCGGGCACGGCAACGACCAGCGGATCGCCGGTAAGCCGCGCAATCGGCGTTACGGAGTCGAGGTTTACCGGCGACTGGTTGGTGATGATCGCTCCAACCATCGTGATGCCGCCGACCAGCAGTTCGGTCGGATCGCCTTCGCCCGAGTTTGCGAATTGCGCGAGCCCGACGGTGCCGCCCGCGCCCGGCACGTTCATCACCTGAACGCTGCTGGCTTCACCGGTAGCCATCATGACTTCCTGAATGGATCGGGCGGCAGCGTCCCAGCCGCCGCCGGCACCGGCAGGCGCGATGAGGCTGAGTTCAAGATCATCTTGCGCGGCGGCAGGCACGGAACCGACAGTCAGCGCGAGGCCGACGACGGCGAGGGGTGTCAGAAAATTGAGCAAGTTATCCTCCCTTGCATGTGTAGGTGTCTAGACGCCGGAACTGGCGCCCTTCGGCGGGCGGGCGGCAACGCCGCCCGGAAGTTCGTTCGAGGGCTCGGCAATGCCAAGTCGTTCGGACAGGATCATGGGCACCAGACCGCCACTCCGCAGGAGCCGCACCTCGAGCCGGGTCTCGACCTCCGCTCTCGCTGTGAACGTCCTGGCGCGACCATCGGCATCTACGATCCTGAACGTTACATCGGCGCGCGGACCGATGGCCCGGGGGTCGGCGTCTATTTCTATACGGTGGTCTCGGGTGAGGCCCAGTCTACAGGGTGTGACGCCCTCGGCAAGGCGCAATGGCAGGATACCCATTCCGATCAGGTTGGTGCGATGGATGCGCTCGAAGCTGCATGCCAGAACCGCGCCCACGCCCAGGAGCGCCGCGCCTTTCGCGGCCCAGTCCCGCGACGATCCCGCGCCATAGCGTTCACCTGCCACGATGACGGAAGCCATACCGCGCGCCTCAAGGCGCGCCGCAAGCCGGTAGAGCGGCAACACCTCACCGGTCTCGGGGTCGATCGAGGAGCCCGGCGGGATGTCCTTCTGCAACCGGTTCACGACGGTGAAGTTCGTGTAGAGGCCGCGCACCATCGCCTCGAAATTGCCGCGCCGCGCCGCGTAGACGTTCAGGTCATCGGCGGCCGAACCCTGCTCGATCAACCAGCGGCCAGTCTCGCTATCGGCCGGAATGGCGCCCGCAGGCGAGATCTGGTCGGTCGTGATGTCGTCACCGAGGACCAGCATCGGATATGCCGAGTAGCGACCGAGCCGGGACAGGGCCCCTCCACGGGTAAAGGGGGGACGGCGCAGATAGGTCGAAGCGGGATTCCACGGCCAGGTTGCGCCCGTCGGCGCCTCGACAGCCTCCCAGACCTTGTTCCGGCGTGCAGCGGCGAAGGCGTCCGGGTAATCCTGCGCCTTGCGTGCGGCGGCATGGACCGCATCGATCTCCGCGCCCGATGGCCACAGATCTGCAAGGACCACCGGCGCACCCTCCGGGGTATGCCCGAGAGGCTCCGTCAGGATGTCCCGGTTGACGTCTCCGGCGAGCGCATAGGCGATGGTAAGGGGCGGAGACGCCAGAAAAGCCGCCTCGATCTGCGGATGCACGCGGCCGGGGAAGTTTCGGTTGCCGGACAGAACGGCCACCGGCACCCGGCCAGCGGCGACGGCTTCCTGCATCTCGGGCAGAAGGGGCCCGGAGTTTCCGATGCAGGTCATGCACCCGAATCCGACCAGCCCGAAACCCAGGGCCTCAAGATCGTCGAGCAGGCCTGCCCGTTCGAGGTATCTGGCCGCCGCCGGCGACCCGGGAGAGAAGGATGTCTTTACATGGGCAGGCGGGCGGAGCCCCTTCGCCCGCGCCTTGCGGGCCAGCAGACCGGCCGCGATCATCAATCGCGGATCGGTGGTGTTCGTGCAACTCGTGATGGCCGCGATCGCAACTGCGCCATCGGGAATGCCGTCCGCCGTCGGAGCAGCCTTGCCGCGATACGCCGCGAGAATTGGCGCGATCGCCTCCTGCGCCTTGGACGGCGAAAGCAGGTCCTGCGGCCTCCGGGGGCCGGCGATCGATACGGAAATCCGCGAAAGATCGATATCGATCACATCAGTGAAGGCCGGTGTCGCCTCCGGATCGAACCACAACCCGGTCTCGCGGGCGTAGTTCTCGGCCCGCCGTGCGACGTCCTCTGGCCGTCCCGTTTCCCGCAGGTATGCGATCGCGCGGTCGTCCACGGGGAAATACGCCGTCTGCGCGCCGTACTCCGGCGCCATGTTCGCGACGACCGACCTGTCGCCGACCGACAGGGCCGATACGCCCGGACCGAAGAACTCGACGAACTGGCCGGCCAGCCCGTGCGCGCGCAGGCGGCTCGTTACCGTAAGCGCCAGATCCGTCGCCAGCGTTCCCTCGGGCAGCGCGCCCGAAAGGCGCACGCCGACGACATCCGGCACGCGCAGCATCACCGGCATCCCGAACATCACGCCTTCGGCTTCGAGGCCGCCTACGCCCCAGCCAAGCACGCCGAGCCCGTTGACCATCGGGGTGTGGCTGTCGGTTCCGATCAGCGTATCGGGGTAGACCCAGAGCTCGTCGCGCAGAAGGCCGCGGGTCGCGATGCTCGCAAGTTGCTCCAGGTTGATCGTGTGGAGAATGCCTGTCCCGGGCGGATGCACGCGGAAATTGTCCAGCTCGCGCTCGGCCCACTTCATCAACTGAAAGCGTTCCCGGTTGCGTGCGAATTCCCGCGCCTCGTTGAAGCGGACCGCTCCTGTCTCTGCGAAGCGATCGACAGCGATGGAGTGGTCGGTCGAGACGTCGACCGGCAGCACCGGGTTCAGAACCGCCGGGTCGATTCCTGCCTCCGCAAGCCGAGACCGCATCCCTGCGATGTCGACGAGGGCGGGCCCGCAGGTCGTGTCGTGCATCAAGAGCCGGGCCGGAACGAACGCGATCTCGGATGCGCTCGTTCTGCGCTCGAGCCAACCCATGATCGCGGCCGTATAAGCCGCCACCTCCGCGCCGACGCTATTGCGCACGACGTTCTCGAGCAGGATGCGCAGGACATAAGGCAGCTCGGAAAGCCTGCCTCGGGCCACGGCAGCGAGATCGACGGCCAAACCACCGCTGCGGCTCTGGATGATGGCGCGCTCGGGCACCTTGCCTCTCCTCAAGCGATCGACGACTCATGATTGCACTGGTTCTCTTACAAGTGCCCTATGGCGGTGTCCAACGGGACGCGGGGATGAACCGGAGGTCAACAAGGGTCGCGTGCCGCCGCATCCGGCAAGGGACAGTCTTGCAGAGTATTCCATGACTGGCAGAGTGACGGGAATGGCTTCGAGCAGTCATCTCGTGCGGAAGATCGCCCGCGATCTCGCAAGTGCGATTGCGGCCCGCGAGTTCGAGGTGGGCAAGCATCTTGGCGCGCAAGAGCTTGCCGATCGGTTCGGCGTCTCACGATCGCCCATCCGGCACGCTCTTCATCTGCTCCGGGCGCAGGGCATTGTCGAACAGAAAGCCAATCGGGGTTTCTTCGTCGGATCGGCGGCGCTGAACGGTTCCGCTGGGGAAGCTGGCGGCGCGCACCCCTTCGATGAGCAGAGCCCCTACCAGCGGATCGCAGCGGATTGGCTTGTGGACCGGCTTCCTGCAGAGGTGACGGAGCAGATGCTGAGGTCACGTTACGATCTCACCAGGGCTCAGCTTGCCGACATCCTTCTGCGCGCCGCGCGAGAGGGCTGGGCCGAACGCAAGGCCGGATACGGTTGGCGGTTCCTCCCGGTGGCGAAGACGCCCGAGGCGTTCGCACAAATCTACCGGTTCCGCACGCTGATCGAACCTGCAGCCATGCTCGAGCCGACCTTTACAATAGATCGTGCCGTCCTGGACGAACATCGATCAATCCAGCAAAGGATGCTCGATACGGATATCGCGCAGCTCAACGGAGAGAAGCTTCTGGACATCGGAGCGCTGTTTCACGAGGCGCTCATCAGGTTCTCCGGCAATCCGTTCTTCCATCAGTCGCTCGTCCGGGTCAACCGGATGCGGCGCTTGCTGGAATATCGCTCCCGCGTGGACCGCCACCGCCTCCATACCCAGTGCTCTCAACACCTCGAGATTATCAGCCTGCTTCAACGCGGGGATGTGGCCGAAGCGTCGTATCTGATGCGAAGGCATCTCGGCGGCGCGCTCGCCGAGAAACTCCCCATCGTGACCCCCCCGACGGCGGCCGACACGGACGCGGGCACCGATGCGCCAGATGTCCGCCAGATCACCCCATCCGCCGAAACATGACGCCAATCGCTTCAGGCGCGACACGTCTCACACGCTCCGGCCCGGGAACGGCCTTCGCGATGGAGGTCCGCCTGAACCTGACTGCGACCGGATGAACGG
This sequence comes from Rhodobacterales bacterium, assembly GCA_038320125.1. Taxonomy (GTDB): domain Bacteria; phylum Pseudomonadota; class Alphaproteobacteria; order Rhodobacterales; family Rhodobacteraceae; genus Jannaschia. The sequence goes on along the minus strand of JBBQDX010000167.1, from coordinate 970 downwards.
TAGCCGCCAAGGTCGGACCAAGATTGGGGCTTAAGTCTCGACGACAGCGGTGCGGGCTCGGACGCCCGTATCCGATCATGACACCGCAAAGGTCATCTCACCCTGTCCGGGGAGCCGACGGGATCGATCACGAACGGTGAGGTCGGTCAGGCCCTGATCGGGATCGGGCGGGGTGCTCGACCCTCGTGGATCGGCGTGCCGGTGACATCGGACCGGTCGATGTCCATGGCCAGCGGCAGCTTGGCGATGGTCATACGGGCCCGGGCTTCGCATCCCGATACCGGCGCGCAACACCTGCATGGCCGCACACGGAGGCCCGACACATGATCGTATCCGATCAGAGCTTCGAGCCGTTCGGATACACCCCCGCACCCGGGAGGTCCGGACGAGGGAGAGAGACCCGGTCCTGTTCCGGCGGCACCTCGGCGAGGCGATTGTCACGTCGCCGGTCGGGCGGGTCGACTATCCCTCGAGAACGGGCAATGTCGCCCTTCTGGTCGCGCATCATCGACAGGATTGCACGACGCGGCGGGGCCGCCATGGAAAAACGCCGAGCGCTCATTCAGGCCATCCCCGGCCGATATCGGCTCGTGGATACGATCCCGACAGGTCCGCACAACTCTATCCGCAACGATCGATAGGAGGACCTGCGGACGGAGCCTTCGGCGTCGGCCGTGTGCCCGCTGGATGTGGCGGTGGCGGCTATCACCGATCTTCGGAAAGGTTCGGGCCGCGAGAGGGAGAACCCAAGGTGGAGATGGCTTGAGCTGGGTGAAAAAGCAGTCCGATGGAGACATGTCCGAAAGATGCTGCCTTCCCGGCCAAACAGGGACTGCGCCATATTCGGTCGCTTGGAACGGCTGCATCCGGCTTCCGGCAGCGGCGCAGGATCGGGTTGCAACAGCTTGGCCATGTCGTCAACATGCCGCACAATCGCGACAGTGAGGATCGGGAAGGCATGATCGCGCCT
>JBBQDX010000166.1:0-9888 GCA_038320125.1 Rhodobacterales bacterium | reverse complement strand
AGCGTCGGATTCGTACTTACCGTAGTTGGCGCTGAGCAGAACCCCACTGACGGTGTAGCCGACACCGATGCCGATATGGTCGGAGTCGTCGCCCGGGGTCAGGAGGCGGCCGTTCTGCACCCGTTCCTGATCAGCCTCCGGAAGCGCGTCATTAAAATCGTCAAGGAAGCCGCCAAAGTTGCCGTCCGCGATAGCCGCACCGGGAACGTGATTCTCGTAGCTCATGTAGGACAGTCCGACCGCAAAGCCCGCGATCGTGGTGTTGACCGACAGACCATAGGTGTCCACGTCGACGTCGGCGACCGCGGCGACCTGGTAACCGGCACCGAGGCTGATCTCCGAGCCGCCCAAGTCGATCTGGTAGCGCGCACCGATACCGAAGACGTCGTCGTTGCCCTCGCCGTCGCTGTCGTCGATCTCGGCCGACACCGCGACGCCGAAGTCACCGACAGAGTAGTCGTAACGCAGGATCTGGCCGTCGTAGAGGCCGTCGAGACCGCTGTTGGCGTTGAAACCACCGTGAAGGGTTTCGTCGTCACCGAGAGAGCCCGAATTGAACGCGACTTCGGTCATTGCCCAGTCCACCGCGCCGTCGGTGTCACCTGCTGTCAAGGTGCCGAAGCCACCAGACAGGAAGATGCTCTCGCCGCCCTGCGTCCGCGGATTCTCAAACGGCTCACCGTTGCCGCCTTCATCAAGGTCGATGTTCGCACCGAAGACCAGACCACCGTCGGTCTCGCCCGACATAGTGAAGGTCACGTCGATGTCGGTGTGAAATCCGACCTTGTCTTCCGTCACAAATCCGTCGCCCGCCCGGTCGAAGTCGAGGCGCTCGCTGGACAGAATTCCCATCTCAGCGTTACCGGTGAGCAGGACTTCGGCCGAAACGGCGGTGGAGAACGCGACCAGCGCGGTCGAAGCGAAGAGAACTCTTTTCATGATTGTCCCTCGTGTTTTTCAGGTCGTCCCCACCACGGGAATCGCGTTGGGCGTGCTTGTCATTTCCGCTATCGGACCCGTTGTCGCAACGTCCCTGCCCGGTCCGGTCCGGAATTGGCCGGGTCCGTGGTGTTTTCGTGCCACAGTGATCCGCGCGTGGCCCGCCGGCGGCCCGAAGCGCGTCCCCGCCGCGCGCCTGCCGGGCGCCGGCCTGCGGCGGTCGGGGCTGCGCGATGCCGCGGCACCTTGTTTGCGGGCCCCCGCATGGGCTAAGGCAGGGCGCAACTCTACTGGGGCCTGTTGGGGGATACGATGCTGGGCACGGCGATGCTGGAAGCGGCGGTGCGGGACAGGGCGATGCTGCGCGCTGCGACGGCGATGGTCGCGGTCGTGGCGCTCTCGGGCTGCGGCGGTGCGGCGTTCGGTCCGTCGCGGGCCGAGCGTATCGCCGCGCAAGAGAACCCCGCGACGATCGCGCGGACGGAGCGGGCCAATCCCCGGCAGTCCTCGGTGTTCGATCTCTTCAACAACGATTCCGACCCGAACGTCACGCTGGAGGTGAACCGCTACCTCTGGTCCGCCACGCTCGACGTGCTGAACTTCCTTCCCGTGCAGAACGCCGACCCGTTTTCGGGCGTGATCCAGTTCGGCTACGGTACTCCGCCGGGCGGCGGGCAGGCCTATCAGGCGACCGTGCTGATCCAGGATCCGGCGCTCGACGCGCGCAGCCTGAACGTGGCGCTGCGCACCCGGGGCGGGGCGGCGAGCCGCGAGACCCAGCGCGCCGTCGAGGATGCCATCCTGACCCGCGCCCGCCAGCTGCGCATCCGCGACAGCAACCTCTAGACAGATCACCCACGCCCGGAACGCCCCGGGATCAGGCGTCCGCCCGAGCGTCGGACCGAGGACCGACCCCATGAGTTACGAGACCGCCGCCATCGAGGCGAAGTGGCAGGCCGCCTGGGACGAGGCGTCGCTGTTCCGCGCCACCCGCAGTGCAGCGCCCAAATACTACGTGCTGGAGATGTTCCCCTATCCGTCGGGGCGCATCCACATCGGTCACGTCCGCAACTACGCGATGGGCGACGTGATCGCCCGCTACAGGATGGCCTGCGGCTTCTCGGTGCTGCACCCGATGGGGTGGGACGCCTTCGGGATGCCCGCCGAGAACGCCGCGATGGCGAGCGGTGGCCACCCGAAGGACTGGACCTACCAGAACATCGACGTGATGCGCGGGCAGATGAAGCCCCTGGGCCTCAGCATCGACTGGTCCCGCGAGTTCGCCACCTGCGACCCGGAGTACTACGGCCAGCAGCAGGCCCTGTTCCTCGACATGCTGGAAGCTGGGCTGGTCTATCGCAAGTCCGCCACGGTGAACTGGGACCCGGTCGACATGACGGTGCTTGCCAACGAACAGGTCGAGGACGGCCGCGGCTGGCGGTCGGGGGCCGAGGTCGAGCGGCGCGAGCTGACGCAGTGGTTCTTCCGCATCTCCGGCATGGCCGAGGAGCTGCTGGACGGGCTCGGCACGCTGGACAAATGGCCCGAGAAGGTCCGCCTGATGCAGGAGAACTGGATCGGCAAGTCGCGCGGGCTCTCCTTCGACTTCGGGCTGAAGGGTGCGCCCGCCGGTTTCGACGCCCTGCCCATCTACACGACCCGGCCCGACACGATGCTCGGCCCGACCTTCGCCGCGATCGCGGCCGACCACCCGCTGGCGAAGGCGCTGGAGACGGACCCGGAGATCGCCGCCTTCAACGCCCGCTGCCGGACCATGCCCACGACCGAGGCCGCAATGGAAAAGGCCGAGAAGCTCGGCCACCTGACGTCCGTGACCGTGACCCATCCGGCCGATCCCTCCGTCGAACTGCCGCTCTTCATCGCGAACTTCGTGCTGATGGAGTATGGCACGGGGGCCGTGATCGGCTGCCCGGCGCACGATCAGCGCGATCTGGACTTCGCCCGCAGATACGGGCTGGACGTCATCGACGTGTTCAAGCCCCTGGGCAGCGACGAGGGCGTCGCGGACGTGGCCTATGTGCCTCCGAAGACCACGAAGGTCCGCTACGTCTGCTGGCACGGCGAGCCGGGCCTGGAGATCACCTGCCAGGAGGCCATCGACCGCACCCTCGCGCTCTACGAGGCGGGAGGCTGGGGCAAGGCCCGGACCCAGTACCGCCTGCGCGACTGGGGCCTGTCGCGGCAGCGCTACTGGGGCTGTCCGATTCCGGTGGTCCATTGCGCCGACTGCGGTGCGGTGCCCGAGAAGAAGGCGAACCTCCCCGTCGTCCTGCCCGACGACGTGACCTTCGACGTGCCCGGCAACCCGCTCGACCGGCATCCGACGTGGCGCGACGTGCCGTGCCCCGCCTGCGGCAAGCCCGCGCGGCGCGAGACCGACACGATGGATACCTTCGTCGATTCGTCCTGGTATTACGCCCGCTTCACCGCGCCGCGCGCCGCTACCCCCACCGTGGCGGAGGATGCGGCCTACTGGATGAACGTCGACCAGTACATCGGCGGCGTCGAGCACGCGATCCTGCATCTGCTCTACTCACGGTTCTTCGCCCGCGCGATGCAGGTCACCGGCCACTTGCCGGAGGGCACCGAGGAGCCGTTCGCCGCGCTCTTCACGCAGGGCATGGTGACGCACGCCATCTACCAGACCCGCGACGGCCGCGGCCGCCCGGTCTACCACCTGCCCGAGGAGGTGGACCTGGCGACCGGCACCGTGCGCGTCACAGGCGAGCAGATCGAGATCATCCCCTCCGCCAAGATGTCCAAGTCCAAGCGCAACGTGGTCGACCCGCAGGACATCATCGCCGCCTACGGGGCCGACACCGCCCGCTGGTTCGTCCTGTCCGACAGTCCGCCCGAGCGTGACGTGGAGTGGACGGCGGCCGGGGCGGAGGCCACGCACAAGCACCTGCGCCGCGTCCACCGGCTGGCCGAGGACATCGCCCGTGCCGACCGCGCACCCAACGGGGCCGACGCGGACCTCGCCCGCGCGACCGCCCGCGCCGTCGTGGACGTCACCGGGGGCATCGAGGGATTCGCCTTCAACAAGTCCGTGGCCAGGCTCTACGAGTTCACGAACGTCCTGCACAAATCCGACGCCGGGGCCGAGGCGCGCCGCGCCGCGATGCGGGTGCTGGCGCAGCTCATGGCCCCGATGACGCCGCACCTTGCGGAGGAAATCTGGGAGATGACAGGCGGCGCGGGCTTCGTGACCACCGCGCCCTGGCCCGAGGCCGATCCCGCGCTCCTCGTGGACGACACCGTGACCCTGCCGATCCAGATCAACGGCAAGCGCCGCTCCGAGATCACGGTGCCGAAGGACATGGACACGCCCGCCATCGAGGCGCTCGTGCTGCGCGACGCGGCGGTGCTGCGCGCGCTGGACGGCGGTGCGCCGAGAAAACTGATCGTGGTGCCCGGAAGGATCGTCAATGTGGTCGCGTAGGGGCGCCATTGCCGCCCTTGCCAGCCTTGCCGGCACTCTCGCGGCCTGCGGGTTCGAGCCGGTCTACGGCCCCGGCGGCGGCGGCACCGCCCTGCGCGGCGCCATCCGCGCGACGGAGCCCGACACCGACCTGACCTTCGCCTTCGTCCGCCAACTGGAGGAGCGCATCGGCCGCCCGACGTCGCCGCGCTACGACCTCGACTACACGATCGACACCGAGACCGTGTCGCTGGCCATCGACGGCTCCAACAACATCACCCGCTTCAACATCGAGGGCCGGCTCGTCTGGCGGCTCGTGCCGGTGGACGCGACGGTGCCGGTGCTGACCGGGCAGGAGGCGGGGTTCACCTCCTTCTCCGCCACCGGCTCGACCATCTCGACCCTCGCATCGGAGCGCGACGCGACCCGTCGCCTCGCCATCATCCTGGCCGATCGCGTCGTCACGCGGCTGCTCTCCGAGGCGGACGGCCTCGCACCGTGAACCTGCGGGGGGCGGCCGCGACGCGCTTCTTCGCCAGGCCCGACAAGGGCACGGCGGGGGCGCTGATCTACGGAGCCGACGCGATGCGCGTGGCGCTGCGGCGACAGGAGCTCGTCGCCGCCCTCGCCGGTCCGAAGGCCGACGAGGAGATGCGCCTGACCCGGATGTCGGGGAGCGAGGCGAAGTCCGACCCGACGGCGGTGGCCGACGCGCTCAAGGCCACCGGGTTCTTCCCCGGCCCCCGCATCGTCTTCGTCGACGGGGTGACGGACGCCCAGGCCGGTCCGGTCCTGAACGCGCTGGCCGACTGGGCCACCGGCGATGCCGCCCTCGTCGTCACCGCCGGCGCGCTGAAGAAGACCTCGAAGCTGCGCCTCGGTTTCGAGAAACACGCCAGGGCCGCCGCCATCGGCCTTTACGACGAGCCGATGGGGCGTGAGGAGGTGGAGGCCGCACTCGCCGCCGAGGGCCTGACCCCCGACGCGGGCGCGCGCCACGACATCGACGCGCTGGCCCGCCGCCTCGACCCCGGCGATTTCCGCCAGACCCTCACCAAGATCGGGCTCTACGCGGGCGGCGAGCCGGTCACCGCCGCCATGGTCGCGCTCATGGCTCCCGCCACCATCGACGCCGGGACCGACGAGATCGTCCTCGCCGCCGCCGAGGGTCGCGCCGCGGACATCGGCCCGCTGATGCGGCGGCTTTCGGGGCAGGGGGTGGCCGCCGTCACGCTCGTCATCTTCGCCACGATGCACTTCAAGCAGCTGCACGGCGTCGCCGCCGCCGGCGCGCCGCCCTACGGCCCCAACCGCGAGGCCATCGCCCGGCAGGCCCGCGTTTGGGGCACCGCGCGGCTGGAACAGGCGCTGTCGCTCTTGATGGACACCGACCTCACCCTGCGCTCCGCCTCCCCTGCGCCGCAGATGGCGGTCATGGAGCGGGCGCTGATCCGGCTGGCGATGATGGCGCGCGCCTGACGGCCGTCAGGGCTTGCGGCCGGACTCCTCCCGACGGCGCTTGCGGTTGGGCTCCGGTCCTTTCATCCTCCGCCGCAGGGAGGCCGACATGTACAGACTTCACGGACAGATCAAGAGCCGCGCCATGCGTCCGCTGTGGCTTCTGGAGGAGCTCGGCGTCGACTTCGCGTTCGTGCCGACGGCGCCGCGCTCGCCTGAAGCCTTCGCCCTGTCGCCCCTGGGCAAGATCCCGGTGCTGGAGGTCGAGGGCAAGGGGCCGGTGTTCGACTCGGTCGCCATGATGACCTTCCTCGCCGACCGCCACGAGGCCTTCACCCATCCGGCGGGCAGCTTCCGGCGCGCCCAACAGGACGCGCTGACCAACACCATCAACGAGACGTTCGACGCCGTCCTCTGGGCCTACGCCAAGCACAGTTTCGTGCTGCCCGAGGAGCGCCGCGTGCCGGAGGTGAAGGCCTCGCTGCGCTGGCAGTTCGGTGAATACGCGACCGTCATGGCCGACCTGCTGGGCGACGGGCCATTCCTTCTGGGCGATGGGCCGGTGATTCCCGACATCCTGCTTGCCCATTGCTGCGGCTGGGCCAGCGGACTGGGCCTCGACCTGCCCGATGTCCTGCGCTCGCATATGGACAGGATGCGGGCGCGCCCCGCCTTCGAAAGGGCGCTCGCCCGGGGCTGATGCGGGCCGCGGGGGAGGCGCCGGCGGGTGAGGGGGAGTTCCCTGCGCTTAGCGAACGCCCGGACCGGCGCGGCCCCGACCGGAGGGCGGCCTACATGCGCGCGTGCGCCCATCGCGCGGCATGCCGCCCCGCCCAGTGCCCGGTGGCGAGGCAGGTGGTCAGCAGCCAGCCACCGGTCGGCGCCTCCCAGTCGAGCATCTCGCCGGCGGCGAAGATGCCCGGCCGGGCGCGCAGCATCAGCCCCTCGTCCACCGCCCTCCAGCGCAGGCCGCCGGCCGTCGAGATCGCCTCGTCCAGCGGGCGCGGCCCCCGCAGCGGTACCGGCAGATGTTTCATGAGCGGCGTGAGATCGTCGGGCAGGGGGCGCCCGAACTCCATCAGCAGGCCGATCTGCACCGGATCGAGGCGGAGCGCCTTGCGGAGCCGGTTAGGCAGGCTGTCCTTCGACCCACCCGCCAGCCGCGCCCGCACCTCCGCCTCCGTCAGGTCCGGCTTCAGGTCAAGCGCCAGCGCCGCCCCGTCCCGCAACATCGGCGTCAGGGGATAGAGCCCGCCGCCCTCCAGCCCCTTGGCGGAAACGGCGAACTCCCCCCGGTGCGTCACCCCGCCGACGATCAACCCGACATTCTTCACCGCCGCCCCGAAATGCCGTGCCATATGCGCCGACCAGTCCACGACGAACCCGACGTTCGCCGGCCGGAACGCCGCCACGTCGTCCAGAACATCGGCCCAGGCCCCGTCCGAGCCCAGCCGTCGCCACGACGCGCCGCCCACGGCCAGCACGGTGGCCCCCGCGCCGACCCGCGCCCCGTCGACCGCCGGTGCGGCCCCGTCCCACCCGGTCCAGCGCGCCCGCCGGTGCAAGGTCACGCCCAGCCCGTCCAGTCGGCCAAGCCATGCGCGCAGGAGCGGCGACGCCTTCATCGCCACGGGAAACACCCGCCCCGTCGATCCCGCGAACGATGCCTGCCCGAGCCCGTCCATCCATGCCCGCACCGCGCCGGGGCCGAAGGCGTCGAGCATGGGGCGAAGCGGTGGGCAGCCGTAGAGCGTCGAACCGTCCCCGTCGTGCGTGATGTTCAGCCCCGACTTGCCCGCCATCAGGAACTTGCGCGCCGGGCTCGGCATCGCCTCGTAGACGTCCACGGCGCACCCCGCGGTCGCCGCCGCCTCGGCCGCCATCAGGCCCGCGGGCCCCGCGCCGATCACCGCCACCCTTGCCCTGTCGTCCGTCCGGTCCATCCTTGCCGCCATGCCAGAGGACGCGCCGCCAGACCAGACCGCAGGGACCGCGCCTGCCCGTTGCGCCCTCTGCCTGCGCCCCGTCCTGCCGGGCACGCCGCAGAGCCTGCATCATCTGGTCCCGAAGCTGCGCGGCGGAAAGGGCGGGCCGACGGCTCTGATGCATCAGATCTGCCACAACGAGGTCCACGCCACCGCATCCGAGGCCGAACTTGCCCGCCTCTGGAACACCCCCGCGAAGCTGCGCGAGCATCCCCGGCTGGCGAAGTTCGTCGCCTGGATCGCCAAACGCCCCGCCGGCTTCCATTCGAAGACGCCGGGCGCGCGGCGGGGCTGGAAGCGCGGCTAGCTGCCGGTCTTGTGGTTGACGAACGGCGCGTCGTCGCCCCAGAGCGCCCGCACCCGCGCATCGCGTCCGCAGCCTTCCCGGTAGCGCAGGTAGGCTTCCGACTTCGGCACGCCGATGCCCAGCGAGCTTACCGCGATGCGGTCGGAGGACTTGTAGTAGTCCTGATGGTAGTCGTCGACCGGGAAGAACTCCCCCGCATCCAGGATCGGCGTGACGATCTCCTGGCCCAGCTCCGCTTCGGCATCGGCCTTCGCCGCCTCGGCGGTGGCGCGCTGCTCGGGCCCGTCCACGAAAACGGCCGTGGCGTAGGTTGCACCCCGGTCGCAGAACTGCCCGCCGGCGTCGAGCGGATCGATCGAGCGGAAGAAGAGGTCGAGGATCTGGCGGTAACTGACCGCGGTCTCGTCGAAGGGGACGGCGGCGGCCTCGATATGGTCGCCGTGGCTGCGATAGGTCGGGTCGGGCGTGGTGCCGCCGGTCAGGCCGGAGACGACGTCGCCGACGCCCTCGACCGACTCGAAGTCGGATTCGACGCACCAGAAGCAACCGCCCGCCAGGACGGCGGTTTCGGCGCGCAGGGGAGCGGCGGCAAAGAGGGACAGGGCGGCGAGCGGAAGCAGTCGGGCGAGGGTCATGGCGGTCTCCTTTGGTGGGACAACGCCCCTTCATAGAGGAAAGGTTCGGCCGGCGCCCCTCCGTCCACGCTGTTGTGACCCGCCGTGTCGCCGATCGGCATCCCCGCCGCGCCCCGCCTCCCGTCCGCCCCGCGTCGTCCTCCGCCCCTTCACGCCGGCCTATTTCAGGAGGCGGAACACCAGCGGCGCGCCGAGGATGACGATGACGATCCTGAGGACGTGGTGCGCGATCACATAGGCGACGTCTGCCCCCGCCACGATGGCCAGCACTGCCATCTCCGCCTGTCCGCCCGGCGCGAAGGCGAGGATCGTCTCGAGCGGCGGTGCGATCCCCATCTCGAACGCCACCTCCGCGAAGACCGCGGTGACGGCGCCGAGGATCACGGCATGCCCGAGACCCGCGACCAGGATGCGACGCACCTCGCCGAAGGTGATGCCGGTGTATTTGACGCCCACGATTATGCCGATGAAGAACTGGGCCGCCTGGATCGCCTCTGCCGGCGGCCGGTGCTCGATCACGCCCGAGAGGGCCAGCGCCGCCGTCAGGATCATCGGACCCAGGATCGAGGCGCCGAACATGCCGATCCGCGCAGCCACCCGCCATCCGACGATCCCCGCGACCCCCATGATCGCCAGTTCCTGCCACGGCAGCGACGCGGCGGGGGCGCCGGGCGGGAGTGCGAGATCGATGCCCCACCAGAGCCACAGGATCAGCGGCAGGATCGTCACGATCAGCAGGATGCGCGTGGCATGCAGCAGCGACATGGAGCGCGGGTCGCCGCCCGCCTCCTCGCCGAAGAGCAGCATGTCCTGCAAGCCTCCCGGCATCGCCGAGTAGAACGCGGTCGGCATATCGAAGCCCGCGACCCGCCGCAGGTAGGGATAGCCCAGCACGCCGCAGGCCAGCAGAAACGGCGGCACCAGCGCCAGCGAGGCCAGCACGTCGCCCATCTGCCCGACGATCGCCGGCGTGAACGCGGCGCCGACGGCCACGCCCAGAATCGTGCGCATCGTGTCGGTCAGCGGCGTCCAGGTGGCGAGCCGCACGCCGCAGAGCGCCGAGACGAGGCAGGCCAGCAGCGGCCCGAGCAGGAACGGCAGCGGCAGCCCCGCGACCCTGAA
>JBBQDX010000165.1:0-9915 GCA_038320125.1 Rhodobacterales bacterium | reverse complement strand
ACCTCTCTCCCATCGCTGCCAGCATCAAGCCCTGCCGCCTGTTCAGCCGAGCGTCCTCGACACCGCAAGCGGCCGTCTCCTCATCCACTCAGGATCCCACGTCGGCACCTGCTCGATTGTGGGTGCCGGACATTGTTGGTGTCAGACAAGGAACCACAACCGATTTCCCCCGATCAACATGGAGAACGCCAGCGGCGACTCGAGGGTGGTTGAAAGGTAGATGGAGCAGCTACCACCGCCGCGGCCGGGTCGAGGCGAAGATGAACTGCGTCAAGCTCCTCGGCCAGAAGCTGATGGCAAGCGACATGGCCGTCAGACCGCCGAACTCCAGGTCCGCATCGCCATCCCCAACCGCTACACCGCCCCCTGCATCCCAGTCACGAAGCCTGCCGACTGACCCCCGTCAAGAAGGATGGCGGCTGCCCTTCGAGCGATCCGGGCAACGGAGCCTCCAGAATTGACAACACCTCCTTCGCCTGATTGGCTGACTGGTACGTCATCAAGACCAGTAAACCTGCTGGCGGGCCATGGGAGGAGACCATTGTGAGACTTCGGGGAATGGCGGCTGCAGCCGCAATCGTCGTGACGACGTCCATGCCGGTGGCGGCGGAATATCCGGAGCCTCAGAAGGGCGTTTTCGTCATAGAGAACTTCCAGTTCGAGAGCGGCGAGATGCTGCCTGAGATGAAGGTCGGCTACATGACCATCGGCGATCCCTCCGGCGCTCCGGTGCTGATCACGCACGGCACGACGAGCAGCGGGGCCTCGATGCTCGGCGCCGCTTTCGCGGACGAGCTCTATGGTCCGGGACAGCCGCTCGACGCCGAAAAGTACTACCTCATCCTCGTGGATGCGATCGGCACCGGCGAAAGCTCGAAGCCGTCCGACGGTCTGCGCGCCGACTTTCCCGAGCAGACGCTCCTGGACATGGTGAACGCGCAGAAGCTGCTGCTGGAGGACGGCCTCGGCATCGACCGCCTGCACCTCAAGATCGGGTTCTCCATGGGAGGCATGCTCACCTGGACCTGGCTGACGGAGTATCCCGACTTCATGGATGGAGGCGTGCCGATGGCTTCGCTCCCGGGCCCGATGTCGGGGCGCAACTGGATGATGCGCCGCATGGTCATCGACGCGGTGCGCGACGATCCGGCCTGGATGGGGGGCAACTACGAGGAGCAGCCGCCGATGCTCCGGGCGCAGAGCGCGTGGTTCGGGCTGGCGACGTCCGGCGGCAACCTCAAGCTGCAGGAGCAGGGCGCGACCCGGGAGATGGCAGATGCTTATGTCGACGAGATCAAGGCCAACCAGGAGGTCGGCGACGCCAACAATGTCATGTACATGTGGAACGCCTCGCGCAACTTCGACCCGACGCCGAAGCTGGGCGACATCGAGGCCAAGGTGCTCGTGATCCTGAGCGAGGACGACGAGCGCAACCCGGTGGAGTTGCCGATGCTCGCCGAGGGGATGGCGGCGATCCCGGATGCGAAGCTCGTGATCATCCCCGAGAGTGCCGAGACCACAGGGCACGGAACCTCGTTTTCGGCGAAATACTGGGCGGACGATCTGGCGGCGTTCATGGCTTCGCTGCCGAACGTGCCCGAATGAGGCTGGGATCGGGCCGGGATTGCCCGGCCTGGTCTTGCAGGAAGCCGCGCGTCGTCTCGTAGATGCGCGTCGTATGCGTCGAGACCGCATCGATCGTGGCCTCGACGTCACGGCGTTCGAGCCCCGCCACGATGGCGCGGTGATCCGCGATGCTGACGGCGACGGCGCCCGGACGCGCAACGATCCGGCGGCGATGGTCGAGAAGATGATTGTGCAACGACATGGCGATGTCGGCCATCACGTCGTTGCCCGACGCACGATAGAGCAGATTGTGGAACTCCCGATCCGCGATCAGGAAGCGCACGGCATCGTCGCCGCAGGCCTCCTGTGCTGCAAGCGATCGCCGCATGGCAGCGAGGACGTCGTCGGTGGCGCCGCGAGCCGCGTCGGCGGCGATCTGGTGGTCCACCAGCAAACGCGCCTCGTGGACCGCCTCCAATCGGTAGGGGCCTTCCAGACGCGGCATCGCCATCGGAGAGGCGATACCGGTGAGATCGGTGCCCGCAACGACCGTGCGCGCGCCCTGCGTGACCCGAAGGATGCCGCGTGCGGCGAGGATCGCGATGGCGCCGCGGATCGTCTCGCGGCTAACCGCCAGGGAAAGGGCCAGCTCGCGCTCGCTGGGCAGGGCGTCACCGACCGACAATATCCCCGACGAGACCAGCCCCGCCAGCTTGCCTGCGATCACTTCCCGTACGGACTGGCGGGGCAGGTCGCCGAGCAGTTCGCGAGTGCTGTCGGCCGGACGCCGTTCTCGGGATCCCATCGGTTCCTCCTGCCCCTGCCGCCTAGCAGAAGACCTTCCGGCGGAACAGGCGGCCAGGACGTGTGACGTCGTTGACAGACGCCATTATTGGTCTAAAGTCCAGACCAGTCATGAGAAGCGTCGGAACGTGATGTCCATCGGGAGATGACGATGGCCCCGGCGATCCGGGCGCTGTCTCGATGCCGGACGATCCGTCTGCCGGGCATTCGGTAGTTTTCCTTGGGAGGGACAGACGAGATGATGAGACGCAGGACATTGATGGGCACGGCCGCCGCTGCCCTCGCCGCCGCACTGGGCCTCGCCGCCCCCGCGACGGCGCAGGACAAGGGCGAACTGGTCTATATGACGCCGGGCCTTGACCTCGCGTTCTGGCGCTACGTCTCGGAGGGTGTGAAGTCGGTCGCGGAGGCCGAGGGTTACGGCTTCTCCGCGCTCGATTCCACCAACGATCCGCAGACACAGCTGCAGAACGCGCAGGACGCCATCGCGCGGGGCGTGGCGGGGATCGTGCTGTCGCCCACCGACTCGTCTACCGCCCCGGCGGTGCTTCAGCTGGCGCAGGATGCCGGGATCCCCGTGGTGATCGCCGATATCGGCACGGATTCGGGCGAGTACGTCTCGGTGATCGGCTCGAACAACTACGAGGGCGCGAACGGGGTGGGCGTGGCGCTTGCCGAAGCGATGGAGGCCGCCGGCAAGACCGACGCGACCGTGGGCATCGTCGGCATCAGCCAGGCACGACTGAACGGTCAGGCCCGGACCAAGGGCTTCAAGGATGCTCTGGCGCAGGCCGGGATCGAGGGCGACGCTGGCTTGCAGCAGATGCAGGCCTACACGGCCGACGAGACCTTCCGCTTCACGCAGGACATGATCACGGCCAACCCGGACCTTGGCGCGATGTTCGTGCAGACCGACGGGCCGACGCTGGGCGCTCTGCGCGCGATCAAGGCGGCGCGGATGGACGGCGAGGTGCTGGTGGCCGCGTTCGACGGCATCCCGGACTTCGTGCCTCTCCTGCAATCGGGCGAGCTGGTCGTGTCGGGGATGCAGCAGCCCTACCTGATGGGCGTGGAGTCGGCGAAGGCGATAGTCTCGCATCTGGACGGCGGCACGCCCGAAAAGGAGATCACCGTCCCGATCCTGATCGTGACGTCGTCCAACATCGAGGAGATGCTGCCGACGATCAAGGAGACGGTCTTCGCCAACGAGATGGAATGACGGACCGCGCCGGGGCGGGCGCCTCGCCTCGGCCCTCCGGATCGACGTCGATGCCTGATCCCGACGAGGCTCTCCGAGCCCTGCCGTTGCTGACGGCGCGCGGCGTGTCGAAGTCGTTCGGCAGCACCCGCGCGCTGACCGATGCGTCGCTGACGCTGCGGCCCGGCGAGGTGGTGGGCCTGCTCGGCGCCAACGGGGCGGGCAAGTCCACGCTGTCGCGCATTGTCTCGGGCCATATCCGCCCCACCGGTGGCGACCTCGCCTTCCACGGCGCGCCGCTGTCCCTGGGCTCGGCGCGCGACGCGCTGGGGCGGGGCATCGCGCTGGTGGCGCAGGAGACGTCGCTGGCGCCCGACCTGTCGGTGCTCGAGAACATCTTCCTGCCGCATCTCGCAACGCCCGGGCGGCTGTCGCTCGGAACCCTACGGGTGCGGGCGACGTCGCTGCTGCGGGGTCTCGGGCACGAGCACGTCCTGCCGCTCGACGCGGAGGTCCGGCTCCTGTCGGCCGCGCAGCGCCAGCTCGTCGAGATCGCCAAGGCGCTGGCGCTCGACGCGCGGCTGGTTATCTTCGACGAACCGACGGCCTCGCTGTCGGCCACCGAGGTGGATAGGCTCTTCGACATCTTGGCCACGCTTCGGGACGAGGGCCGGGCGCTGGCCTTCGTGTCGCACCGGCTTGAGGAGGTCTTCGCCATCACCGACCGCGTGACAGTCCTGCGCGAGGGACGCACGATCCTCGAGGACGTGGCCACCGGCACGCTCAGCCAAGGCGACATCATACAGGCGATGGTCGGGCGCGACATCGGCGCGATTCATCGTAGCCGCGCCGTGGCCGAGGCCGACATTGGCGATACGGTCTTCGAGGTGCGCGGTCTGCGCGCGCTTCCGCACGTGCGCGACGTCTCGTTCCACGTGCGCGCGGGCGAGATCCTGGGCCTCGGCGGGCTGGTCGGGGCCGGAAGGTCGGAGGCGATGGAGGCGATCTGGGGCCTTCGCTCACGCCAGGCGGGCCAAATCCGCGTTCGCGGTGTCTCCGTTCCGCTGCGCCGCCCTTCGGACGCGGTCCGTGCGGGTCTGGGTTTCGTGCCCGAGGATCGACGGGCGCAGAACATCGTCCCCGACCTGTCGGTGCGCGAGAACCTGATGCTGGCCGCCATGGGCAAGCACCGTCGTTTCGGCCACGGCTACGGGCGGCGCGCCGATCGGGTGGCCGCGCTGATCGCCGATCTCGGCCTGCCTGCCGACAGGCTCGATACCAGCATGCTCGACTACTCGGGCGGCATGCAGCAGAAGATCATCATCGCCCGCTGGTTGCTCACGGACCCCGACATCCTGATCCTCGACGAGCCGACCAAGGGCGTCGATATCGGCACGCGGGCCTCGATCTATCGCCTGCTGCAGGATGCCGCCGACGCCGGCCTCGCCGTCATCGTCATTTCGTCGGACTTCGTGGAGCTGCTGGGCCTTGCCGAACGCATCGTCGTCGTATCCGACGGCATCAGCATCGCCGATTTGCCGAGCGCCCGGCTGACCGAGGAGAAGCTGACGTTGCTTGCCGCCCCCCGCACCTCCACCGCGCGCAATCAGGCGCTGCTGCACCGGCTGGCGACAAGGCACGGGTGCAATGCCACCTGGAGCCTGATCGATGGGGAGGAGACGATCTGCCTCGCCCTGGCCGGTCCGCCCCTGTCGGGCCTGCGCCCGGGTGAGGCCGCGTTGGCTGGTGAGACGCCCATCCCGGAGGCGCTTCGGCTGCGCGCGGACGGCTTCACGACCGATGGCGACCTGCGGACGCTTCTGACGCAGATGACCGACCGGCGCGGCCACGATCTGGGCTGGATCGGACTGACCTTTCCGGCCGATGCGCCCCTGCCCCCGGCGACCGAACTCCGCGACGAGGTCCTGGCCCTCACCCGCGCCACCGAGGAGGCCGCATGACGGACCTCCCCCGCCCCGGGGCGGCCGGTCGGACCGGCTCCGCACGCCCGTCCCCCCTCGCCACCGTGCTGCGCAGCCTCGAGTTCCGAATGTTCGGCCTGGCGCTCCTTCTGGCGATCCTGCTGTCGCTCGCGTCGCCGTTCTTTCTGACCGAGCGCAACATCTTCAACATCCTCGACCAGTCGGTGGTGATCGGTATCGTCGCCATCGGCATGACCTTCGTGATCCTCACCGGCGGCATCGACCTGAGCGTGGGCGCGGTGTTCGGGCTGACCGGGATCGTCCTCGCGCAGGCGCTGCAGGTGATGCCCATCCCCGTCGCCCTTCCCTTGGCCGTCGCGGCGGGCGCGGGCATCGGCCTGCTGTCTGGCGTTCTGGTGGCGGCGTTCGGGCTCGCGCCCTTCGTGGTCACGCTCGGGATCATGGCGATCGGGCGCAGCCTCGCGTTCATCTTCTCGGGCCAGCGCAGCATCTCCGGCCTGCCGCCCGACCTGGACGCGATCGTTTATTCCACATTCCTCGGAATCCCCGCCAACGTGCTGTTCCTCGTCGCCCTCTACCTGCTGGCCTGGGGCTACCTGACCCACACGAAGGGCGGGCGCACGATCTACGCCATAGGCTCGAACTTCGAGGCTGCGCGCGCGGCGGGCCTTTCGACGATGCTCTACTCGATCCTGCCCTATGTCATTTCCGGCGCACTGGCGGCGGTGGCGGCGACGTTCAGCCTGGCGCAGGTCATGTCGGCCGATCCGATGGCGGGTAACGGGCTGGAACTCGACGCGATCGCCGCCGTGGTGATCGGAGGGGCCAGCCTCTACGGCGGACGGGGATCGATCGTCGGCACGTTTCTGGGTGTTTTGATCATGGTGATGATCCGCAACGGCCTCAACCTGATGGGGGTCTCGCCATTCTGGCAAGGCTCGGCCATTGGCACGATCATCATTCTGGCGTTGCTGGCCGAACGGCTCGTCAATTGGCGCTCGGGGCGCGGATAGGGAGCTCAGACGTGGAAGCACCATCTCGCGTCATCGCGCTCTACGGCACCGACGAGGTCGTGCCGCCGCCTCACATGTTGCGCGCGGGACCCCTCTCGGCGGAGCTCGAGGCCGGCAACCTGCGCCACGTCCGCTGGCATGGCGAAGAGGTGCTCCGCGCGGTGTCCTTCATCCTGCGCGACCGGGACTGGGGCACCTACGCGCCCGACATCGCCGATTTAGAGGTTGTCGAGGAGGACGATGCCTTCCGCGTGACCTTCGGTGCGGTGGCGGGCGACGACGTTCAAAGCTTCACCTATGGCGCCGTGATCGAAGGTCGGGCGGACGGCGTCCTCACGTTCCATGGCGGGGGCACAACCGAGACCGGATTCGAGACGAACCGCACCGGCTTCGTCGTCCTCTACCCGATCGACGGCATCGCGGGCTCTCCCGTCACCATTCGCCATACCGACGGGCGCGAGGTGCAGGGGACGTTCCCCGAGATCATCGACCCCGTGCAACCGATGCTCGATCTGCGCGCCCTCACTCACGTCACGCCCGGCGGCGCACGCGTCGAGACGGTGATGGAAGGGGACACCTACGAGATGGAGGATCAGCGCAACTGGACCGACGCCTCCTACAAGGTCTACGTGCGCCCGCTGGCCATGCCCTGGCCCTACCACATCGCGCCGGGCGAAGTGGTCGACCAGACCGTGACGGTGACGGTCACCGGGAGAGGTGGTTCGGTCGACGCGGTCGCCTCCGTGGCCCTATCGCTTGGAGCCGTGCTCGGTGCCCTGCCGCCCGTCGGTGTTGGGCTGCGGCCCGAAGACTTGGCGGGCAGCCGGACCGTCATCGAAGAGCTTCAAGCCCTCGCGCCGGCCTACCTCGTCCTGCATCACAATCCGCGCGCGGGCCACTCGCGCCAGACGCTGGCCGGGATGCTGGAGATGGCGCGGGCGCTGGACGCCGACCCTTGGCTCGAGGCGGTGATCGCCGCGACCGACGACGCGGGCGCGGCGGCCGAGATCGCGGCGCTTGGCGCGACGGCCGCATCGTTGGGCGCTCCATTCGGCACGGTGCTGGTCTCGCCCGCGCCCGATCTGAAATGCACGCTGCCCGGATCGGTTTGGCCCATCGCACCGGAGGCCGCCGCCCTCTACGACGCCGCTAGGGCGGCGTTTCCGAAGGCACGCATCGGCGGCGGGATGTTCTCCTATTTCACCGAACTCAACCGCAAACGCCCACCTACGGAGCATCTTGATCTCGTCAGCTTCACCACGTCGCCACTGGTCCATGCGGGCGACGACAGGTCGCTGATGCAGTCGCGCGCAACCCATCCCGCCATCGCCGCCTCGGCCACCGGCATCGCGGACGGTACGCCCTGGGCTGTCGGCCCGTCTGCCATCGGGATACGCGATAACCCTTACGGCGCGTCGGCAAAGGACAACCCGCGCAACGTCCGTCAGGCCATGAACCGCAACGATCCGCGACAGCGCGGCCTTCTTGGTGCGGTCTGGGCACTGGGCTACTTCGCCGACTTCGCCGCAGGTGGCGCGTCTGCCATCGCCCTCGGCGGCACCACGGGGCCATTCGGCGCCGTTGCCACCACGATGGACGACCCCCAACGCTGGTTTGAAGAAGCAGGCGGCGTCTATCCGGTGTTCCATGTGTTGCGCGGCTTGGCCCGCTTGCGGGGTGCTGCGTTGCGCGATCTCGGGGTGTCGGCCTCCGGGCCGGTCTGCGGCCTCGCCGCCGAGACACCGACCGGCACTGAGATCTGGATCGCCGTGACCGGACCCGACCCCGTCACCGTCAGTGCCCCCGCGAGCGGCCGGGTCGCCATACTCGATGCGGAACGGTTCGCCGCCGCTGCGGCAACCGTGGAGTACATGGATGAGCTTGCCGCCCTCGACGGCGATCTGCACCTCGACAGCTATGCGGTGGCGCGCATCCTCATTCGTAAAGGTTGACCCCTGCACCTCCTGATCACCGGTGCCGCCGGGATCATCGGCCGCAAGCTGACCGAGTACGTCGCCACCACCGGCCGGATCGGCGGCACCGCCGTCGATACGCTGGCCCTTGCCGACGTGCTGACGCCCGATGTCGCAACCGGGTTTGCCGGCAAGCGGATCTGCCTCACCGTCGATCTGTTGGAGCCGGGGCCACCAGCAAGCCGATCGAGGCGCCCCCTACATTGTCGTCCATCTATGCGGCGATCGTGTCGGGGGAGGCAGAGGCGGATCTGAAGAAGGGCTACCGCATCAACCGCGATGGCACGTGCGCGGTGTTGAACGCGATCCGGGAGTTCGAGGGATACGTGCCCCCGTGGTCCATGCCTCTTCGCTGACTGTGTTCGGGGCGCCGTTACCGGACCGCATCCTCGATGATTTCAACATCACGCCGCTGACCTCCTCAGGAGCTTAGAAGGCCATGGGCGAGATGATGCCGGGTGATTGTTCTCGCCGGGAGTTCCTCGACGGGGTCGGACTCCGATTTCCGACCATCTGCATCCGCCCGGGCCGCCCCAACAAGGCGGCGTCGTCCTTCTTCTTCTCTTAAGTCGTGAGGGGACCGCTCAACGGGCAAGAAGCATTGCTTCCGGTTCACGACGACGTCCGCCACTGGTGCGCCAGTCCGCGACCGGCCGTGGGCCTCCTCGATCATGCCGCGACGATGGACACGGCGGTTCTCGGCAGGCGGCGAAGTCTGGCCATGCCGGGGCGATCAGCCACCGTCGCTGACGAGATTACCACCCTCCGTGAGATTGCGGGGGAGGGGGCCGCTTCGCCGATCCAGCGCGTCCCAGACCCGATCGTGGCCCGCATCGTCGCGAGCTGGCCAGCCGACTTCGACACGACCCGCGCCCGCGATGCAGGCTTCGAGTTCGAGACGTCATTCCAGCGGATTATCGAGATCTACCTTGAGGACGAAATGGGCGGCCAAGTGCTGACAATCTCTGCGATGGCATAGGGCAGCCGGCCACTGTTTCTGGTTTCCAGATTCAGATTACGATGAGAAAACGATAGTTTTTTCTCGAAATTTCCATCGCGTCTCGGGAGTGGTACTCCTTCAGCAGTGACGTAATCTCCGGGTGAGCTGAAGCCTTCCCAATCGGCGGCGGCAACAGCCGGGGACATTGCGCCATGAACGAGACGACAGGGAGCTCGACTGCCTCGCTGCTGTCTGCCGGGACCGGTTACGACCCGATCGGGGATCGCCTGCGGGCGCGCGTGGGGGCGAGCGTCGAGACGATGTCCGAAGAGGAACCCGCTGAGTTTCCCGGTCGCCTGCGTTGCGGTCGCGGCGAAGGTCAGGCCAGGGGCTATCGTCACGGACATCGCGAGCGGCAGCTCACCGGCACCTTCGGCACCGGAACCTTGCGGGTCCCGCGTGCCCGGTTCGAAGCCGA
>JBBQDX010000164.1:0-9945 GCA_038320125.1 Rhodobacterales bacterium | reverse complement strand
CTGCAGGTTCACGGCGATGGCGACGAGGATCAGCCCCCCGATCCACGCCAGCGCCTCGCGAAAGGTCTGCCGGCCGTCGACGATCCGCGTCACCGTCCCGCCCATCCAGGCCACCAGCAGATCGCAGGGCACGGCCGTCAGCGGCACGAGAATGCCCAGCACCAGAAGCTGCGAGCGGACGCCGGCCGGCACGTCGACCTCCACGAACGGCGGCAGGAACAGCGCGAAGAACAGCACCGTCTTGGGGTTGAGCAGTTCGACCAGCATCCCCTGCCAGACGATCGAGAGGAACGACCGCTGCCGCACGTCGCGGGCCCGCAGAGACGTCCGCGCATTGCTTCGGGCGTCCCGGATCATGTCGACGCCGAGCCAGACCAGATAGATCGACCCGACGAACCGGAGCGTTGGGGCCATCCAGTCGAAGGCGGCGAAGACCGCCGCAAGCCCCAGCGCGGTCGCCACGGCCAGGATCACGCCGCCCAGCGCGAGGCCGAGCGCGGAGGCGAGGCCGGCGCCCCGGCTCTGCCCGACACTGCGCGACAGCACGTAGAGCATCGACGGACCGGGGGTCACGCTCAGCAGGAAACCCGCCAGCGCCACGACGGCAAGGGTGTCGAGGTCCGGCATGCGTCAGGGGGCGTTCCGGTTCATCCGCCGTTCGAACGGATTGGCGGTCGAAACCGCCGCGCGGCACGGGTTGGGATCCCGCAGATAGGGAAAGTCGCGCACCAGCATCCGCTCGAGATGCGCACCGGCCAGGAAGGGTTCGTACTCCGCGCCCGGGTCCGGCCGCATGAGTTGCGGGAAGGGCGCGATCATCGTGTCGTGGTTGGCGGCCACGAAATACGGCATCGAGAAGCGCTCCGGGCTGAGGTTGAGGACGCGGTGGGGCGTCGAGCGCAGCAGCCCGCCGGTCCAGGCCTCCAGCATGTCGCCGATATTGACCACCAGAACGTTCGGGTCGGCGGGCACGTCGATCCAGACGTCGTCCTGCGTCATCACCTGCAGCCCCTCGTTGCGGGTGTGCAGCAGGGTCAGGCATTCGTAGTCGGTATGCGCGCCCATGTTCACCGACTTGTGATCGGTGGTGGCGATGTCGCGGACGTAATGCAGCAGCCGCAGTTGCGAGATCGGTTTGCTCATCTGGTCGGTCATGGCGCCCGGCGGCAGGTTCAGGTGCACCTCCAGCGCCGAACACATGAGGCGGCCGAGCTTCGAGACGCGGTCGTAATACGTCGTCACGGCGCTGCGGAATCCGCGCACGTCCGGCCAGACGTTCGGACCCAGCATCCGGTTGCCGGCCAGATAGTCGCAATCGTCCGCCGGCAGGTCGAGCCCCAGGTCGAAGGCCTCGTAGCTGCGGTGCACCTCGTCGGGGTAGTCGCCCTTCTCCGTGAAGGGGACGTAGCCGCGATGGTTCGAGCTCTTGGCGATGTAATAGCACCGCTTGACCGCATCGGGCTGGCGAAAGAACCGGCGCGCGGCGTCGTAGGTCGCCTCGACGAGGGCCAGGTCGATGCCGTGGTCGCAGATCCGGAAGAATCCGAACTGCCGCGCCGCCCGCCCGATGGCGTCCGCCACGATCCGGATCTTCGCCGGATCGCCCGACCGAAGGTCGGCCACGCCGATCAGGGGAAGCGCCGTCCCGGGATTGATCTCAGATGTCGATGACATTGCGCGCGCCGCGTCGGGATTTGCGACCCTTTCTGGAGTATTGAGGTTAACCGAGTATTGACGTCATTCCGCGACGGCCGGAAAATAGAGCGCGAAGGTGGTGCCCTGCGGAACGGCGTTGCGCGCCACCACCGCCCCCTTCGACTGCTGCATGAACCCCTTCACCATCGATAGGCCCAGACCCGTGCCTCTGCCCACCGGCTTGGTGGTGAAGAACGGATCGTAGATGCGCGGCAGCACGGCCGGAGCGATGCCCGCGCCGTCGTCGGTGACGCAAAGACGCACGTAGAGGCCGGGCGGGATCTTCAGCGCCGGATCGGGAAGGTCGTCGATGCCGTAGTGGATGTTCCGGGTCGCGATCCGCAGGCCGCCGCCCTCGGGCGTCGCCTCCTGCGCGTTCAGGAGCAGGTTGGTCAGGGCGATCTCGGCGGCGGTCGGATCGACGTCCACCTGCCAGAGACCGGGCTCCAGCTCGAGCTCGATCCCGTCCCTCAGCGAGTGACCGCTGCGCTCGCGACTCCGGGCCACCAGCAGGTTCAGGTCGGTTCGCCGGGGCTCGAGATGCATCTTCTGCGAAAAGGCCAGCATGTCCCGGATCATCTTGGCGCCGCGATCGGCGGCCGTCCGCGCCTCGCTCACGCTGCTGCGGATCTGGGGAGACTCGCATTCGTGGTCGATCAGTTCGAGATTGCCGGCGATCACCGTCAGCAGGTTGTTGAAGCTGTGGGCGAAGCCGCCCGTGAGACGTCCGACCGCCTCGAGCTTGCGGGCGTTCGACAGCTCCGCCTCCAGCGCCTTGCGGTTGCCGGTCTCCCGCATCAGTTCGGCGTGCGACTGGACGAGGTCGTGATAGCGCTGTCTCGAGCGTTCGGCTTCCGCCAGAAGCTCCAGCTTGGCGCTGGTCATGGCCGCGACGGTGATCAGCACCTCGAGCTCCGCCGCGCCGAAGGCACCGGGTTCGGGATGCTCGCTGTCGATGATTCCCACGACGCAGCCGTTGGAGATCAGCGGGACGGAGATCTCCGAGCGGGCGGGACGGGTGTCGGGGATGTAGTTCTGATCCTGCAGGAGGTCGTCGACGACGATGGACTGGCGGGTCTGTGCCGATTGCCCGGTAATGCCCTCGCCGAACGGGATGCGGAGCGGATTGACGATCGCCCGGTCGAAGGGGTTCTTCTCGCCCCAGGCCGCGACCTGCGTCAGCATCGTCTGCGCGGCGTCGGCCTGGTAGATGACGCAATCGACGAAGTTGAGCCGGCCGACCACGTTCTGCGCCACATACCAGAACAGGTCCTCGGTGTTGGGGATCGCGATGAGATCGACGGCGAAGGCATTGAGCGTCCGCAAGGTCGCGGCACTCTCGAGATGCATCTCGTCCGGAAGAAATGATCTGAACGCTCCGTGCATCGCTTCTGTCCATCCCACTGACCGGTGGGGG
Source organism: Rhodobacterales bacterium (assembly GCA_038320125.1). Lineage (GTDB taxonomy): Bacteria > Pseudomonadota > Alphaproteobacteria > Rhodobacterales > Rhodobacteraceae > Jannaschia. The sequence goes on along the minus strand of JBBQDX010000164.1, from coordinate 6,833 downwards.
AGTATTGTCAGAAAACGTTTCTCAGACAAGGCACCTGTGCGCTCCGGGACCGTCCACACCGTTCGTCGCGGGGAAACGGAGCCTGGTGAGGGCCGGGATCAGGTGTGAACGGGGCGGGAGCGGTTGGAACGTGAGGGCGATGCTCGGGCCGAACGGGTGTCGCTGGATCGGACGATGGGAGGCAGCTCGGACCGGATTGCCTGGGTTCTCGGGAGGTATGTCCGGGTCGGCAGCGCAGGTTCAGCATCTTCCCGGACGTCTCCCGGGCCGGCGCTGCAAGGTCCTTTCGACAGGCGACGTGGATCGGTTGCGACAGGAGCGGCGCGCAGGGGATTTGCGTTCCCCACGTGTCGGATGCGGCCGGCGAAGTTCATTGAGACAGGGGGCTGTCGCAGGAGGACGGCAATGCTACCCGAAGACCGGAACGGCCGAAGATCGTCCGCATCCGGCGGCCGACCGAGACCGCCCTGCGATGGTTGTGGAAACTCCTGCCTGCCTCATCATCGGATGATCCACGGGCCATCGTCGGCGTCATCGCTGCCCGACAGAACGCGGGCCGGGTGGCCGAAGAGCGTCGGGTGCCCCCTGCGCGGCGCCAGTTCGGCATGAGCATCGCCAGCGAGCCGGTCGCTCCCGTCGCGGCTCGATCGCTCCCTTCGATCCGGAGCGGCAGAGCCATGTCGCGGAGCTCCTCCCGGGCACCTTCGCCGACCGGGCGGGACTCCAGCGGAGGCGCGAAGGAACGCAGGTCTCCCCGTATGCCCACCACCGCATCCATCGCAGCGAGGTCGCCAGGACGGGCGAGGTGCCGAGGGTGGAGAGGTAGGACCAGGAGGGCGTCACTTCCTCCATGGCATATAGCTAGTGAGCGACTGGCTCGGTCCTCGGCTCCGAAAATAGGCGATTGCACTCCATCCGGCAAGGATCGCGTGGGAGCCGTCGCCGATACCGGGTACGCTCTTGCCAGCGGCAGCACCGTCTCCCAATGTTTAACGCACTGATGATGCTGATGACGACTACCATCAAGAAGATAAACAACAATTTCTTCATGAGTATTTTCTGCCTTGCCTACCAATCTTCTATTCTACATTATTTCTTCAATGTATTCCTCCACTTTACAGAGCTCTTCAACAAAAGCACACTGAAGAATATTCTCGTAAGGAATGCCGGTCCAGTAAGAAATATTTCGCATGAGACCAATCGCATCTTGGATTTTTAATCCCACATCAGCAGCGACCCCCAGTCCAGCAAGAATATTACCCAACTGAGACCTTAACTCTTTCATTTGTAAGTATTTCTTCAAGTTGTTCAAGGGCCTGCTGAGCCGAGCCCTTGTTTGGAAGACTCGAGACAAAGCTTCGCCCTATAGCGCCGGCAATCGTAGCCTCTTCATGATGCAGTTTAATCTGCTCCTTGACGACGACTACCAACTCAGGTGCGCGAGGGTTGCCCAGATTGGCAGCTTTTTGGAACCATTCTAAGGACCTGTTGAGGTTCACGGCCAATCCTTCGCCCTTCAGATACATCACTCCAATATTGAAGGGGGCATATGCATCTCCTTTCTCGGCAGACATCTCATAATATTTCAGGGCCTCCTTTGGATCAGATCTTCCGAGCAAGCCTTTCGCATGGATAAACCCAAGATTGTTAGTTGCGACATTATCGCCCTCTTGGTGCGCCTCTTGAAGAAGATCGTGAGCCTTGTGTATATTATTATCTCCAAATTGCCCCGAAATGTACGAATACCCTAAATAGGTCTTCGCGCCAGGACAGTTTAGACGAACCGCTTCCTCAATGTACTTCTTCGCCTGAGCCTTGTTGCCGCTTATCTCGCCCTTGTCGATTGCCTTGCCCAGTAGAAAGTTCGCCTCGGGACTTCCGGAAGCGGCAGCATCTTTCAACTTATCGGCATATCTGGTGTCACCAGCAGCCTTCAACTCCATTGCCCGCCGAAGCTTCTCTTCAGGACTTTTCTTCTTCCCAAACATCTTACCGAAGACCATATCGCACCGCTCCCTGTATGTCGCTCGAGCATTTTCAATGCAGTCGTGGTTACCTGTTGATTGGCGGCCGAAATACTTCCCTCGCATCCACTGCCAAAACATCCCTTGAAGGATGCCCATGGCAACAGAGGCTCTCTTGAGCGTTATCTACGGCAACTGTTATGTCCAGCGGCCGCGCCGACATCAACTAGGTCTGGGACCTTGCGCGCTATCGTGTTCGTCATGCATCAACGCGGTGGGACCAAGCCACGCCCGCCGAGCATGAGCCTTGCAATCCCAGCGCAGTTTCGGAACCAACCAAGTAGAGGGGGAGCCGAACCGACCCTATGCAAACCACTGTAACGGCTTGTGATTTCTGGTAGCGGTGCAGGGACTCGAACCCCGGACACGCGGATTATGATTCCGCTGCTCTAACCAACTGAGCTACACCGCCGCTGGCGCGCGGAATACGGCGGGCGGAGCGGCCCGTCAAGACTGCCGTCACCGCTTTTGCCCGCCGCCTTCGACCGTCGCCGCTTTCCACCGCGCCCGCGTCGTGCCAGCACAAGGGACCGAAGGAGAAGCCCATGACCGCATCCGCATCTGCACCCGACACCGCCGCCGCCCTCTCCGACCTGCGCGCCCTCCTGGGCGAGGCCCATGTCCTCACCGGCGAGGCGACCGCGCCCTGGCGACGGGACTGGACCGGCAAGTGGCACGCCGATCCGCTGGCGGTCGTGCGCCCCGCCTCGACGGCCGAGGTGGCCGATACCGTCCGCTGCGCGGGCCGCCACGGCCTCGCCATCGTGCCGGTCGGGGGCAATACCGGCCTCGTCGGCGGCACCGCCAATACCGGCGCGCTGATGGTCTCGCTCGACCGCATGAACGCGATCCGCGAGATCCGGCCGCAGGCGGGCATCGCCATCGTCGAGGGCGGCGCGATCCTGGCGGACATCCACGCCGCCGCCGCCGCCCACGACCTGACCTTCCCGCTCACGTTCGGGGCGCGCGGCTCGGCCCGTGTCGGCGGGTTCCTCTCGACCAACGCCGGCGGCTCCAACGTGGTGCGCTACGGCTCGACGCGGGGCCTCGTGCTGGGGCTCGAGGTGGTGCTGGCCGACGGGCGCATCCTCGATCTGATGAGCGAACTGCGCAAGGACAACTCCGGCCTCGACCTGCGCGACCTCTTCATCGGCGCCGAGGGCACGCTCGGCCTGATCACCGCCGCGGTCCTGCGCCTGCTTCCGGCCCCCCGCCATCACGCCACCGCCCTCGTGGCCGTCCGCGACCTGCCCGCCTCGCTGGCGCTGCTCAAGCGCCTGCAGGCCGCCTCCGACGGCGCCGTGGAGGCCTTCGAATACATGCCGCGCACCTACATGGCGGCCCTCGCCAGGCACCGCCCCGACCTGCGGCAGCCCTTCGCGCTGCAAGACCACGCCGTGATGGTCGACCTCGGCGGGCTGTCCCGGCCGCTCTCCGACGCCCTCGAAGCCGCGCTCTCGGAGGCGGCGGAGGCGGGCGAGGTGCTCGACGCGATGATCGCCCAGAACGAGGCGCAGCGCCGCACGATCTGGGAGATGCGCGAGGCCGCCGCCGAGATCATCTTCACCCGCCTGCCCATCGTCGACAGCGACGTGGCCCTGCCGCTCGACGGCGTCGAGAGCTTCATCGACGGCATGCACGCGGGGCTCGCCGCTCTCGACCCGGGGGCGGAGACCATCATCGTGGCGCATCTGGGCGACGGCAACGTGCATCTGACGATCTATCCCACCGACGAGACGCAGCTCGACGCGATCCGCGAGATGGTGGAGGGGGTCGTGGTCTCGCTCGGCGGCTCGATCAGCGCCGAACACGGCGTCGGCCTCTCCAAGCTTTCCACCATGGCGCGGCGCAAGGACCCGGTGGCGCTCGACGTGATGCGGGCGATCAAGGCGGCGCTCGATCCCCGGAACCGCATGAACCCCGGCAAGGTCATCCCTCCCGCGGGGTCCGTCGGTTCCGCCCCGCGCGCCGGGTGAATGCAAGGCCCGCCGCCAGCGGGCCGAGCCCGTGCGACGTCCTGCGGCCCCTGGTTGCCAGCACCCGCTGACGCGGGGCAGATCTTCACGTCGCCCGCCTGCCGCACCTGCGGGCCGCGGGCCGGTCCCTCCGCGCCCGTCGTCGCGCCCCCACCATATTCCGATCGGCCCGGGGAAGGTCCGCGACCGACGACACGCCAATGCGGCCCGCCGTCTCGGCATGGCCCGGCGGCGCGGGCAGGGCGGCGGTTCCCTCCGCTTCGCGCCAGCGCCGGGGCCACGCCGATCGCGCCGACGCCGATGTCACAGGTGGAGCCTGTCGCCGCGGGAATCCTGCGCTTTGCGGGCGCGATAAGCCGTGCTAGATTTCCATTCGTCGATTTCCGGCTTCCGGGGGCTCCGTATGACCGATTTCTTCATCCTCGCCACGGCGGTCTTCGCGGTGATCGTCACGGTGCGCGCCGTCACCCTGCACCGGCTGCGCCGACGCGACGACGCGGGCGACTCCGAGGTCTAGGCCCCCTCCGCCCGCCGCCGCGCCAGCCCGATCTGCCGCATCCGCTCTCGGTAGCGGGCCTTGTCGCCCGCCGTCGTCGCGCCACTGCAACGGTGGCATGCCACCCCCGCCTCGTAGTCCGGCCGCACCACGTCCAGCGACTCCAGCGGCTTGCGGCAGGCGTGGCAGAGCACATGGTCGGTGGGTTCGAGCCGATGGCTCACCGCCACCCGATCGTCGAACACGAAGCAGCCGCCCTGCCAGAGGCTCTCCGCTGCCGGCACCGTCTCGAGGTAGCCCAGAATGCCGCCGCGCAGATGCACCACGTCCTCGACGCCCTTGGCCCGCAGATAGGCCGTCGACTTCTCGCAGCGGATGCCGCCGGTGCAGAACATCGCCACCCGTTTGCCCGCGAATCGCGCCGCGTTCGCCGCCCACCACGCCGGAAACTCCCCGAATGCCCCCGTCCGCGGATCGACCGCGCCCGCAAAACTGCCGATCGCCACCTCGTAGGCGTTGCGCGTGTCGATCACGACCGTCTCCGGGTCGGCCACCACCGCGTTCCAGTCCCCGGGCGCGACATACCGCCCGACGCCGGCGCGCGGGTCGAGGTCCGGCTGCCCCATCGTCACGATCTCGCGCTTGAGCCGCACCTTGATGCGCCCGAACGGCACCGCCTCCGCCCGCGACAATCGCGGCACGAGCCCGTCGCAGCCGGGCAGGGCGCGGACGTGCGCCAGCACCGCCCCGATTGCCGCCGCTCTCCCCGCCACCGTGCCGTTGATCCCCTCGGGGGCCAGCAGGATCGTGCCCGCCACGCCTTGCGCAAGACAAAGCCGCAGAAGCGGCTCGCGCAGCGCGGCGGGGTCGGGAAACGGCGTGAAGCGGTAGAAGGCGGCGACCGTGATCATGGCCGCCGCAGATAGGCCGTTGCGCCCGCCGCCTCAATCCCCGAGGCTCCGTCCGATCCCCCGTCCGCCCCGCCGAGGACCCCGCCATGCCCCGCACCAGCGCCCTCATCGTGATCGACGTGCAGAACGGCTTCTGCCCCGGCGGCACGCTTGCCGTGCCGGGCGGCGATACCATCGTGGCCGGCATCAACGCCCTGATGGAGGACACCCCCCACGTCATCCTGACGCAGGACTGGCACCCCGCAGGCCATTCCTCCTTCGCCTCCTCCCATCCGGGCCGCGCGCCCTACGAGGTGATCGAGATGCCCTACGGCCCCCAGGTGCTCTGGCCCGACCATTGCCTGCAGGGCACCGCGGACGCCGCTTTCCACCCCGGCCTGCACGCCGACCGCGCCCGGGCGATCCTCCGCAAGGGGATGAACCCGGCCGTCGACAGCTACTCCGCCTTTTTCGAGAACGACCGCGAAGCCCCCACCGGCCTCGAAGGGCTGCTGCGGACGCTGGGTGTCACCGACCTCACCCTCGTCGGCCTCGCCACCGACTTCTGCGTCAGCTTCTCGGCGCTCGATGCGGCGCGGCTGGGCTTTTCGGTGACGGTGCGCGAGCAACTCTGCCGCGCCATCGACCTCGACGGCTCGCTCGCAGCCGCGCGCGCCGCGATGCGCGGGGCGGGGGTGACGCTGGCTGTCTAGATTTCCCTAGCGTCAATCTTGCGTGCGTGCCACCGTCTTGGCCGCAGCTTGGGAGCACGCTTGTTTCGGCATCTTTTCTCAATGGCTTTCACCTGCGCGATGCTGACCCTGCCCGGCGCCGCGCGGGCTGATTTCTACGGCCGACTGGTCCTCGGTCCACGGGGCTGCGAAGACGAGGGGTTGTGCACGATCGAGCGAGCCTTTGGCTTCGTCGACCGCGAAGGCAGCGGCTGGGTCGCGAATCCCGGCGACGAGACGAACGGCGCCGACATCCCACGTTTCCTTCGGCGCTTTGCCGGTGTCCCTTGGGCGCCCGCATACATGCCTGCGGTGGTCCTCCACGATCAATACTCGCTGTCCTGCCGCCCGGTCTACGGGTGGCTTGCCACGCAACGGATGTTCAGGGCCGCGCTGATCGAAAGCGGGGTGTCCGTTGCGAAGGCAAACCTGTTGTTCGTCGGCGTCCTGATCGGATCCGGCAGGTGGAACAACCCCGTTCCGGGGCAGCCCTGTCCCTTTCCGGTGCCCAGCAAGCAATGCATCCAGATCGTGGCTCCTGACGTAGCCGTCACCTCCTGGGACCCGAAGGACTGTTCGGTCCCGGAGTGTGGTGGGTTGGGTCGATTCTGAACCGTTGTGGCTCTTCGGTCCAGCATTTGACGATGAAGTCGCAAGGCGTGAGCCCGCGTAGGCTCTTGAGCCTCCGAGCGCAGTTACAGGCCCCGACGAAATCG
>JBBQDX010000163.1:0-9974 GCA_038320125.1 Rhodobacterales bacterium | reverse complement strand
CAGCTTCAGGACCGACTTGCCGACGAGGATCTCGCGCGCGTCGGTATCGATGGCGCGCACGATCGCATCGGCGGCGACTTCGGGTTGGTAGATCGGCGGCGCGGGCTGCGGATGCCGATCCATCCGGTTGAGCGCCCAGTCGAACTGCGGCGTGTTCAGCGCCGGCAATTGCACCATCGAGAAATGAATCGGCCGGCCTTCCCGCGCGATCTCGATGCGCAGGGCCTGCGTGAAGCCCTCGACCGCATGCTTGGCCCCGCAATAGGCAGCCTGGTAGGGGACGGAGACATAGGCGAGGCCGGATCCGACGTTGACGATGTTGCCGCGCGCCATGATCGACAGCGCCGCGCGGCAGCCGTTAACTGTGCCAAGATAGGTGGTGTCCGTGATGGCGCGGAACTCGGCCTCGTCCACCCTCGAGAACGGCGAGAAGCTGGTCAGCATGGCGGAGTTCACCCAGACCTCGGGCGTCCCGACCTCCTCCGCGATGGCCCGCGCGGCCTCCGTCAGCGCCGACCCGTCGGCGACGTCGACCGACCGGGTCCAGACATCGTCGCCAAGCACGCGCTCCATCGCCGCCAGCCGCGCTTCGCCGCGGGCGAGCACGGCGACGCGGTAGCCGCGGTCGATGAGGGCCGAAACCGTGGCCCGGCCGACCCCGGCCGTGCCTCCTGCGACGACGGCGGTGGGGCGGGGGGAGACGTACATGGCGATGTCCTTGGTTGGATGCTCGGGGCGAACGCCCGCGCGGCGGCGCGGTTCCGGGTGCAGCGGCGTCGGGTCGCAGGCGGCGGCCGCGCCGGACCTTGCCAAGGGGGTGCCCGGAACATAGAACGAACATATGGCGAAGATGTCGATAGAGCAGAAGCTTGCGCTTCTTTCGGACGCGGCGAAATACGACGCTTCCTGCGCGTCGTCCGGCACGTCGAAGCGCGGATCGCGCGACGGCAAGGGGCTCGGCTCGACAACCGGATCGGGGATCTGCCACGCCTACGCGCCGGACGGGCGGTGCATCTCGCTCCTCAAGATCCTGATGACGAACTACTGCGTCTACGACTGTGCGTATTGCGTGAACCGGGTCTCGTCGAACGTGCCCCGCGCCCGCTTCACGGTGGACGAGGTGGTCTGGCTGACGACGGAGTTCTACCGGCGCAACTACATCGAGGGGCTGTTCCTGTCGTCGGGCATCATCCGCTCGTCGGACTACACGATGGAGGAGATGGTGCGGATCGCCGAGACGCTGCGGGCGGGCGGATTTCGGGGCTACATCCATCTCAAGACCATCCCCGACGCGTCGCCGGACCTGATCGAGCGGGCCGGGCTGGCCGCCGACCGGCTCTCGATCAACGTGGAGCTGCCGACCGACGCGAGCGTGCGGGCCTTTGCGCCCGAGAAGGACCCCGCGCAGATACGCGGCGCGATGGGCAAGGTGCGCCTGACGAAGGAGGATTACGCCGACCGCAGCCACACCGGGCGGGTGCGGGGGCGGTTCGCGCCGGCCGGCCAGTCCACGCAGATGATCGTCGGCGCGGATGCGTCGGACGATGCGACGATCCTCGGGCAGGCGAACCGGCTCTACGGGGCCTACGGCTTGAAGCGTGTGTATTATTCCGCCTTCTCGCCGATTCCCGACGCGAGCGCCGTGCTGCCTCTGGTCGATCCGCCGCTGATGCGGGAACATCGGCTCTACCAGGCGGATTGGCTCCTGCGCTTTTACGACTTCCGGCTCGACGAGGTGGTGACGCGGGGCGGAGACGGCATGCTGGACCTCGACGTCGATCCCAAGCTGGCCTGGGCGCTGGCCAACCGGGATCGGTTTCCCGTCGACGTGAACAGGGCGCCGAAGGAGATGCTGCTCCGCGTTCCCGGTTTCGGCACCAGGATCGTCGACCGGATCGTCGCGTCCCGGCGCAGCGGGGCGCTCACGCTGGAGGACATCCGGCGGATGGGCGGGCGGCTGAAGGCGGCGCGGGCGTTCGTGGTGGCGCGCGGGCATCACCCCTCGGGGATGCTCGATGCCGCCGATCTGCGCGCGCGGTTCGTGCCGCCGAAGCAGATGGAACTCTTCTGAATGTATGCGCCCCGCCTGCCGCGGATCGGCACTTTCGGAGCGTGGCGCGCGGCGGCGCGACGGCTGGCGGGCGCCGGCGTGCCGGCGGCGGCGGTGGACTGGGGCCTGGAGGGCGGCGAGGCGTCGATGTTCGACGCCGACCTGCCGGAGCCCGGCGGTGATCTGCGCGTGCCCGCGGCCTTCGTCGACCTGACGCGCAGCCTGATCCCGGAGCGGTCGGGGCAGGGGATGCGGCTGGCCTATGCGCTGCTTTTGCGGTTGCAATCGGATGCGGGCCTGCTCTCGAACCGCGCCGACCGCCAAGTGGCAAAGGCCCGCGACATCGCCAAGTCGATCCACCGCGACCTGCACAAGATGCACGCCTTCGTGCGCTTCCGCGAGGAGGAGGCGGAGGGACGCCGCGCCTTCTCCGCCTGGTTCGAGCCGGACCACCGCATCGAGGAGCCGGTCGCGGACTTCTTCGTCAACCGTTTCGGCGACACGGACTGGCGCATCGTGACGCCGGAGGTGACGCTGGCCTTTGTCGACCGCCGGCTCGCGATGCGGCCGGTGGCGTCGCGGCGCCCGGTCGCGGGCGACCCGATGGAGCAGCTCTGGACGACCTACTACAGCAACATCTTCAATCCCGCGCGCCTGAAGCCCCAGGCGATGCGCGCGGAGATGCCGAAGAAATACTGGCGGAACCTTCCCGAGGCGCAGCTCATTCCCTCCCTGATCGCCGGCGCGAGGGGCCGGGTGGCGGCGATGCAGGCGGCGGGGCCGAGCCTGCCTGCGCCGCGGTCGATCAGACGGCAGAGGCCCGCCGAAACCGAGGAGACACCAATGGCGACAGATCCTGGACCCGATCTCTTCGGAGCGCCTGACATCGGCGCGCTCGCCCGCGAGGCATCGGCCTGCACCCGCTGCCCGCTTTACGGCCCGGCGACGCAGGTCGTCTTTGGCGAAGGACCCGGCGACGCGCCGCTGATGTTCGTGGGCGAGCAGCCGGGCGACCGCGAGGATATCGCGGGGCGGCCCTTCGTCGGCCCGGCGGGCCAGCTTTTCGATGAGGTGGCGGCGCAGGCAGGGGTGGACCGAGGCGCGGCCTATGTCACCAACGCGGTCAAGCATTTCAAGTTCGAGCAGCGCGGCAAGCGGCGCATCCACCAGCGGCCGTCGGCGGGCGAGGTGACGGCCTGCCGCTGGTGGCTGGAGCAGGAGCTGGCGGCGGTCGACCCGATTCTTGTCGTGGCGCTCGGGGCGACGGCGCTGCATGCGCTGACCGGCAACGGCGCGGGGCTCCTGAAGCGCCGTGGCGCGCTGGAGCGAACCCGCGACGGCCGGCCGCTCTTCGTGACGGTGCATCCGAGCTTCCTGCTCCGCCTGCCCGACGCCGCATCGCGGGAGCGGGAGACCGAGGCCTTCCTCGGGGACCTGCGCCGGGTTCGCGGCCTGATCGACGATCCGGCATCGCTGACCTGACCGGAGCGTTCGTCGTCCTCGGCAAGGCCCTTGCGGTCCCGCCGCCGTCCAGCGGAACCGGCGGCGCGGCAAACCGGTTGTCGATATGGGTGCGGCGGCAAGCGGATGGAGTTTCGGACATGGGGATCGCTGCGGCATCATCCTTTCGGAACCCGCGTATTTCGGTAAGCATCCAGCCGGTTCGGCAGGCCGTCGCTGTCTCGTCGTCCGGTCCGAAAAGCGCCCGCTTGGCGGGAGGCGCGCAGCACGGGGTGCCAGGAACCCGGGACAGCGGCCGCCCGGCCGCCCCGGCAGCAACCCGCTGGGCGGCCCGACAACCATTCCCGCCGGTAAGGGCAGGAATTTCAGGAGGCGACCGGCGGAAAATCTCGCCCCGAAGGGCATTTACCGCTATGCTTCTTCAAATGGGTGCGACTCGATCCTCATATCATGCGCTCCGAGGCCGGGCTGCGGCGACGTGTCTTTCTGCCCGGTTCGGCCCTTTCGGGACCGCGTGTGTCGGAGGCTCAATGCCGGCGGGCGAACGGGTGTCAATCCGCGACGGACGGTATGCGGAGGGACCGGCGATGCAGTTGACGACGACCCGCACCCGTGCAGAAATTGTCGGGGATTGCCGCCCTTCTCCGGCTCGGCGAAGATATGGCCGGCTGGTCGGGCGGATCGCCGCAGTACGCGCCGGCGGGAAGAACGGCAGGTCGCGTAGCCGGGAAGCGGGCGCGGGCGGGCCGCCGGGGAGGATGGAATGGACTATTATCAGATGACGGGCTTCATGGGCTCTTCCGAGGACGAAGGCGCGTTTTGCAGGAAGCGTGACTTTCCGGATATGGCGAGAGCCGCCCTGCTGCTCGATTTTGACGGGACGCTGGTCGAGATCGCCGACCGTCCGGACGGCGTCGTGGTCCCTCAGGCGGTCCGTGACCTGCTGGCGCGGGCCATGGACCGGCTTGACGGACGGGTAGCGATCGTCTCGGGGCGCCCCGTGGCCGATCTCGAGCGGTATCTGCCCGACTTCGAGGGATCGTTGATCGGCACCCACGGCGCCGAGATGCGGCATGGGGGCGCCCTGAGCGATCTGGTGGAGGTGGATCACGCTACCGTCGCGCGCCTGATCCGCATCGTCGACGATTTCGCGGCGCTGCGGCCCGAGTTCCTGGTTGAGCACAAACCGTCCGGCGTGGTGCTGCACTACCGTCAGGCCGAACGGCAGGCGGCCCTCGCGCTGCGATTCATGGAGAGCCTCGCCATGGCGGCGGATGGTTTCGCGTTGCAGCCCGCGCTGATGGCCTACGAACTGAAGTCCGAGGCGACGGGCAAGGACCGGGGGATGGAACGTCTCCTGGAGGAAAACCTCTTTCGGGGATCGCTGCCGGTCTTCGCCGGCGACGACCTCACCGACGAGCCCGCGCTCACGTTCGCGGCATCGCGCGGCGGCCTCGCCATCAAGATCGGGCATGCCGAAACCGTTGCGCACCACAGGTTGCCCGATCCGGCGGCGCTGCGCGCGTGTCTGGAGGCCTGGCTTGCCTGACGGAGCGGGACCAGCGGGGAAACCCTCGGACGTGGGACGGCTGATCGTCGTTTCCAACCGGATTCCGAAGGGCGACGTTCCCGCCGGCGGATTGGTCTTTGCCATACATGAGGCGCTGAGCGAGATCGGCGGCCTCTGGATCGGGGCCGCCGACCCCACGCGGCGGGCCGTCGACGGCCTGGTTGCGCTCGACAGCGACAAATACGACCGGGCCACCTTTGCCGTGAGCGAGGAGGAGCACCGGGGCTACTATCTCGGGTTCGCGAATTCGGTGCTCTGGCCGCTCTGCCATCACCGGCCCGACCTGATGGAAATCCGCTCCGGGGACTTCGATGCCTATGCGCGGGTCAACAAGCGCGTCGCGCGCGCCATTGCCGAGATCGCCGAACCGAACGACCTGATCTGGATCTACGACTATCATTTCCTGATGGTCGCCTCGGAATTGCGCGCCCTCGGGGTCGAGAACCGCATCGGGCTCTTTCTCCATACGCCGTTTCCGAACCCGAACGATGCCCTCGCGATGCCCGAAGCGTCGCGGCTGGCCGGATGGCTGGCGGCGCATGATCTCGTCGGGCTGCAGGCGATGCGCGACGTGACCTCGGCGGGGGGGCTGCTGCGGCTCGACCCCCTCGTCCAGCTTCTCGGCGACGGGAAATGGAGCCGGAAGGGGCGGGAGTTCTCCGTCCTGAGCATTCCCATCGGAATTGATGCGCGGCGCTTCGAGAAGACGGCTGCGGAAGCGCCGGTGGTGGACCTTCAGCTGGCTCCCGACGCGCCGCTGCTGATCGGGGTGGATCGTCTCGATTACTCAAAGGGTCTCGTGCACCGCTTCGAGGCCTTCGACGCCTACCTGACCGCGCGCGACCCCGACGGGCCGCGGCCGACGTTCCTGCAGATCGCTCCCGGCAGTCGAGAGGACGTGGCCGCCTATCAGGAGATCCGCGAGGAGCTCGAGCGCACCGCGGGCTCGATCAACGGCGCCCATGCCGATCTCGGCTGGACGCCGCTGCGCTACGTCCGCCGCCATATCGACCGGGACGTGATCGCGGGCCTCTACCGCCGCGCGGACGTGGCCCTGGTGACACCGTTGGCCGACGGGATGAACCTCGTGGCAAAGGAATACGTGGCGGCGCAGAACCGGGACGATCCCGGCGTGCTGATCCTGTCGCATTTCGCCGGAGCCGCGGAGCGGATGAAGGCGGCGCTCCTCGTCAACCCGTTCGATCCGGAGAGCGTAGCGCAGGCCATCGACCGCGCGATCAGGATGCCGCTGGCCGAGCGGCGCGAACGGCATGCGGATCTGGCGGCCGGCGTATTCCGCTACGACGTGGCCTGGTGGACCGATGCCTATCTTTCCTGCCTGCGCCGGGCGCCGCGGTCGTTCGGCGGGCTGCTGCGGCTTCTCTGAGGGCGGGCGGTCCGGTTTACCTCACGGGACCCGTGCGGTAGGGACGGGCAACTCCGCTTGCCGCGCCGGGGGGGCGCGAAACCGATGCCGCCGATCCTGCGTCCGATGTCCGCACCACCCTATCGGGGCGCGCGTCGATGACCCCCGGGGCCCGCCTGCAGGCCGCCATCGAAGTGCTTGATCGTATCCTTGTGGGGGGTTCGGCGGAGCGTGAGTTGACGGCCTGGGCGCGGGGCAGCCGGTATGCCGGTTCGGGGGACCGGGCCGCGGTGCGCGATCATGTCTACGACGCGCTGCGGCGGTTGCGGTCCTCGGCCTGGGCCGGTGGGCTCGGCGACGTGGAGTTAGAGCGGATGGCGGCGCGGCAAGTGATGGCGGGTCTGCTCTCGGGGCAGGGGACCGACCCGGCCACGCTTTTCACCGGGCAAGGTCATGCGCCAGCCCCGATCGAGGAGATGCCCGTGTCGAACGGCCAGGGTCCGGAAGGCGTCCGCCTCGACATCCCTGACTGGCTTCTGCCGCAGCTGCGTGCCTCGCTGGGCCATCGCACCGAGGAGGTGCTGCTCGCCCTGCGAGAACGCGCGCCGGTGACGGTGAGGGCCAACGTCGCGCGCACGACGCCCGAATCCCTGATCGCACGGCTGGGAGAAGCCGGCATCGCCGCGCGCGCCGGTCCCCTGTCGCCGACCGCCGTGACGATCTGCGGCAAGGCGCGCGGCCTGACGATGACGGAGGCTTTCGCGGAAGGCCTCTTCGAGATGCAGGACGCCGGCTCGCAAGCCCTCGTCGACCGGCTGCCGGCGGTGCCCGGCGCACGCGTCCTCGACCTGTGCGCCGGCGGTGGCGGCAAGACGCTCGCGATGGCCGCGCGCGGTGCCGGACCGCTTTTCGCCCATGATGCGGATCCGGGCCGGATGCGCGATCTGCCGGCGCGCGCCGCCCGTGCAGGGGCGCAGGTCCGGACCCTCGCGCAGCCGGAAGGCGAAGCCCCCTTCGCGGGCGTCATCGCCGACGTGCCCTGCTCGGGCAGCGGCAGTTGGCGGCGCGCGCCGGAAGCCAAATGGCGGCTGAGCGACGCGCGGCTGGCGCAACTGCTGGCGGTGCAGGCGCAAATCCTCGACCGCGCCGTGACGCTGGTGCGGCCGGACGGATGGGTTGCCTACATGACCTGCTCGCTGCTGCGGGCGGAGAACGACGACCAGGCCGACGCCTGCATCGCGCGGACGCCCGGCCTGCGGCTGCTCCACCGCTGGTCCTGCACGCCGCTCGACGGCGGCGACGGTTTCCACCTCAGCCTGCTCGGCACGCGATCCTAGCCGTTTTATCCCGCGGTTCGATGGCTCGGTGCCTTCGAGCGCGTGGACGGAAGCGGTATGGGACAAGTTCGCGTCGAAAGCGCCCCGACCGCAAGGGGCCGCCAGTTTCGCAGGACAGCGATTGCACTTGGGTCCACCAACCGGCAGGCAAACGAGCCAGGGCGGCGGGCAGGCGAGTGCGGCGCAATCTGCCGAGAGGGGATTCTGCCGTATCGATAAAGCCGAGGCGCAGACCGTCGAGGGCAAGCTAGACCCTGTCGCGGCCGTTCCTTTTCAGGCAGGGCATGCGGACACCCGAGACGGAACCGGACGATCACTGAAGCCAAGGCTCAAGTTCGATCCGGGGGGTCTTCGGAGACTGAACGCCCTACGCTCCCGTCGCGATCCGCTTCAATGGCAACCGGCGTACTTCGGAGCGGCCCGCTCCCTAGCCCTTCGTCGCGAGATGCCCGGCGGTTTCATGTCCTGCGAACACATCTGGAAATCCGGACCCCGGAGCAGAAATGCTTCATCCCCGACCCGATCCACCCGATGCCGGCATCGAACTTCCGAAGATCGGGTGCCGTGCCGGCTTCGGATTGTCCGGGTTCCCGCCTGACAGGGCCGACGATGCGGACCCTTTCGGCACGCGGGGCAAGTCGTTCTTGCGGCGCGAATTGCCGAATCTTGCACTACGGCTTCATATCGAATGCGGGTTCTGACGAACCGCTATTTGTCGGGCACTCCATCCGATGTGACACCGCAGGGAAACCATCGCACCGGTATTGGGTCGTGCTGTCGGATCGACCCTTGCCCTGATCATTGGCGCTTCGGTCTCACCTCTCTTTCGTCGCCGACGCGACCGGCTTCGGAGCTATCTTCGATGTCCGGGAAAGGGATGCCTTGCGCTTCCGCCGCACCGACCTTCGGTTCGTCAACGGCTGCCCGCCGCCCATCCTCGTGGTCTTGCCAGACAAGGACACGCCATTCGCTCGTTGCCCCGTTGGGCATCGCTTCGCAATGTCCCGGGAGGGGGGACGACTTTGGCCACGGGGAGACGCCACCGAACGCCCCGCCGTTCCCCTGCCGATCCGCACGGCAACATTGGCCAGCGGCGCGATCCGGGCTGGCGCGCCGACTGCCTATCTCGGTCGGTGGCTCAGATCTCGGGCGACCGCCGCGGGTGATCGCTTGGTTCGACACCTCGCCTCGGAA
Source organism: Rhodobacterales bacterium (assembly GCA_038320125.1). Classification (GTDB taxonomy): domain Bacteria; phylum Pseudomonadota; class Alphaproteobacteria; order Rhodobacterales; family Rhodobacteraceae; genus Jannaschia. The sequence continues at coordinate 996 of JBBQDX010000163.1, read as the reverse complement.
CTCCAACGATGCCGTTCCGGGCAGCCGCCCCGACGGCAATCTATGCGTCGCGCGATCGGGAACCTCGGCGAGATCGAGATCGCCCCCGCCTGTCGGCCCAATAATTATGGCGAACCCGCACTGCGTCCTACCGCAATATTTGTCGGACGGCGCGCTTGTCGTATCATGAGCCGGGAACGGGGCGCGAAGACGGGCAGCTTGCGGTCGAGGGGCGTCGCAGGATCGAACGATGGCGGCTGGCCCAGGCACTGCTTAAACGTGTCTCGCCACGGGCGATATGTCGAAAGGAGGCCGATCCGTTGGCACGCCGGGGCAGCGCGGGCGTCCCCTGGGCCACACCGTCGCGCCGGAAACGGAACCTCGATCCGCGATCCGCGGTCGCGCCATCCGAAAGGCACCGACAGGACCACTGATCATTGTGCCCAGCCTTGGTCGAAAGAGACATCGGCCCACGACCGACGCCCAGTTCCGGCAGATCACCGGCCCGCCGAACGCTACACCCCGCAAGTGCTTCGCATAGACGGCGCCCCCCAGGGTCTTCGCCGCGAAGCTGGTGGAGGTGACCGGTCACCGAAGCTGCCGTCCGAAGCACCGGACGCCGGATTTCGGATGGCGGTCGCCCGCGCCGATTCAACGCGCTTCGCTTGTGGACCAGCACCTATGCGTAGTGAATGCGCGGCATGACGCAGCTCGTCCGGCTATGATCGGTCCGGATGATGGCGCCATAGCTGTCATACCGCTCGAAGAACCGCCCTTGGCGGAGCGTGCCGAACCGTTCGTGGAGGGTGTGGACCATCGAATGCCCGTCGAATGGCTCACCGAATGCCCGCTATCGACACGGCCGCTGGAAGGGGTGTGTCAGGCGACAGGACAGACTGGCCCTCTGGCGACACGAGGAACTGGCCCCCTCGATAAGCTGAGAGGGAGGTCTGGATGACCCTACGAAGCACTGAGACGCTGCCGCGGACGGAAGGTCTGCGGAGGGACGAGATGAAG
>JBBQDX010000162.1:0-9994 GCA_038320125.1 Rhodobacterales bacterium | reverse complement strand
CCGGCTCGCCGCGGATCGGCCAGTAGACGGCAATCCGCATCCTTGGCCGGGGGAGGACGACGGCATCGAGCGCAAGGGACAGAGCTTGCGTCATCGCCGCGCGATCGGGCGTCGCGATCGCCCGGCGCCTTTCCATGAGGCGCCCGCGCTCGGACTTGCGGAAGGTGGCGACATCCCGCACCGTCTCCGGATCGATCGGCTGCCCGTCGACCAGCAGATGTGCAAGGCAGACTGGCGACCCTCCACGATCCTCTTCCATCGGCATATCCTTCTCGCCGGCGCTGTCCATCCGGCGCAGAATGCGTATCATGGCACCGGATGAGCGAACCGGGAGGGGCCCCGGCAGAAAGCGCCATGACACGGAAACCAGTTCCGGACCATGCGGGAGAGGTGAGGAATGCGGAGATGGTGATCGAGGGACTGATCGAGGCGGCACGCGAACACCTCGTGACCATCGTGGACGACGCCAGGCTGATCGACGCCGCAAGGCTCCTGAGTTCCGGGACGGACATCGTGATCGTGTGCGATGGCGACGGCATCCTGCGCGGCGTCGTCACGAAGACCGACGTCGTAAGGCAGATCAGCACCTGCCAGGGCGCGACCTGCTTGTGTCCCGTAGCCAAGGTCATGACGCGCGACGTCGCGATGTGCCGGGGAACGGATGCCCTGACGGACGTATCCGAGGTGATGAAGCAGCGGCATCTGAAGACGATCCCCGTGGTGGACGCGGACGACCGGCCGATAGGGGTGCTCACCGCGCGGATCATCCTGCGCGCCCTCCTGGGCGACGCCAGATACGAGGAAGCCCTGATGGTCGATTTCGTGAAGGGAATCGGCTACCGGTGAAGGAGAACCGAAGCTGCCGTGTCCGCCCCGCCCTTCATGTCCGCCCCGCCCATGATGTCCGCCCCGCCCATGATGTCCGCCCCGCCCATGATGTCCGCCCCGCCCCATGAGGAGATCCCGATGCCCCCAGCGACACCGCCTTTCGACAGGGACGAATTGCGCCGGCGTGCGTTGTCCAGGTGGGAAAACGAGGGCGGCGCGACGACGACGCTCGACACGGATACCGAGATCCCCGATCTGACCAACGCCGAACTCGTGCATATGCGCATGCGGGTGATCGCGCTCGAGAACCTGATGATCGCCGTGCTGGCCGAAGGCTCGGATCGACAGCGGCAGATCGCCCTCGACATGGGGGACTACATTTCTCCCCGGCCCGCCTTCACGCAGCATCCCCTCACGATCCAGGCGGCCCGCCACATGACCGATCTGGTTCACCGGGCCGATCATATGCGGGCCCTGACCGACCCGCCGAAGCCCTAAAGGAGCACCCCGGTCTTCGACGAGAACACGCTTCCCGCCGGGCTGCGCCGCGAGCATCGCACCAAGGTCGGGGTCTGGGGTGTCATCCGGGTGCTGGAAGGACGCCTCCGCTACCGGATACTCGATCCCGTCTCCGAGACGATCCTCGATCCGGATCATCCCGGCGTGATCCTCCCGGATCAGCCGCATGCCGTCGAGCCGGTCGGGCCCATGCGGATGCGGGTCGATTTCTATGATCGTCATCCGGAAGAACAGCCGGGCTGACGATACGCCACCCGCTCGGGCCGGCTTCGGTGTCAGGACCCCTGCGCGGAAGCCTTCTTGCTCCAGGCCTCGCCAAGATAAGGCATGCGGCTCTTCCCGTCCTCCTGCGGCAACCCATAGCTCAACCCCCGGCCGACCCGGTGGGCAAGCGCGGACCAGGCCCGGGCGAGAGGCTGCGGCAACTCCTGTTCCAGGACCGCATCGAACAGCGACAGCCAGACGGGGAAATGCAAGGCCCTGACGTTGCCGGCCGCCATGTGGACCTGCATCGGGTTGCCGTCGTAGCAGCGCTGCAGCAAAAGCGCGTTGCGCCAGAACCGGCCGATCTTTTCCTCATGCTTCGGCCAGTCCGCGACATGTGCCGCAAAAATCGGCCCGAGCGCCGGATGCGCCCGGACACGCGTGTAGAATTGCGACACGACGCGGTCGATCTGTGCCTCCGTGACGGGGATGCGTGGCGGCACACTCATGCCACGGCGATCCAGACGACGATCAGGCTCAACACGAGATAGACGAGGGTGTTGATCATCCAGCGAATCAGACCTGCATCCGCCTTCGGGTCCACTCCAAGCTGTTGGCAGACCTTGGTTCCCGGCAGCAGGAACGCTTCGGACAGTGTCATCGGTTGTCTCCTTAACAAGTATTTCACCTACCGAATATGCATACGCTTTTAATTCCGCATATGGAATGCTAAATATGGACCATGCAGCTCGACAAATTCACGGACTACGCCCTGCGCGTTCTCATGACCCTGGCGGTCCGCGCGCCCGACCGGGTCACCACCTCCCATATCGCGGCGCTCTACGGGATGTCGGAAAACCACCTGTCGAAGGTCGCGACCCAGCTTGCCCGCGAGGGATTCGTCGTGTCGGAGAGAGGTCGCAACGGCGGTCTCAATCTTGCCCGTGCAGCGGATCAGATCCGGGTCGGTGACGTGGTCCGGGCCCTGAAGCGCGCTGATCCGGTGGTGGAATGCTTCGGAACGGACAAGTCCTGCCCCATCCTGCCCGCCTGCGGCTTGCGCCAGCCCCTGGCGCAAGCCCAGGACGCGTTCTTCGCGACGCTGGACCGCTACACGCTCGCGGATGTGACAGCCCGACGGCGTGACCTCGACGCGCTCCTGCACACTTGACCGACGAAACGGGGGTTTCCCTCGTAACCTCGGCCGGGGCGAAAGAGCCGGACCTGCCACGCCACGGGCAATGGCTTAACCCGTTCGTGAGAGCCGATCGTCGCCTTGCATCGTTGCCCTTGCCGGGGCCGGCCCGTCGGTGAGCGCCCTGACCGGCGCATCCTGTGCCCGAACGCTGGTGGCGTGAGACCCGCGTCGCGGGCGTCTTCATCTGGCACGCCGGACTTGCGGGAGCACATCGCGATCCCCCTCGCATTGGGTTCGCACTTGTCGACACATCCTTTCCGTCGAAGAAACAACCTGGGACCTGATTGTTCGCCATCGGCATAACCGGCCGCAGTCGCACCGCAGGCATCCCGTCGCTGACGTCGACGCCCGCGACAGGCTCGAACAGGCTCGAACAGGCTTGGCCAGCAGAGGCGGATGGTGCATCCGTCGAGGGCGGATCGACGTTACGACTGTCGCAAGCCCGCTCGTCGCGCGAGGTCTCGAGCGTCCGCCCGATAGGCATGTGGCCCTCGTGAAAGGCCGTTTCCGTGAGGGAACCCTGCGTTCGGGAACCTGCACGGGAGGCGGGATTGGTGTTTACATCGCCCGACAAAACGTTAGCAGTCTGTGTTCGACATAATTCGGACTCCTGCGTTGCTGGCGAAATCCGAAAGCTGGACGACGTGGGGACGCAATGGAAATCGCGCTGCAGGCGAAGGGATTGACGAAAGAATTCAAGGGCTTCGTGGCCGTGAACAATGTCGATCTTTCGATTGCGAAGGGAACCATCCACGCGCTGATCGGGCCCAACGGCGCCGGCAAGACGACCTGTTTCAACCTGTTGACCAAGTTCCTGCAGCCGACCCGCGGCTCGATCACCTACAGCGGCCGCGACATTACCCGGATGAAACCGTCCGAGATTGCCAGGCTGGGCATGGTGCGTTCGTTTCAGATCTCGGCGATCTTTCCCGACATGACCGTGCTGCAGAACGTGAGGGTCGCGTTGCAGCGCGCTCGAGGGGAGAGCTATGATTTCTGGCGCTCCGACAAGATCCTCTCGACGTTCGACGAGCAGGCCCGCGGCCATATCGACGAGGTGGGGCTGAGCGAGTTCACCCATGAGCGCGCCGCCGCCCTGCCCTACGGGCGCAAACGCGCGCTGGAGATCGCCACCACGCTGGCGCTCGAGCCCGAGATGCTGCTGCTCGACGAGCCCATGGCGGGGATGGGCCGGGAGGATGTGGACCGCATCTCGCAGCTTATCCGGCGGATCGCGCAGAATCGCACCGTGCTGATGGTCGAGCACAACCTCTCCGTGGTCGCGGACCTGTCGGATCGCATCACCGTTCTGGCGCGCGGGGAAATCCTCGCCGAAGGCACCTATGCCGAGATCTCGAAAGCCCCCGAGGTGATCGAAGCCTATATCGGAGCAAGCCATGACTGACTCCGCCGCGGACGTGCTGCTCAAGGTCGACGGTCTGCAGGGCTGGTATGGCGAGAGCCATGTCCTGCATGGCATCGACTTCGAGGTGCGTCAGGGCGAGGTCGTGACCCTCCTGGGGCGCAATGGCGCGGGCAAGACATCGACGCTTCTGGCCATCATGGGGATTCTGGCGAAGCGAAGCGGGTCGGTCACCTTTCATGGCAACGAGCTGATCGGATTGCAGCCGCGCCACATCGCGCGGCTGGGCATCGCGCTCTGCCCCGAGGAGCGCGGCATCTTCTCCTCGCTGAGTGTCGAGGAGAACCTGATGCTGCCGCCGCGCATCGCCGAGGGCGGGTTGAGCGTCGAACGGATCTACGATCTGTTCCCGAACCTGCACGAACGGCGCAAGAGCAGTCAGGGCACCAAGCTCTCCGGCGGCGAACAGCAGATGCTCGCGATCGCCCGCATCCTGCGCACCGGCGCCAGGCTTCTGTTGCTGGACGAGCCGACCGAAGGGCTCGCCCCCGTCATCGTCCAGCAGATCGGGCGCACTATCGCCATGCTCAAGGACGAGGGATTCACGATCGTGCTGGTGGAGCAGAACTTCCGCTTCGCGGCGTCGGTCGCCGACCGGCATTACGTGGTCGATCAGGGCAAGGTCGTCGACATGATCCCGAATGACCAGCTCGAGCAGAATACCGAGAAACTTCACGACTATCTCGGTGTCTGACGTATTTTACCGGCGCGTCTGCGCCGCAATCAGGGAGAACGACATGATCAGGAAATTTGCAGTCGGGACGGCGGCACTCGCCTCGATGGCCGGTGCCCCGGCGATGGCCCAGGATATCGCCGTGAAGCTCGGCGTGCTCAACGACCGCTCCGGCGTCTATGCCGACCTGTCCGGCGAGGGATCGGTCGTGGCCGCACGCATGGCCGTCGAGGATTTCGGGGCCGCCGAGAAGGGCATGAATGTCGAGATCATCTCGGCCGATCACCAGAACAAGCCCGACGTCGGCTCCAACATCGCGCGGCAGTGGTTCGACGTGGACAACGTGAACGCCATTCTCGACGTGCCCACCTCCTCCGTCGCGCTGGCCGTGAGCGACATCACCGCCGAGAAGAACGGCGTGATGATCAACTCCGGCGCCGGATCCACGTCCCTGACGCGCGAACAATGCCATCCGACGACGGTTCACTGGACCTATGACACCGCCGCGCTGGCCACCGGCACCGGCAAGGCGATGACGCTCGCGGGCGGCGACAAGTGGTTCTTCCTGACGGCGGACTATGCCTTCGGCCATTCGCTCGAGGAGAACACGGCGCGCGTGGTCGAGGAAAACGGCGGCGAGGTCGTGGGCCAGGTCAACGTGCCCTTCCCCGCGACCGATTTCTCGTCCTTTCTGCTGCAGGCGCAGGGCAGCGGTGCCGATGTGATCGGCCTCGCGAATGCCGGGGGCGATACCGTCAACGCGATCAAGCAGGCCTCCGAGTTCGGCATCACCGAGGCGGGCCAGAGCCTTGCGGCGCTGCTGTTCTTCGTGACCGACGTGCATGCCTTGGGTGCTGAGACGGCGCAGGGCCTGTCGCTGACCGAAGCCTTCTACTGGGACCAGACCGACGAGACCCGCGCCTGGTCCGAGCGGTTCATGGAGATCCATGGCGCACAGCCGACGATGGTTCAGGCTGGTGTCTATTCCGGCACGATGGCCTACCTGGCCGCGGTGGAGGCCGTCGGCAGCGCCGAGGACGGCGCGGCCGTCGTGGCGAAGATGAAGGATACGGACATCGAGGATCCGCTCTTCGGAACGGTCAGCATCCGCGGCGACGGTCGCGCGATCCACGACATGTATCTCTTCGAGGTCAAGTCGCCCGACGAGTCGGAGAACGAATGGGATCTCTACAGCCAGGTCTCGTCCATCACCGGCGAAGAAGCCTTCTTGCCGATGCTGGAAGAATGCGACTTCACCAAGCAGTAAACCTGCCCCGACAGTCGCCCGGCCCTCGTGGCCGGGCGGATGCGCCCCGATGACACCGACCGACGGAACCGCACATGTTCGAGCTTCTGGGAATACCGCCGCAGGTTCTGATGGGTCAGCTCCTGCTGGGTCTGATCAACGGGTCGTTCTATGCGGTGCTGTCGCTGGGGCTGGCGGTGATCTTCGGCCTGCTCAACATCATCAACTTCGCCCATGGCGCGCTCTACATGGCCGCAGCCTTCGTCGCCTGGATGCTGCTGAACTACCTGGGGATCGGATACTGGCCCGCACTGATCGTGGCACCGCTGATCGTGGGCGCCTTCGGCATCCTGCTCGAACGCACCATGCTGTCGCGGCTCTATCATCTCGATCATCTCTACGGGCTGTTGCTGACCTTCGGACTGGCGTTGATCATCCAGGGCCTGTTCCGCAACTATTACGGTATTTCCGGCTTGGCCTATCAGATCCCCGATGCGCTTTCGGGCGGCCAGAACCTCGGTTTCATGTTCCTGCCGAACTACCGCGCCTGGGTCATCGTGGCGTCGATCCTGGTGTGTTTCGGCACCTGGTTCGTGATCGAGAAGACCCGGCTTGGCGCCTTCTTGCGCGCCGCCACGGAGAACCCCGTGCTGGTCGGTGCCTTCGGCGTGAACGTCCCGGTGATGATCATGCTGACCTACGGTTTCGGCGTGGCGCTGGCCGGCTTCGCGGGCGTGCTCGCCGCCCCGATCTATTCGGTGAACCCGACGATGGGGGAGCAGCTGATCATCGTCGTCTTCGCGGTCGTCGTGATCGGCGGCATGGGCTCGATCATGGGTGCCATCCTGACGGGATACATGCTCGGCATCGTCGAGGGCCTGACCCGGGTGTTCTATCCCGAAGGATCGGCCGTCGTGATCTTCGTCATCATGGCGATCGTCCTGATGTTCAAACCTGAGGGACTGTTCGGGAGGCCCGCATAATGGCGATGACAGATACCGGCACCGAGCCCGTGGCCGAGGCCACCGGCATGCCGACGCTGCACAAGGCCATCTTCGTCGTCCTGCTGGCGGCGCTGATCGTCCTGCCGTTCTTCGTATATCCGGTCTTCGCGATGAAGGTGATGTGCTTCGCTCTCTTCGCCGCGGCCTTCAACCTGCTCCTGGGCTTCGGCGGGCTGCTGTCGTTCGGCCATGCCGCCTACTTCGGCGGCGCGAGCTACATCGCCGCCCATGCCGCAAAGGTCTGGGGCCTGACGCCGGAGCTTGCGGTGCTCTGCGGTACCGTGGCGGCCGGCGTGCTGGGTCTCGTCATCGGGTCGCTGGCGATCCGCAGACAGGGCATCTACTTCGCCATGGTGACGCTGGCCTTCGCGCAGATGGTGTATTTCGTCGCGCTGCAGGCAGAGTTCACCGGCGGCGAAGACGGAATCCAGAGCGTCCCGCGCGGCGACCTGTTTGGGCTCTTCCCTCTCGCCGGCAACATGGCGCTGTATTTCTTCGTCCTCGTCATCACCTTCGGCGGCATCCTGCTGCTGTATCGGATCGTCCACTCGCCGTTCGGCCAGGTGCTGAAGGCCATCCGCGAGAATGAGCCCCGCGCCGTTTCGCTCGGCTATGACGTGAACCGCTACAAGCTGATCGTGTTCACCCTGTCGGCCACGATGGCGGGTCTCGCCGGGGCCACCAAGTCCCAGGTCTTCCAGCTCGCCTCGCTGACCGACGTGCATTGGTCGATGTCGGGCGAAGTCGTGCTGATGACCCTGCTGGGTGGCATGGGCACCACGTTCGGCCCGCTGGTGGGTGCCGGTGTCATCGTCACGATGCAGAACTATCTGGCCACCTTCGGTGCCTGGGTCACGATCATCCAGGGCGTGATCTTCGTGATCGGTGTGCTGATGTTCCGCGAAGGGATCGTGGGCGTGCTGTCGCGCTGGCTCAAGAGACCGCTCTGACCAGCCGAGCCGTCCCATCGTCACCGAGCGGACTGCAAGACGACCCACGGCCTGGAAGATCCGCAGGAGACGTTCGCGAACGCTCCGGAAAGCTGCGGTTCTCGATACCCGATCCCAAATACGGGCCGATCGCGCCACCGGCAGCAGGAATTGCGATCGCGGCCTTGTCAACGATCGGGCGCCGGGACGAAAGTCCGCCAACGCAACGCCTGCCATGCCGTTCCCTGTCGTGGGGCCGAGTTCACCATGTGCGCAGGCCATGATGGAACTTCGACGTCGAAATGGCGCGTAGCGGACATCTTGCGTCATGCACCGGACGCCGAGTTCGCTGCCCGAAGCCGCGACGTGATGCGGTGCAACCGCGACGTCCGGAATGGGCAACCGGGAACGGGGCGACCGATGGATGGCGAGTCCGGCCTGATCTGCAATGGGCACCTTGGCGCAGGGCACAGCGGTCGTCCGGTTCGGCAATGACCGAGACCCGAACCGCAGCCTCGTCAGCCGGCACCCTGTCGCCACGGTCGGTGCCGGGGAGGGACGCGCTGGCCATGCGGTCATTCGGACGCAAGCTCCGCCGTAAAGACAACGGACGCGCCATGGTGGTCGGGACGGGCCGCGCATGCATCCGGCCGACGTTCGTCTGGAGTGCCGCGACGGCCCGCGCCGTCCCCATCCGGCGCATCGCTCTGCCATTGTCGGGCGTCCGCGCAGGTGGAGCGAACCGGGCCCGGTTCGCCGTTCTGCCCCTGCCTGCCCGAACGACCTTCCCGAGCTGCATGACCCGGAGGTGTGCCCCCGTCCGCCGACCCGAGCGGATTTGCTCCGCGCGCGATTGCCCATCTTCCGATATTCGCTACCGTCATCCTTTTGGGGCGCCAATCCATGGAAAAGCTGATCCTTCTGCGCGACGGCAATTTCACGCGGCGGCTCGAGTCGGGCTACCCGTCCGACCCGCTCGCGAGCGGCGCCGGTCCCCTCGCCCGCGGGACGGCGATATTCGAGGGGATCCCGCCGGAGCCTCTGGTCGAGTTTCACAAGATGAGCAAAGGCGATGTCCGCGACGCGCGACGCGACCCCTCGGTCATGGGCATGGCACGCCCGATGCCGCTGCGGCTGATCGAACCTTTCGCCTCCGAGGCCACGGCGCAAAGCGGCCCGACCTGGGGCGTCGAGGCCGTCGGTGCGACCCGGACCGGTTTCGATGGCGCGGGCATCAAGGTCGCCGTGCTCGATACCGGCATCGATCCCGATCACTCGGCCTTTGCAGGCGTGCGGCTGGTGATGAAGAACTTCACCGGCGGCCCGGACACGGAGCCGGACCGGCAGGGCCACGGCACCCATTGCGCGGGCACGATCCTCGGCCGCGACGTGGGCGGGACGCGGATCGGGGTCGCCCCCGGCATCGACACGGCGCTCATCGGCAAGGTTCTGGGCGACGAGGGCGGCGGCAGCTCCGAGATGCTGTTCGACGGCCTGCAATGGGCGCGCAGCGAAGGTGCGAGGGTGATTTCCATGTCGCTCGGTTTCGATCTGCCCGGTGCCGTGGTGGACCTGATCGCGCAGGGCTGGCCCCCGAAACTGGCGGCATCCGCGGCACTCGAGAGCTACCGCGAGAACCTGCGGATCTTCGATGCCATCATGGCGATGTTCGACGCGCAGGCGGCGCTGGATGGCGGCCTCGTCATCGTCGCCGCCGCCGGCAACGAATCGGAGCGCAAGATCGATCCGAACTTCGAGGTCAGCGTCTCCCTGCCCGCCGCCGCGAATGGGGTGATCTCGGTCGGGGCAGCCGCACAGGGCGCGCAGGGGCTGACCGTCGCCGACTTCTCCAACACCAACCCGATCCTCTCCGCGCCGGGGGTCGACGTGATCTCGGCGCGCCGCGGCGGCGGTCTCGTCGGACTGCGCGGCACCTCGATGGCCTGTCCGCATGTCGCGGGATGCGCCGC
>JBBQDX010000161.1:0-10046 GCA_038320125.1 Rhodobacterales bacterium | reverse complement strand
CTCGAACGTCCGCACCGTGCCCTCGAGCCAGGCGCTGCCGGGGATGATGTTGTCCGCCGTGCCGCTGTGGATCTGCGTGATCGAGACGACCAGCTCGTCGAGCGCGTAGTGGTTGCGGCTCACGATGGTCTGGATCGCCTGTCCGATGCCAAGGGCCGCGACCACGGGATCCTTCGTGTCGTGCGGCATGGCGCCGTGGCCGCCGCGCCCGGCGATGTCGATGCGGAAGGTGTCGACGGCGGCCATCACCGGCCCGGGCGCGGTAAAGAACCGACCCTCGGTGAGGTTCGGCGCGTTGTGGATGCCGTAGACCTGCGCGATGGCGAAACGGTCCATGATCCCCTCGCGCACCATCACGTCGGCCCCGCCGCCGCCCTCCTCGGCCGGCTGGAAGATGAGCGCAACGCGGCCCTTGAAGTTGCGCGTCTCCGCGAGGTACTTCGCCGCCCCGAGCAGCATGGTGGTATGGCCGTCGTGGCCGCAGGCGTGCATCCGGCCATCGGTCTCGCTGGCATGCCCGGCGCCCGTTGCCTCGGTGATCGGCAACGCGTCCATGTCGGCGCGCAGGCCGATGGTGGGGCCGTCCCCCTTCCCCTCGATGATGGCGACGATGCCGGTCCGCGCGATGCCCTCGTGGATCTCGGCGATGCCGAACTCCCGCAGCTTGCCCGCCACGAACCCGGCCGTCTCCGGCAGGTCGAACTGCAGCTCCGGATGGCGGTGCAGCCAGCGCCGCCACGCCTGCATCTCGGGTTGCATCGCGGCGATGGAATTGATGACTGGCATGGGGGTCTCCTCCTTGCGGGCGAGACAACACCGGCGAAAAGGGAATGCCAATGCCAGACGACATCTGCACGACGCCGGGCGGCGGCCTGCCGCGTCTCCTCGCCGTCATGGAGCGGCTGCGCGACCCGGAGACGGGTTGCCCCTGGGACATCGAGCAGGACTTCGCCTCCATTGCGCCCTATACCATCGAGGAGGCCTACGAGGTGGCGGACGCGATCGAGCGCGGCGCATGGGACGAGCTGGAGGGCGAGTTGGGCGACCTGCTGCTCCAGGTCGTCTACCATGCGCGGATGGGGGCCGAGGCGGGGCGGTTCGACTTCCACTCCATAGCCGAGCGGGTGGCGCAGAAGATGGTCGACCGGCACCCGCATATCTGGGGCGACGGCTCTCGGGATAAAACGGCGGCGGATCAGGTGGCCGACTGGGAGGCGGTCAAGGCGCGCGAGCGTCAGGGCCGCACCCTGAAAGGAGTGGCGCTCGGTCTGCCCGCGCTCCTGCGCGCGATGAAGTTGCAGAGCCGCGCCGCCAGGGTCGGGTTCGACTGGCCAGAGACGGGCCTGGTGCTCGGCAAGCTGCGCGAGGAGGCCGCCGAGCTGGTCGAGGCGCGCGAGACGCTGAGCATGGCCGAGGTGACCGACGAGGTGGGCGATCTGCTCTTCGTCATGGCCAATCTTGCCCGCCATCTCGGCGTCGATCCGGAGGCGGCCCTGCGCGGCGCCAACGCCAAGTTTACCCGGCGCTTCGAAGCCGTCGAGGATGCGCTCGCCGCCGAGGGTCGCACGCCCTCGCAGTCGGATCTGGCCGAAATGGACGCGCTCTGGACCGCGGCGAAGGCGACCGAAAATCCGCCGGGAGGGAAAAATCAGGATTGACCCGACAAAATTAGTCGGGAATACGGTCCGCACCCAACAGAAGGAGTTTGTCCATGCTGCGCACCGCCATCCTCGCCACCACCGCGCTCGCCGCGCTTCCCGCACTCGCGGGCGAGGTGAACGTCTATTCGTATCGACAGCCGGAACTGATGCAGCCGCTGATCGACGGCTTCGAGGCCGAGACCGGCCACATCGCCAATGTCGTCTACATCGAGCAGGGCATCACCGAGCGTCTGGTCGCCGAAGGCGAGCGCTCGCCCGCCGACCTGATCTTCACCGTCGACGTCTCCCGGCTGTCGGAGGCCAAGGAGGCGGGCGTCCTGCAGCCGGTCGAGAGCGCCGTCCTCGAGGAGAACATCCCCGAGGCGATGCGCGACGCGGGCGACGAGTGGTTCGGCCTGACCACCCGCGCCCGCATCGTCTACGCCAGCAAGGAGCGCGTCGAAGACGGCGAGATCACGACCTATGAGGACCTGGCCGACCCCAAGTGGGAGGGGCGCATCTGCACCCGCTCGGGCACGCATGTCTACACCATCGGCCTCGTCTCGGCGATGATCGAGCACAACGGGGCGGAGGCGACCAAGACCTGGCTGGAGGGCGTCAAGTCCAACCTCGCCAAGGCGCCGCAGGGCGGCGACCGCGATCAGGTCAAGTCGATCTGGGCGGGCGAATGCGACATCGCGCTCGGCAACACCTACTACATGGGCGCGATGTTGCAGGACCCCGAGCAGGAAGCCTGGGCCAATTCGGTGAACATCGCGTTCCCGACGTTTCAGGACGGCTCCGGTACCCACGTCAACATCTCGGGAGTGGCGATGGTCGAGGGCGCCGAGAACGAGGCCGAGGCGCTGGCGTTCATGGAATACCTTTCCTCGCCCGAGGCCCAGTCGATCTACGCCGACGTCGTCAACGAATATCCCGTCGCGCCGGGCTCCTCCCCCTCCGACCTGGTGGCCGGTTGGGGCGAGCTGACGCCGGATACGACGCCGCTGACCGAGATCGCCGCGCACCGTGCCGAGGCGCTCAAGCTGGTCGAGGAAGTGGATTTCGACGCCGGCCCCGAAAGCTGAGGTCTCCGGAACACCGCGCCGTCGGGCGAAACCCGCGAACGGGCGGTCTGGCGGCGCGCTCTGGACATTCCGGGGCGCGCCGTCTTTGTGAGGGGTATGGCGACCAGGATCATCATCGACACCGACCCCGGACAGGATGACGCCGTCGCCATCCTTCTGGCGCTGGCCTCGCCCGAGCTCGAGGTGCTGGGCATGACCGCCGTCGCGGGCAACGTCCCGCTGGCGATGACGGAGCGCAACGCCCGGGTCGTCTGCGAACTCGCCGGACGGGCCGACATGCGCGTCTTCGCAGGCTGCGACCGGCCGTTGGCGCGCGACCTCGTGACGGCCGAGCACGTCCACGGCAAGTCCGGCCTCGACGGCCCGCCGATGGAGGCGCCGACGATGCCGCTGCAACCCGGCCATGCGGTCGATTTCATCGTCGAGACGCTGCGAGCGGAAGCCCCCGGCACGGTCACGCTCTGCGCCCTCGGGCCGCTGACAAACATCGCCACGGCCCTCGCCCGCGCACCCGACACCGCCGCACGCATCGAGCGCATCGTGCTGATGGGCGGCGCCTGTTTCGAAGGGGGCAACATCACCCCGGCCGCGGAGTTCAACATCTACGTCGATCCGGAAGCCGCGGCGGCGGTCTTCGCCTGCGGCGCCCCGATCACCGTGCTGCCGCTCGACGCGACGCACAAGGCGCTGACGACGCCGGCGCGGGTGCGGGCATTCCGCGATCTGGGGTCGAAGGTGGGCGACACCGTGGCCGCCTGGACCGACTTTTTCGAGCGGTTCGACAAGGAGAAATACGGCATCGACGGCGCGCCGTTGCACGACCCTTGCGTCATCGGCTGGCTGCTGCGTCCGGACCTCTTCACGGGGCGGCAGATCAACGTGGAGATCGAGCTCGAAAGCCCGCTGACCCGTGGCATGACCGTCGCGGACTGGTGGGGGGTGACCGACCGGCCGGCCAATGCGCTGTTCCTCGGGGATATCGACGCCGACAGATTTTTCGCGCTTCTGACGGAGCGGCTGGGGCGGCTGGGGTAGCGAGGCGCTGCCTCGCGCTCCGGGATATTTGGGGAGAAAAGACGATGTTCGCGTTCGACAACAGCTATGCCCGCCTGCCGGATCGGTTCTACACGAAGATGGACCCGGCGCCTGTCGCGTCGCCCGGATGGGTGGCGCTGAACGCGCGGCTGGCCCGCGACCTCGGCCTCGATCCGCGCGCGCTGCGGGCGGCCCCGGATGTCTTCGCCGGCAACCGGTTGCCTGCGGGCGCGGATCCCCTGGCGCAGCTTTATGCGGGGCACCAGTTCGGCGTCTGGTCGCCGCAACTGGGCGACGGGCGCGCGATTCTTCTGGGCGAGCACATTCACGGCGGGCGGCGCGTCGACGTCGCGCTGAAGGGCTCGGGGCCCACGCCCTATTCCCGCATGGGCGACGGGCGCGCCGCCCTCGGGCCGGTAATCCGCGAATACCTCGTCAGCGAGGCGATGCACGCCCTCGGCGTGCCGACGACGCGCGCGCTGGCCGCCGTGACCACGGGCGAGACCGTCCTGCGGCAGGAAGGCCCGCTCCCCGGCGGCATCCTCACCCGCATCGCCGCCAGCCACATCCGCGTCGGCACCTTCCAGGTCTTCGCCGCGCGGGACGACGCCGACGGGCTGCGTGCGCTGCTCGACCACGCCCTCGCCCGCCATGCGCCGGAGGCCCGCGGACCGATGGGCCTGCTGCGGCACGCGATGGAGGTGCAGGCCCGGCTCATCGCGAAATGGATGGGGCTGGGCTTCGTGCACGGGGTGATGAACACGGACAACATGACGATCTCGGGCGAGACCATCGACTACGGTCCCTGCGCCTTTCTGGAAGCCTATCACCCGGATACCGTGTTCTCCTCCATCGACGTCCAGGGCCGCTACGCTTGGAAGAACCAGCCCGACATCGCCCTGTGGAACCTCGCGCAGCTCGCGACCGCGTTGCTGCCCCTGATGGGGGCGCGCGAGGCGGCGGTGGCGGAGGCGACCGAGGTGCTCTCGGGGTTCGCCGACCTCTATGCCGCCGAATGGCGCGCGGTCATGGCCGCCAAGATCGGGATCGACGACATGAGCCTCGCCCTGGAACTCCTCGACATCATGGCAGAAGGTCAGGGCGACTTCACGAATACCTTCCGCGCGCTGACCGTCACGCCCGGGACCGCGCGCGACCAGGTGCTCAACCGCGACCGTTTCGACGGCTGGCAGACGCGCTGGCGGGCGGCAGCGCCCGACACCGCCGCGATGCGCGCCGCCAATCCCGCCGTCATCGCGCGCAACCACCGGGTCGAAGCCGCCATCGCCGCCGCCTACGCGGGCGACTTCGAGCCGTTCCACGCCCTCGACGCCGTTCTCGCCGACCCCTGGAACGAGTCCGAGGCCAATGCCCCGTTCCGCATCCCGGCGGCGGCCCATGAGCAGGTGACCCGCACCTTCTGCGGGACGTGATTGCGCGGCCAACTCCGCCCCGTTAGGAGGTCGGCCATGACGTTGCCCACCATCCTCGAGCGCTGCGAAGCGAATGGCCTGCGCCTGACGGGACAGCGGCGCATCATCGCGCAGGTTCTGGAGGATGCGTCGGACCACCCGGACGTCGAGACGATCCATGCCCGCGCCAGCGGCATCGATCCGAACATCTCCGTCGCCACGGTCTATCGCACCGTCAAGCTTTTCGAGGAAACGGGCATCCTGGAGCGCCGCGAGTTCGGCGACGGCCGTGCGCGCTACGAGGACGCGGAGCGCGACCATCACGACCACCTCATCGACCTGCAGACCGGCCGGGTCATCGAGTTCGTGGACCCGGAGATCGAGGTGCTGCAGGAGAAGATCGCCGAGCGTCTCGGCTACGATCTGAAAGGGCATCGCATGGAGCTGTTCGGGGTCCGCCGGAAGTGACCGGCGCCGAGGGCCTGTCGGCCGTCAACCGGACTTTAATGTCTTGCCGCGTATGGTGCGACCGCCTCGCAGAAGAGGTCCACCATGTACTACCGACCCCCCCGGCGTCCGTCCAGCCTGTCGATCACCATCGACGGCCTGAAGGGCCTCGCCCAAATCGTGGACGTCTCCGAGCGCGGCCTGCAGGTCGTCGTCCGCGACGGCTTGCCGGTGGGACGACAGGTCACGCTCGTCGCCCCGCGCTTCCGGCTGGTCGGCGTGGTGCGCTGGTGCCGCGCCGATCGTGCGGGCCTGTTGCTCGACCGGCCGCTGACCTCTTCCGAGCAGGCGGAGCTGGCCGGGGGCTGGTAGACCCTCCGAACGGGACGCCCGCATGACGGACACGCTGCGCGGCGCCGGGCTGATGGTCCTGGCGATGGCCTGCTTTGCGCTCGAGGATGGGCTCATCAAGGTGCTTTCCGGTGCCTTTGCTTCGGCGCAGATCATCTGGATGCTCGGCCTGGGTGGGGCCGCGGGCTTCGCCGTCTGGCTTCGTCTCAGCGGCCAGGAGATCTGGTCGTGGCATTACACGCGGGGCCAGGTGCTCCTGCGCAGCGGGTTCGAGGCGATCGGGACGTGCTTCTTCGTCTCCTCGCTGGCGTTGCTGCCGCTGACCCTCGTCTCCGCCATCATCCAGTCGACGCCGCTGGTCGTGGCCCTGGGTGCGGTGCTGTTCCTCGGAGAGACCGTGGGCTGGCGCAGGTGGCTCGCCATCGGGATCGGCCTTCTGGGCGTCCTCGTCATCATCAGGCCCGGCGCCGCGGGGTTCGATCCGATGACGCTCCTCGCCCTCGCGGGGATGATCCTGCTGGCCGGACGCGATCTCGTCACGCGGACGATGCCCGGCGCGATCTCGGGCGCGCGGCTGTCGCTCCACGCCTTTGCCGGCCTCGTGCCCGCGGGCCTGATCCTGCAGAGCGTCCAGGGCGCGCCCCTCGTCGGCCCGGACGCAAGCCAGCTCGTCCTCCTCGCGCTCGGCGTCGCGGTCGGCATGGCGGGCTATCTCGCCATCGTCGGGGCCACCCGGCTCGGTGACATCAGCGTCGTCTCGTCCTTCCGCTACTCCCGGATGTTCTTCGCGCTGGTCGTCGGCGGCCTGGCCTTCGGGGAGCGGCCGGACGTCTGGACCATCCTCGGCGTGGTCATCGTCATCGGATCGGGCGTCTTCACCCTGCTGCGCGAGGCGCGGATCCGGGAGCGGACGGGCGGGTTCCCAAGCTGACCGGCAGGCGCTAGAGGGGCGGCACCGCATCTGGCCCCGGAGGCACCCATGTTCACCATCACCGACATCCACGCCCGCGAGATCCTCGACAGCCGCGGCAACCCGACCGTCGAGGTCGACGTGATGCTGGAGGACGGCACGATGGGCCGTGCCGCCGTGCCCTCGGGCGCCTCCACCGGTGCCTACGAAGCGGTGGAGAAGCGCGACGGAGACATGAGCCGCTACAAGGGCAAGGGCGTGCGGGAGGCCGTGGCGGCGGTGAACGGCGAGATTGCCGAGTTGCTGATGGATTTCGACGCTACCGAGCAGGAGGCGATCGACGGCGCGATGATCGAATTGGACGGCACCGACAACAAGTCGCGCCTGGGCGCCAACGCCATCCTCGGCGTGTCGCTGGCCGTCGCCAAGGCCGCGGCGGAGGCCAGCGCCCTGCCCCTTTATCGCTACGTCGGGGGCACCTCCGCCCGCGTGCTGCCGGTGCCGATGATGAACATCATCAACGGCGGCGAACATGCCGACAACCCGATCGACATCCAGGAATTCATGATCATGCCGGTCGCCGCCGATTCGCTGGCGGACGCGGTGCGGATGGGCTCGGAAGTGTTCCACACCCTCAAGGGCGAACTCTCCGCCGCCGGGCTCTCGACCGGCATCGGCGACGAGGGCGGCTTTGCGCCGAACCTGTCGTCGACCCGCGACGCGCTGGATTTCATCCTCAAGGCCATCGGGAAGGCCGGCTACGAGCCCGGCGAGGACATCATGCTGGCGCTCGACTGCGCCGCGACCGAATACTACCGGGACGGGACCTACCATCTCGCGGGCGAGGGCCGGACGCTCTCGTCCTCGGAGAACGTCGACTACCTCGCCGCGCTCGTGCGCGACTATCCGATCCTCTCGATCGAGGACGGGATGTCGGAGGACGACTGGGACGGCTGGATCGCGCTGACGCAGGCTCTGGGCGACAAGGTGCAGCTCGTCGGCGACGATCTCTTCGTCACGAATCCCGCCCGTCTCGCCGAAGGCATCGAGAAGGGCGCGGCCAATTCGCTACTCGTGAAGGTCAACCAGATCGGAACCCTTTCGGAAACGCTCGAGGCCGTGTCGCTGGCGCAACGCAATCGCATGACATGCGTTATGTCGCACCGCTCCGGCGAGACCGAGGACGCGACCATCGCCGACCTCGCCGTCGCCACCAACTGCGGCCAGATCAAGACCGGCTCGCTCGCCCGATCCGACCGGCTGGCGAAATACAACCAGTTGATCCGCATCGAGGAAATGCTGGGCGAGACGGCCGTCTACGCCGGGCGTTCGATCCTGCGCGGCTGAACGGCGCCCGCGACCGCCCGCCCGGCGCCGATCGTCACGACGTGGCGCGGGGGCGGCGCGATCCGACCGGGAGATGCCGTTTCGCTTGCGCGGAATGACGCTGATGCTACGTTATCCGTGACGGAGCGACACGATGATGCATGCGCCAACGCTCGAGCAGCGACAGTTCCGCCGACGGGTCGCCGATTTCCTCGCCATCGAGCGGGAGCAGGCACCCGCCCGGCCGGTCCGACTGGGCCTGCTCGCGGCGGGCGTGGCCATCATGCTGTGGTTCGACGCCTCGCCCTGGGTCGCCGTTGTCGCGCCGGTCTATTTCGTCTCCGATCTGACCTACAGCCGTCATGTCGACCGGGTGATGCGCGCGCCGCAGGTGACCCCCGCGACGCTCCGCTGGCTCATCGTCCATCACGGCATAACAGTGATTGCCTTCACGATGCTCGCAGTCGTCAACGCCTACTGGCCGGGGGAAACGGCGGCACGGGCGGCCGCCCTCCTGGTCTTCGGACAGGCCTTGAACTGCATTGCCCACGATACCCGTTCGGTCGATGCCTCCCAGCTCGGGGTGGTCATCGTGTCGCTCGGGGCGCAGGTCTCGATCTTTGGAATCGGGCAGGTGGCGGACTATCCCGCGGACGAGCGGCTCTTCCTGCACATCGCAGGCGGCCTGATCTCGATCTATTTCGCCACCGTCGTGCTGGCGACCGCCAACACCCGGATGCGCCTCTCGGCCCGCACCGAGGAATTGGCCCATGCGCAGAAAGGCGAGGCCGTCGGCCGCCTGACGAGCGGGATCGCGCATGATTTCAACAACCTGCTGACTGTCATGCGCGGAAACATCGATCTTCTGGGCGAGGTGCCCAACGACGAACGCGAGCCGCTTCTGCGCGAGATCGGGGCCGCGACCGATCGCGGCGGCCGGCTGGTGCGCCAGCTCCTCGCGGTCGGGCGACGCGGACCGGTGGAGACGCAGGACATCGAACTCGCCGTCTTCCTCGGAGATTTCGCCACCTTCGCCCGCCGCGTCCTGCCTGCCAACGTCACGCTCGACGTGCGCGCGGCCGACGGGCTGAGCATCGAGACCGACGGCAGCCAGCTCGAGGCGGCGCTCCTCAATCTCGTCGTGAACGCCCGCGACGCCATCGAGGGGGTTGGTCGCATCAGCGTCGTCGCGAGCCACATCCAACCGCCGGCGGAGACGGCCGAAGCGCAGGGCCGCTGGCTGCGTATCACCGTCGACGACACCGGCGTGGGCATGTCTCCGGCAATCCTCGCGCGGGCGACGGAACCCTTCGTGACGACAAAGGCCGTCGGCTGCGGATCGGGGCTCGGCCTGGCGATGGTGCGCGACTTCGCCGAGCGCTCCGGCGGGCGGCTGGAACTGCGGAGCACGCCGGGCAAGGGGACGACGGCTCTGCTCAACCTGCCCTGCTGATCCCGCCCCGATGCGCGTCGCCGCACGATCCGACCGCCCCCGTCTGGCTTCTTCATGCCGCTCCTCATGACGATGGACCTCCTCGGAACGTCTGCTCAACTTCTGATGGTCCCGTCGGCCCGAGACCCGTCCGCCTCGACGCTGGCGCCCATGCGGTCCCCGACGATCCCCGGCGCCGCCTTCGGGCTGCTCGTCTCCGGCGATGTCCCGGACCCTCCGGCCATCGCCGACATCGCGACCATTCTCCGCAGCCTCTGGCGCGAACGGCAGAGCGCACCACCGCTCGGACCGGCGGCGTGTCGGGCGCCCGCGCGACATGCGATGTGAAGGACGTCCGGTAACGCGATAAATCTGTTGCAAGTCGCCTCGCTTTTTCTGGTCCTC
>JBBQDX010000160.1:0-10082 GCA_038320125.1 Rhodobacterales bacterium | reverse complement strand
GGTGGCCGAGGCCTCGGCGGTGCAGCCCTTCGCCTACCTGCAGCTCGTCTTCGCGCCCGGCGTCGTCGTTGTGGCGTTCGGCGAGACGCTGGCGGCCAACGTCGTGATCGGCGCCGCCATCGTCGCGGCCGCCGGGCTCTTCGCGCTCTGGCGCGAGCGGGTGGCGCGCGCCCGTCCGGCCTGATCGGCCGATCCTCCCCCTGATACCAACGGCATCATCCGTTGACCTGCGCCCAGTCGCGTGAGGTGATTGAGGCGACGCGCTCTGGGATTGCGAGGAGCGCGTTCCAGGCGTCGCAGCAGACGTCGACGAAGGCGTCGTAGCTTTCGAAGACGCGGTTCGCGAGGCGGTTCTGGCGGAGGAACTGCCAGAAGTTCTCGACCGGGTTCAGCTCCGGGCTGTAGGGCGGGAGCGTCAGCAGGGTGATGTTCGCCGGCACGGCGAGGTCCCTGGAGTTGTGCCAGCCGGCGCCGTCGAGCACGAGGATCGCGTGCGCGCCGGGCGAGACATGCCGGCTGATCTCAGTGAGGTGGGTGTTCATCGCGTCGGTGTTTGCAAACGGCATGACGAGGGCGGCGCCGGTCGCGCGAGCGGGACAGATCGCCCCAAAGATGTAGGCCCAGGCGTAGCGGCAGTCCTTCGGAGCCCGCGGGCGCGTACCCTTGCGCGCCCAAAGCCGGGCGAGCGTTCCTTGCTGGCCGACACGGGCCTCGTCCTGGAACCACACCTCGAGGGGCTTGTCCTTTGCCTCGTCAGGCAGCGCCGTGCGAGCGAGCGTGGCGAAGTTTTTTATATAGCTCCTGGGCGTCCGGATCGCTCCGCGGGTGGCGCGGCCGCGCCGAGAGCCGGGCGAAGCCGAGCCGGCGGAGGATCGAGCCCATGGTCCGCTCTGCCACGCGAACCTTGAAGCGCCGCTCGACCACCTCGCAGAGATCGATCCGCCGCCAGCGGATGATCCCGTCCCTCTCCGGATCCGGACCCGCCTCGACGATCGCCGCCAGCTCGCGCGTCTGTTGCGTGCTGAGCATCGGCGTCCGCCCCGGCAGGGAGCGGTCGACCAGCCCGGCCAGCCCCTCCGCGTTGTAGCGATGGACCCAATCGCGCAGCGTCTGCCGGTCCATCCCGCAGCTCTCCGCCGCCTCCGTCCGGCTTCGTCCGTCCAGCACGAACGCCAGCGCGAGCATCCGCCGCGACGCCTTCGCATCCTTCGCCCGCGCCGCCTCGCGCCGCAGGTCCGCCGCCGACAACTCCGTCCGTGTGAGCTCCACCGCCATGGCAATCCTCCCTCGCCTTGAAGAGGATTGAATCAGAACCCGAATGCAGCGCGAACCCCTCGTCGAGTCACAGCCTCAAGCCGCTGGTATAAGGGCCGTCAGAAGCGCGACCGATCGGTCAATTTCGACCGCAACATTGCTTGTATTTGCGGCCCGACCCACAGGAGCAAGGATCGTTCCGCCCTGGCCGGTGGCCCGCCTTAAACGGCGCTGCGGGATTATTTGCGGGCTCCAGGCGGGAAAGCTCGGGACGAGACTGATGGAGTATCGTCGCAACACAGTTCGGGATCAGATCGGGTGCTTCAAGATCGATCTCATCGATCTCCTCATCCGTGAACTTGCTGTGGCCAGTGTATATTTCCTGAAGCGCCATCAAGAAGATCATCGTAGCCCGCGTCTCTTCGTCGGCCTGACCGAGCAGCCGTTCCCAAGCATCCGGTCTCAGCCCCAAGGCGCGTGTGAATCCATCGACCCAAGGTTCCCACATGACCTCGGCACTATTGGGATCAACCTCGTAGATTGGTTCGACCCAGGGCGAGCTGATTATCGCCTCAGCGACCGAGTTGTAGTGCGCCATCACCGCGCCGATCGTGTCGGCAGCGGTCTTCTGGTCGGGGAAGTTTGCCTCTCCCGTCTCACCCCAGACCAAAGGAACCCATTCCGAGGGCGGGATCAAATCCGGGCAGGCAAGAACACCCACCACGTAGCCATCAAGCTCGCTGAGCGTCATGGGCATGTGCTCGGCGGGCAGCGCATGCAGCAGCCCGCTGAGTCGATCGAGTTCTTGATCGGACTGGGCCATAAAACATCTCCCGGCGGTGCTGGAAGTTTTACTCTGCGCAACGTCGACCCGCAATTTGGGCAATGACAGCTTCAGGCTGGGACCGGAAGATCGCTTCGGGCATCCCGAATTTTGGGGCTTGGCCTGGCGGCGAAGGAGCCGCTCGGTGGGCTGACTGGGCGGCCCGCGGCGCTGCTGCTTGTTTTCATTGAGCCAGAGCAACCTGCGCAGGAACGAAGTCCTCTTGCTCGCGCAGCATGGGACCGTTTGACAGGAACGACTCGGTGCTACCCTCCGCACGCAAATTGACGCTCCGCACCAGCTTGCCCAAAACCGCCGGTCGTGCGCTCCAGGGCATCTCGACGCCTTCCGCGGTTGGCGGGGGGGACGCCTGTCCGGTGGATCGTATTTCGTCGGGATCATTGGCTTTGAACACCCAGAAGCAGCAAACAGAGCGAAAGGATCACGCCACAGGTGATGGCATAGGTGCCGTTCCAACGCAGGCCGACATGGGTAGGGGTCACCTTGCCGTAGACTCCGACCAGAAGGACCGATGCCGTATAAGGCGACGTCGCCCCACTTAATGCCCAGCCGCCGGTCAGTGCGAAAACCATCACGGCGGGCGTGATGCCAAGCACCTCCGGAGACGGCAGCAACGGCCCCAGGAGCGAGACAGCGAGGATCGGGTTCATGCCCAGCTGACCGGTAATCGGGATGATCCAGAACAAGCCCACAAGCAGGACGGTCGCGGGAATCTCGGTCAAATCGAGACCGGAAGCCTGGACGACCGGGGCCGCGACGGAGGCCCCGAGCGATCCGATGAAGCCGGCCATGATCAGGAGTGTCAACTCCCCCTTCAGGTCGGGCACGTCGCGGAGCGCGAAGCTCTTGGCCCTAAGGGCCGGGCTGGCGATCCATTCTCCTTCGGCTGCGGGCTGCAGCGCTGTCCAAACAAGCGCGATGAGCGGGATGACACCGATGATCGCGCCGAAGATGCGCACGTCGGTGGCGAAGTGGACCGCTCCCGTCAGGATCAATACGGCACCCAGGAGAATGTAGAGTGGTCGCAGATTGTGTAACCAGGCGCCTTCGGCGTGATGCGGGATCGGCGGCCTGGCGGAAGACAGACCGGGCTTGAAAAGGCTGTCGAGTGCCCATCCCACGCCGGCCAGTCCCAAGGCACCCAAGGCGCAGAGCGGCAGCGAGCCGGCCCAGCTCGCGCCTGGAACCACCGAAAGGGTGATCGCCACGGAGAAGCTCAGCGGCGACCACATCAGCGTCGAGACGAAGCCGCGCTGGATCGCCACCAGCATGCGGCGCGTCCGGATCCGGCGTATCTCTTCGTCAGCCTCGCCAGCTGTGCTTTCGGTTGCGAGACCGCCCAGGAGCGAGATCGCCCCATAGAGGAGGACGAGCCCGAACAGATGACCCCCGAGGGTCAAGGCGAGATA
This sequence comes from Rhodobacterales bacterium, assembly GCA_038320125.1. GTDB lineage: Bacteria > Pseudomonadota > Alphaproteobacteria > Rhodobacterales > Rhodobacteraceae > Jannaschia. Next base: position 6,575 of record JBBQDX010000160.1, on the reverse strand, counting down.
GCGGCGGCTCGGCGGCTGTCCGGCCAGGAAGCGGCCGCATTCGACGATGCCGGGATCCGTCATGGCGGCGCTGCGGATCGCCACCAGGGCGGTGAAGAGCGCGGCGATGAAGCTCGCGCGCGACAGAGCGACGAGCACAGCCTCCCACCACCCCGTCAGTGTCGTCGCTGCAACTGCGACAAGCACGAGTGCGATGACGAGGAAGACCTGCCGCGAACGCCGGATCTGTGGTGCGAAGCAGATCAGTCCGAGGATCGTGAAGCCGCCCGCAAGATGGCCAAACATCGCCCGCCCGGTAAACTCGTGGGGAACCGATGCGAGAAGCGCCCCGACGATCATCATGCCGCCCAAGCGGTTGCGGCCTTCTGGTGTGCCGATCACGAGGAATGTCCCGGAGGTCCGCCGCCGATCATCTGGATGTCACTCCGCATCGAAGCCAAAGATCGGACATGTTCCGGCATTAGGTCTGCGACGAGAGAGCGGGGACGGCGTGAACTTTCTACCAATCGTGAAGCCAAAGATCCAACTTCTGCCGCCTTTGACCGGATCCTGCGTTGGCAAGGGTAGGACACTGCAAGAGCAGCGAACAGCGGGAAGGTCCGCACAGGGGACCTTAACCGCCCAACTAATGCTGCACGCTTACGCGAACGACCGCTTCGAGGAAGCTGTATCGCGGCATGTCCATCTTCGAGAACGGCAGCTCAGGGCCGATTGTGTTGATAAACTCAGATGGGCTTGCTGCGGCGTGATATTGTAGAACGTTTGTTCTCTGACTTACTCAGCCAGCGCTTCGAGAGCACCGAATTCCTCCGGAGGCAGAACAAAATTCCGGTCCTGAGCCTGCGACCTGCTTCCGCGAGAGTTTTTCAACACAATCGGCCGAAAGCGTTTCAGCAAGCTGTCCACAAAACCCTCGTTTACTGGACGTTGAAGCATCTCGTCCGACAATACCGTCTTCGACGACTTACCGAAAAGGTTGATTGTCGGATGGGTTTGCGGACAGACGAGGCAAATCCGGTCAACCGAGAGGCCCGCTCCATGTCCCTCATCGGTTACTCGTGAAGGTCCGCGACATGATCGCGCTCGTCGCATCGCCCACCGGCTGCTTGCCTACTGATCTTCTCCGATCCGATGTCGTTCTACTCCGGTCGCTAACGTGTCGCATTCGCCCGGCGGCAAGGCCGCAAGCAGCACTGCAATGCTCGTCTTGGCCGCGGTCGCACTCATGACTCCGACGAGGCGCCCGGCCGAGAGCACGGGCGCGCCCGACATCCCCGGCTCCGCCGGGCAATCCAGCCGAGCAAGAGTGCCCTCCCCTGCGGTGACGGCGCATCGCTGCCTCCGCTGCCTATGCGCTTGGGAGCGTGGGTAGCCGATCACAGCTACGACTCCGACCAAGGAGCCCTGCAGCGCCGCGCCTGCGCCTGCCGCGGCTGAGCGTAGTGGCTGCGTCAATGAAGACCCCTTAAGGCAAAGACGTGCGATGTCCGCATTCCGGGCCGGCTGCAAAGCGCGCACGCGCAGGTGCTCTGAATACGCGCCGTCGTCGTAGCCGAGAACCACGTGAAGGTTCCCAGGCGCCAGTCCGTCCACGCAATGCTTGGCCGTCAGAGCCTCGCTCGGCCCGACAAGAGCGACCGTGCAATGTTGACGATCCCGGAAGCCGGCATGGTTCAGCCGACCGATCGCGGGGTCGGCTTCGTCAAGCGACTGCGCCTGCGCGAGCGCGGCCGGCAGCGTCTGAAACGCGATCGTCAGCAAGAGAAGTGTCCTGAGGATCATTTGAATCTGCACCTCGCCTACTTTGCATAAATGGACGTTACGCCGCCCGCGGCCGCGTCATTCGGCGCGTTCAAGAGCTGGGTCGTTCCGCAGTCAACGTCCTGCAAGGTATAGGCCAGCGCGTCCTCGCTGGCATCAATCGGTGGAATGGACACCTTTCGCCACGATTAAAGGATTCACGGTTCGTTTCCAGGTGGTAGAATCCGATCACGCCTTCCCTCCATCCCTTCCCCTGGAGACGACATGACCCCACCAGCCCGGACCCGCTCCGCCACGGTCGCGCTCGCCGGCGCCGCCGCGATCGCCGCCCTTGCCAGCCTCGTCCCGTCCACGGCCGCCGCACAGGACTACGACATGGACTGCAAGCTCCTGCTCTGCCTGCCCGGCGGCTTCCCGTCTGGGTGCAGCGACGCTCTAGATCACATGAGGGACCGCCTGCGAAACGGCAAATCGCCGATCGGCTTTTGCGCGATGTCGGACGGCACCGAATACACTGCCTACGAGATCGACTACGCCATCGTGCCGGCGCACTCGAGGGACGCCTGGAGCTGCCCGGTCGGCAAGACGCTCTACCACGACGTCCGCAGGAACGATGAAGATCCGCGCTACGATGTCAGCACGTTCTGCTACGACAAGGCCTACGAGTTCGGCTCCGAGGGCCGGTCGCGCTACACCGGGCGGATGCCGCCCGAGCGCGTGGACTTCCGCACGAAGCTGACGCTGGAGCCGGGCACGCCGTCCGAGTTCACACAAGGCTGGCAGCAGTTCGCCACGGGCATGGGCCGGGACTGGTCCACCGAGATCAGCTTCTCCGAATGAGGGGCTTCGCCGCGGCCTGTCTCGCACTGGCCGCGGTGCCGGGTGTCACGCAGGCCCAGGTCGGATGCCTGCCGCCGTCCGCGCCCTTCGCATACGCGCCGCCGAAAGACGACCCCGAGCTGGTTCGGTTGATCGACGAAGAGTACCAGACCTACATCCGCGACACCGAGACTTACCTGAATTGCCTGAACGCGGAATCCGCGCGCGCCCGCGAGGAGTATCAGGATGTGCTTCAGCGGTATGTCCAATTCTTCGGCATCGAAGCAGGCATCGAGTACGACGAGATGAACTATGCGCCTTACGAATAGCCTTGCGAATGGCCTTGCGGGTGTTCTGCGATCTTCATCAGTCGGAGAGGTTCTAGGATAGGGGCGGGCAGCGGGCTAATCGGACAAAGCTGCTGCTCGCCCGGACATTCTGACGGCGCCTTCCATAAACGCATGCAGGAGCTTCTCTTACGGGGCGACGACCAGACGATAGCCGCAATCGCGCGCTTCAAGCTGCAGGAGCTTCCCATACCGATGGTTCCACGCGCCGCCTTCGAGATCCCGCTGCAGTCGTTCGAGACCAAGCGTAACGTCCCCGATCTTCCAGAACGAGGACATCGCGGCGCGGACGCGCGGATCGAGATAGGCTGCCGGTCGGCGCCAGTAGGCGGCCCCGAAGCCGTCCGTGCAGTCGTGGGGAACGAGGACCGGAGCCACCGTCACGGGGCCGAGCCACCCGGCATAGGCGTCGAGCGGCGGCATCAGTCCTTCGTCGATCGCGACGAGTTCGGGGAAGTAGTCGAGCAACCAGAAATCGCGGAAGGCCGGATCAAAGGTCAGGATCGCAATGGGTCCGCGAGAGACGCGGCGCATCTCCCGCATGCCCTTCGCCTTGTCGGTCCAGTGATGCACCGTCAGGACGGCCATCACCGCGTCGAAGGCCTTATCCATGAAGGGCAAGCTCTCGGCCACGCCCTGCACCACCGTTGCGCCGGAAGCGGGCCGCTGCGCGATCATTGCAGCCGACGGTTCAAGCGCCGTGACGATGCGATCCGCCGGCTCGTAAGACCCCGCCCCCGCACCGACATTCAAGACCGTGCGCGCGCCATCGAGCGCGGCATGGATGGGCGCCGCGATCCGCACGTCGGGGCGGCGCAACTCGGCGTAGTTCAGACCGATCGTGTCGTAGAGGGCGTTCATGTTGGAATAAGTCTAGCATGACCGAGGGTCGAAGATATGGCGCCGGCAATCAGTTTCAGCATCGAGCCTAAAAATGGGCTCGAAGCCGACCTACCGACCTACCGTACGACCGGCAGGTCCGACAGCCGCGTGGTATAGCGCGGGCTGCGGTGATCGGACCGAAGCTGCCACGCCCGCGTCATTCCCTCGCTCGCCAGCACCATCGTCCTCTTCCCGAACCGGTCGTTGACGGCATCGAGCGCGCCCATCAGCGCCGCCGACTTCGGCTGCGGCGCATCGAACAGCGTCAGCGGCCGGTCTTCGAGCGGCAGCAGATCGTCCAGCATCACCCCCGCCTTGGTGAAGCCGAAGCCCCTGCCCGCGTCCTTCGGCCAGGCGGCCTCGGCGCAGCGCCGGGCGGCGTGAACCAGATCGAACGTGTCCGACGACATCGGCATCAGCCGCGCCGTGCGCGAGCCGGCGTATTGCGGGCGATCCGCGCGGTGCCGGTTGGTGTGGAAGAACACCGTCAGCGTGCCGGCGACGAGGCCATGCTTGCGCAGCTTCTCGGCCGCCCGCGTGGCGTGCGCGGTGATGGCCTCGAACAGCGTGTCGAAGTCCGTCATCGGCGTGCCGGCCGAGCGGGTCACGGCCATGCCCTTGCGGCGTGGCTCCACGTCGTCGAAGGCCAGACACGGCTCGCCCTGCAGCTCCAGCACCGTCCGCTCGAGGACGACCGTGCCGACTGAGCGCGCCTGGCGCAGCGGCATGTCGCGCAGCTCCGCCGCCGTGGCGATCCCGAGCTTGCGCAGCTTCGTCTCGGTCTGCCGGCCGATCCCCCAGATGCCGCCCACCGGGACCATCGGCAGCAGCCAGTTCGCCAGCGTCTCGTCCATCATGTCGAGCACGCCGGCGAAGATCGGGTTCTTCTTGGCGATCTCGTTGGCGCACTTGGCCAGCGTCTTCGACGAGGCGATGCCGACCCGCACCGGGATGCCCACCCGCCGCAGCACCGCCGCCCGCATGGCGCGGGCGTGCGCCGTGCGGTCGGGGAACCCGGCGAAGTCGAGGAAGCACTCGTCGATCGAGTAGATCTCAACCGTCGGCGTGAAGTCCTCGTAGACCGCGACGACCCGGGCGCTGACGTCACCGTAGAGGGTGTAGTTCGAGCTGAACACCCGGACGCCGTGCGCCTCCACCTTGTCGCGGATCAGGTGCAGAGGCTCCCCCATCTTCACGCCGAGCGATTTCGCCTGATCGCTCCGGGCCACGGCGCATCCGTCGTTGTTGGACAGCACGATCACCGGCACGTCCTTCAGCGTCGGATCAAACAACCGCTCGCAGGAGACGTAGAAGTTGGCGCTGTCGGAGATGCCGATCGGCTTGCGCGTCATTCCAGGTCGTAGCGCCGCGCCACGCCCGCGATGACGCCCCAGACCTCGGTGTCCTCGGTGAACGGGATCGGCGGGTAGTCCTCCTTGCTGTTGGCCGGCGCGAGCCAGATGCGGTTGCCCTCCCGGCGCAGGATCTTCGCCGTCACCGCGCCCTCCACGACCGCAAGGACGGCCCGGCCGTTGCGCCCGACCCCGGCCCGGTCGACCGCGATCAGGTCGCCGTCGAGGATGCCGGCGTCGAGCAGGCAGTCGCCTTCCACCCGCCACCAGAAGGTCGAGGCGGGATGGCGGACGATCCAGGCGATCGGGTCGATCTGGTCCTCGAGGTCGTCGGCCGCCGGGCTTGGGAAAAGGCGGAATGCCTCGCTCGGGTGAAGCGGTGCGCTGGACTGGGCTGTCACGGGGGCGGCCGACAGGGACACGAAGATCGCGGCGATGGCGGTAATGAGGGAGGGAGAAATGCGTATCATGGCACCGCATATCCGCCGACCACCTTATGCCAGGCTTAAGACGTAAAGATGGCCTCTTGATAGTGTGACCGCTCCCTCCCGTGGATCGTCGCTGACCCACCTTGGCACAACAGATGCCGTCGGGAGGCGGTCACACCATCAAGGCCCGTAGGAGCCATCAACTGTGTTGAAGTCGGATTAGTCGCGTGGATCACGTTCCTGGATCAGCGGGGGCATCATTAGCAATTTTGAAGGCCTGCGACAGGCTACACCGGATCAGAAGCGCAACCGAGGTGTGCGTGCTTCGAGCGCGTCGAAACGGCGTTTCCACCACCTGGTGATGATGCGTTTGCTCGGCAGCTCCACGAAGTGGTGGATTGCGATCGCGGTCAGGATAACGATCCCCAAGGTTGCAAAGACCACCGAGATCGGTGGGAGCCCGAGTTCGGCGCCGATCTTCATGCCCGCCATCCCCGGAAGCTCGTGGAAGAGGTAGAGGGGGTAGGAGGCGAAGCCGAGAGTGATGAAGGCCGGCAGTCGCAGCACGCCGAGGAGCGGACTGCGCGCCAGAAACAGGAGGAACGGCAGCACCACGACAGCGTAGGTGATGAGTTCCAGTCCGCTTTCGTCAGTGAGCCCCAGCTGGCTGTCCTGCATCGTCACGACCTCCTGCGCCAGGATGCCGATGACGGCGAGGACAGCGATGGCCACAACGGCGGAACTGGCCCGTCTGGACCAGACCATGTAGCCGCAAAGACCGAGACTGAACCAGCCCAGCATCCGGGGCTGGAAGAGAAGCTCCACGCCGTTGCCGACAAGGTAGTTCTGCCCGGTCACCATCATGCCGACCTCGAGCGTGGTGGAGACGGCCTGAACGGCCGCCCAGATCCAGAGGAACCACAGCCTGGGCGAGGCCAGGAAGACGATCGCCACGAGGACATAGAAGCGGACCTCATGCCAGAGCG
>JBBQDX010000159.1:0-10126 GCA_038320125.1 Rhodobacterales bacterium | reverse complement strand
TCCCGGTCAACGATACGGCGCGTCGATTTCGAGATTGCGTGCAATCTCGGCCTCCCAACGGGCGCCGTTTTCCAGCAGTTTGTCCTTGTCGTAGAACAGTTCTTCGCGTGTCTCGGTCGAAAACTCGAAGTTCGGGCCTTCGACGACGGCGTCGACCGGGCAGGCTTCCTGGCACAGGCCACAGAAGATGCACTTGGTCATGTCGATGTCGTAGCGCGTCGTGCGGCGGCTGCCGTCGTCGCGCGGTTCGGCGTCGATGGTGATGGCCAGCGCCGGGCAGACGGCCTCGCAGAGCTTGCAGGCGATGCACCGCTCCTCGCCGTTGGGATAGCGGCGCAGGGCATGCTCGCCGCGGAAGCGTGGGCTCTGCGGGCCTTTCTCATGCGGATAGTTCAGCGTGGCCTTGGGCGCGAAGAAATACTTCAGCCCGAGCTTCATGCCGTTGAACATGTCCGCAAGCAGGAAGTATTTGACGGAACGGGTCCAGTCGATCTGCTGAGTCATATCGAACCTCTGGATGAACGGAGCGAGCGGGTCATCGGACAATCACCACCGCGACTTCGGGCCAGCGGGCCCAGAACCCGCCGAGCACTTCGTAGCGTGCGAGGAAGGCCACCAGCACGACCCAGGCCAACGAGAACGGCAGGAACACCTTCCAGCCCAGACGCATCAGCTGATCGTAGCGGTAGCGCGGCACGATGGCCTTCACCATCGCGAACATGAAAAAGAAGAACGCCATCTTCGCGACCATCCAGAGCGGCGAGTCGGGGATGAACGGGATGGGCGAGAGCCAGCCGCCGAAGAACAGCAGCGAGATCAGCGCGCACATCAGAAAGATGGCGATGTATTCGCCCGCCATGAACAGAAGGAACGGCGTCGAGGAATATTCGACCTGATAGCCTGCGACCAGCTCGGATTCGGCCTCCGGAAGGTCGAAGGGCGGACGGTTGGTCTCGGCCAGCGTCGAGATGAAGAACAAAAAGACCATCGGCAGGTGCGGCAGCCAGTACCAGCCGAAGAAGCCCCAGCCGGTGTCCTGCGCGCGCACGATGTTGCCGAAGTTGAGCGAGCCTGTCGAGAGGATCACGCCGATGATGATGAGGCCGATGGAGACCTCGTAGGAGATCATCTGCGCCGCCGACCGCAGGCTGCCCAGAAAGGCATACTTCGAGTTCGACGCCCAGCCGCCCATGATGACCCCGTAGACCTCCAGGGAGGAGACGGCGAAAACGTAGAGGATGGCGACGTTGATGTCCGAGAGCACCCAGGTGTCGGAGAACGGAATGACCGCCCAGGCGATGACGGCGAGCACGAAGGAGACCAGCGGCGCCATGATGAACACGGCCCGGTCCGCGCCGGCGGGAATGACGATCTCCTTGACAACATATTTCAAGGCGTCGGCCACCGTTTGCAACATGCCGAAGGGGCCGACGACGTTGGGGCCGCGCCGCATCTGCACCGCCGCCCAGATCTTGCGGTCGCCGTAGACGAGGAACAGCAGCGAGATCATCACGAAGGCGATCATCGCGAGGGATTGCGCGAATATCGTCAGCGCGATGCCCAGTCCCGATGCCAGAAAGTCCGCCATGTGTCAGTCCTTCATACGGTCGGAATGGTCCTTGCGCGGCGGTGCTCGACCGCCGTTTCGGCATCCATCGTTCGCAGCTCCGGTGGGAGCTCAGGCGAGACGGTGTAAACCGCATCCGCGCGCCGAACGCCACCCTCTTCGCGCAGGTATGTCGGCTCCCGGCGCAGGGCTCGGATGCGCCGGACCGGCTTCGACCGCGCCTGCCCCGACGCGTCGCGAGCTTTCGCCAGGGCAACGTCCGCGGTCCCTTGCGGCAAAGCGGCGACGGGGCCACGCGCGCCGCGCCGTCACTCCGCCGCGATCGGCTGCGGCGTGCGCCCTTTCGAGATCTGCGACAGCTCCGCCATCAGCTGGCTTGCACGGGCAATCGGGTTCGAGAGGTAGAAGTCGTGGACGGCAAGGCCGAAATCGCCCTCGTCCAGTTGCGGCAGCTTGCCCGCCGGCGCGAAGACATTCACCGGCACGGCGTCCACTTCGGCAAGCTGCGGCGCGGAGTCGATCAGCGCGCGGCGAAGCTGCGACAGGCTGTCGAACGGGAGCTGGAACCCGACCTCGGCGGATAGGGCGCGCAGGACGGCCCAGTTCTCCTTGGCCTGCCCGGGCGCGAAGCTGGAGCGCAGCGCCAGTTGCGGGCGCCCTTCGGTGTTGACGAAGAGCCCCTGCTCCTCGGTCCAGGCGGCGCCCGGCAGGATGACATCGGCCCGGTGGGCGCCCCGGTCGCCGTGCGACCCCTGGTAGATCACGAAAGGGCCACCCTCGGCCCGGGCGGGTATGTCGATCTCGTCGGCCCCGAGGCTGTAGATCACCTCGGCCGAAAGCGCGGCGGCGATGCCGCCCTCGGCGTGGCATCCGGCATCCATCGCGCCGACGCGCCCGGCCGCCGTGTGCAGGACCAGCAGACCCGCCCCGGCACCGTCGGCGATGGCGCGGGCATGGGCCAGGACCGCGTCGCCATCCTCGCCCGTCAGCGCCGCATTGCCCAGGATGACCAGCACGGGGCCGTCCATGTCTCCCCCGTCGGCAGTCCGCCGGGTCAGTTCCGCCAAGGTGCCTCGCCCGGTGCCGAGATGGTCGTAGTCGTAGGTCAGTTCCGCCGCCTCGCCCACGAGCTCGACATTCGCCCCCTGGAGCCAGGCCTTGCGGATCCGGGCCTTCAGCACGGCGGCCTCGCGCGCCGGGTCGGTTCCGATCAGGATGACATGCTTCGCCGTATCGATGTCCTCGATGGCCGCCGTCCCGGCATAGGCGGCGCGGTCGGTGCCGAGCTTCGCGCCGTCCGTGCGGCACTCGGTCACGCCGCCCATGGCATCCATCAGCGTGCGCAGCGCGTAGGCGGCCTCGGTCGGTGCGAGGTCGCCCACGATGCCCGCGACACGGCGGCCCTTCATCGCGGCGGCCGCGGCGGCCAGCGCCTCGGGCCAGGTCGCGGGCCGCAGCCTGCCGTCCGTGCGGATATAGGGGGTGTCGAGCCGCTGGCGCCGCAAGCCGTCCCAGACGAAGCGGGTCTTGTCGCTGATCCACTCCTCGTTCACGCCGTCGTGGTTGCGCGGCAGGATGCGCATCACCTCGCGACCCTTGGTGTCTACGCGGATGCTGGAGCCGAGCGCGTCCATCACGTCGATGGTCTCGGTCTTGGACAGCTCCCAGGGGCGGGCCGTGAAGGCATAGGGCTTGGAGACCAGCGCACCCACCGGGCAAAGGTCGATGATGTTGCCCTGCAGGTTCGATTTCAGCGTCTCGCCCAGATAGTTGATGATCTCCGCATCCTCGCCGCGCCCGGTCTGGCCCAGGGCGGTGGTGCCCGCGACCTCGGTGATGAACCGCACGCAGCGGGTGCAGGAGATGCAGCGCGTCATATGCGTCTCGACCAGCGGTCCGAGATCCATGTCGATGGAGGCACGCTTGGGCTCGCGGAACCGCGAGAAATCGACGCCATAGGCCATCGCCTGGTCCTGAAGGTCGCATTCGCCCCCCTGGTCGCAGATCGGGCAGTCGAGCGGGTGGTTGATGAGCAGGAACTCCATCACCCCCTCGCGGGCCTTCTTGACCATCGGCGAGTTCGTCCTCACCTCCGGCGGCGCGCCGTCCTTGCCGGGACGCAGGTCGCGCACCTGCATCGCGCAGGAGGCGGAGGGCTTCGGCGGGCCGCCGACCACCTCCACGAGGCACATCCGGCAGTTGCCGGCGATCGACAGGCGCTCGTGGTAACAGAAGCGCGGGATCTCGACCCCGGCCATCTCGCAGGCCTGGATCAGCGCCATCTCGCCCGGAGCCTCGACTTGCTTGCCGTCGATGATGATTTTCTTGAGGTCCGCCATGCTCGTCGCTCCGGTCTGTCAGCGCGCTGTCCGGAGCCTATCTAGCCCGCCCGCCGGACGAGGGCCAGCCATCCGCGGCGGATTGGCGGGGCGTCGTTTCGGCGCGGTCCGCGGATCGGGTGTCGGGGCGGTCGTCAGAACCGGCGTCAGCAGGTGCCGCCAGCCGGACCGGCCGTCCGTCCCCGGACTGGCCGTCCGCCCCCGGGCCGGCGATGCGGGGGGAGCCGCCGGGCCATCCTCCGCTCGGTGCGAACCGCGATGCAGTCTCAGCGCGTGATGCAGCGCCCCGACAGGAGCAGGATACCCGACGGGTCGAGAGAGATCTGTTCGACGGGGCGGTCGGGCCCCCGCGCCCAGGCGACGTCGGAGCCGCCGAAGCGGCCGAGGCAATGGCGGACCGCCTCGACCCGGCCCGCCTCGACCGCGGCGGGCAGGTTGCGCGCCGCCCCGCGCGTCGCGGTGAGAAAGGCGCGGGGATCGTCGCGGGTCGTGCTGACGCGGGTGCGGAAGCGCGTGCCGTCGATCTCGTTGGCCGAGCCGCGCAGGCCGCCGGCACCGCTGAACGGGCTGGTGATCCCGGTGGCGATGCTGCGGGCGGTGCCGCAGGCCGAAAGGCTCAGGGCACAGCAGATCGCCAGCGTCGCGGCTGTCATGCAGCGTCTCCCGGCGTGGCCGGCAGGACCCCTCACGACGCGACCACCCCGACGACGGCGAGGGCGGCCAGCCCGAAGATGCACAGGACGCCCACGAGAAAGAACGCCGAGCGAAGAAGCTGGTTCTCGGTCCGGACATGGACGACGGCCATCGCGATCCGTGCCGCGAGGAACAGGATCGCGCAGCCGTTGACCCAGGCCGGCGGCCCGCCCGCGACCATGGCCGCGATCGTGGCGGCGAGGAACGGGCCCGAGGTCTCGACCGCGTTCAGATGCGCGCGGCTGCGGCGATAGGCGGGATCGGCATAGTCGCGCGCGGGGTGCCCGGATTCGGTCCGCGCGCGCGGCGCGCCCATCGTCGAGAGCCGCGCAAGCACCAGCATCGCTATCGCCCAGGCCGCCAGGGCCACTGCTGCCGGCGCGTAGGGCGCGAAATCCCCGGTCACTCGGCGGCCACGGCCGGACGCGGGCTCCGTTTGCGCCGGATACGATCCTCGATCTCGTCGCGGAAATGCCGGATCAGGCCCTGGATGGGCCAGGCCGCGGCGTCGCCGAGCGCGCAGATCGTGTGCCCCTCGACCTGCTTGGTGACGTCGAGCAGCATGTCGATCTCCTCGACCTCCGCCTCGCCCTTCACCAGGCGGTCCATCACGCGCATCATCCAGCCCGTGCCCTCCCGGCAAGGCGTGCACTGGCCGCAGCTTTCGTGCTTGTAGAAGGCCGCGAGCCGCCAGATCGCCTTGATGATGTCGGTGGAGTTGTCCATCACGATCACCGCCGCGGTGCCGAGGCCGGACTTCTGCTCCTTGAGGTAGTCGAAGTCCATGATTGCCGACCGCATGTCGCGGCCGGGGATCAACGGCACCGAGGAGCCGCCGGGGATCACCGCCTTGAGGTTGCCCCAGCCGCCGCGGATGCCGCCGCAATGCCGCTCGATCAGTTCCTCGAACCCGATCGACATGGCCTCCTCGACCACGCTGGGCCGGTTGACGTGGCCGGAGATGGCGAAGAGCTTGGTGCCGGCGTTGTTGGGCCGCCCGAACCCCGCGAACCACTTCGCTCCACGGCGCAGGATCGTCGGCACGACGGCGATGCTCTCGACGTTGTTGACCGTCGTGGGGCAGCCGTAGAGGCCGGCGCCTGCGGGGAAGGGCGGCTTCATGCGCGGCATCCCCTTCTTGCCCTCGAGGCTCTCGAGCAGGGCCGTCTCCTCGCCGCAGATGTAGGCCCCGGCGCCGTGGGTCAGATAGAGGTCGAAGGAAAACCCCGACTTGCAGGCGTCCCGCCCGATCAGCCCCGCGTCGTAGGCCTCGTCGATGGCGGCCTGCAGGGCCTCCCTCTCGCGGATGTATTCGCCGCGGATGTAGATGTAGCAGGCGTTCGCCCCCATGGCGAAGGAGGCGATCAGCGCCCCCTCGATCAGCGTATGCGGGTCGTGCCGCATGATCTCGCGGTCCTTGCAGGTGCCCGGCTCGCTCTCGTCGGCGTTGATGACGAGGTAGCACGGCCGCCCGTCGCTCTCCTTGGGCATGAAGGACCATTTCAGGCCCGTGGGGAACCCCGCGCCGCCGCGCCCGCGCAGACCGCTGGCTTTCATGATGTCGACGATCTTGTCCCGACCGAGGCCCAGCAGGTCGGCGGTGCCGTCCCAGTGACCGCGCGCCTGCGCGCCCCTCAGGCTGCGGTCGGCCATGCCGTAGATATTGGTGAAAATCCGGTCCTGGTCTTTCAGCATCGTCGTCACTCCTTGTTCCGGCGCATCCGCCAGATCATCGCCGTCTCATAGATCGCCCAGGCCATCGCCACCAGAGCCACCGAATCGCCCAGGCCCATGATCCGGCGCGACAGGTCGAGGCGGACCCCCAGGAACTGCAGCAGACCCCAGCCGGCGAAGGTGGCGAGGATCACGATCGCCACCCGTCCCGAGCGTCGGGCAAGGGCAGTGTCCGCCTCGGTGGGCTGTCTTGCGGGGTCGGTCATGTCGCCGCCTCTTCAACAGGCCAGGGAGGGGAGCGTCAAGCGGGCGTCGGGTCGCATCGGTCGCGGCCGGACCCGGCTCAGTTGACGTCGCCCTTATCGACCCTGGCAGAGGACTGCGTCTCTTCGCCCGACGCCAGCGTCTCCGCCTGCGCCACCCAGCCATCGCGCCGCACGCGGCCCCGGAACCCCTCGAGATGCGCCTCGACCCAGTCGACCTCGGCCTGCGACCACCCGGCGATCTGATCGAAGTGCCAGAAGCCGAGCGAGTTGCAGAGCGCCGCCAGCTTCGGCCCGACGCCCCTGATCCTGCGAAGATCGTCCGGCCGCCCGCCGCGCGGCGCGGCGAGGGTCGGCGGCTTCGACCCCGCGCCTTCGGCTTGCGCGACGGGGCCGTCTGCGGAGCCGTCTGCGGGGTCGCCATCGACCGTGGCCGCGGCGGGTGCCCCCTCGGGAGGCGGCATCGCGGGCGCGGTCAACTCCGATTCGTCCGGCGGGCCGTTCGCCGGGAGGTTCTCCGATGCCGGGCCGCCTGCGGCCGGCTCACCCGGCGCCGGGTCGTCTTCCGGTGCCGGATTCCGCGGTGCCGGGTCTGCCACGGAGGCCATCGCGGGATCGTCCTGCATAGCGCGGTCAGCCCTTGTCGGAGCAGCCTCCGCGTCTCGACCGGACAGCTCCGGGGCGGCGTCGGCCGCGGGCGGATCCGCAACGACCGGGCTGGTCGCGGCGGCCGCCGCACCTCCGGCACCGCCCGCGCCGGCCGCGATGCTCGAGGGCCCGCTGCTGTCGCGCCGGGCGCGGCTCATGTCGCCTTCCGCCGTGCCTTCCGCCTCCGCCGGCAGGTCGGCTCCGATCAGACCGATCACGATGAGGAGGATCACGAAGACGACGACACCCGCGAGCAGGCCGCCGAGAAAGCTCCAGCCGATCGAGAGCCAGAACAGAAGAAAGGCGACAAGGCCGCTTGCGGCGGCGATGGACCAGCGGTTTCGGTGAACGGCGTTGCCGTAATCGTCCATGATGTCACTCCCCAGTGGCTCGGGCCCGCGCCGCGACATCCGCGGATCGACGCCCGAGATGACGGGGCGGGACCCGGCGACGACCCTGCCTCGCCGCGTAGATCGCGATGTCCGCGTCACACCCCCTCGATCAGCACCTTAGCCCGTTTGATACAGACGTCACGCGTCGCAGGCCGGCGGCCCCCTTCGAGGTGGGAATCCCCCCAGGCGACCACGTCCGCAAGCCATGCGGTGCCTCGGTCGAAGTTCCGGAACCTGATGAAGTCCCGTGGCTTTTTGCCCTTCGGCCAAAGTCCCCCAATCCGCTTGAGGTCATCGGCACGGCCATCGCGCGGCTGCCCGACGCCGGCAGCCTTCAGGCCGGAGCCGCCCGAATCAGGGCCACCAGAGGGGGGACTCACCTTGGTCAGCGCCGTTGCGGTGGCTTGGGCCGGTCCCCCCCGGGCGTTCCGGTGCCCGCGTCCGCGGGATTGGCGCGTCCCGCCTTCGACGTCGGCACGGTCTCGTCCTCGTCCCTGCGGCCGGCCGGTTCGCCCTCCGAGCTGCTCGTGGCCGCCGCCTTGTCGCGGGCGGCCAGGTCCGCCACCGGCTCGCCGCTCCTGGCGGTCGCGTCGCTTTCCGGCTCCGGGGCGACTTGCCCTTCTTCGGGATGCCCCGTCGGGTCGGCGTCGGAGCCACGGACGTTCGCCACGCCGTCGCTGGCGTCGCCGCGCTCCCGGTCGGCGTCCGGGGTGCCGCGCACGGTGCCGCCCTGCGGGCCGTCCGGCCCCGCCGGGCCGAGGTTCGGATCGCGCGCCGCCGTCTCCGGGTCCGGGTCCGCCTGCTCCGCCCGGTGCCAGGGTGTCGTGAGCGGCACCTCCGTCCCGTCGATCCGCCTGACGGTATCGCCCAGCTCCACCGCGAGCGTTACCGAGGCGTTCAGCGCGTGATCGGGGTCCTCGGCATGCTCGGTCAGCGTGGTAGCCCCCCCCAGCGGCTCGGATGCGAAACGACCGGTCTGCGAGCCGGGTACCGGCACGGACCCCGCGCGGAGCTCGCTCAGCATCCCGGTCAAGCGCTCCGGCGTCAGGTCCTCGTAGTAATCCTTGCCGATCTGGGCCATGGGCGCGTTGGCGCAGGCCCCGAGGCATTCGACTTCCTCCCACGACAACTGCCCGTCACCGGAAATCTCGTGCGGTCGCGCCGCGATCTCGCGCTTGCAGACCTCCACCAGATCCTCGGCCCCGCAGATCATGCAGGAGGTCGTCCCGCAGATCTGGATATGCGCGGTCCTGCCCACGGGCTGAAGCTGGAACATGAAGTAGAACGTCGCCACCTCGAGCGCGCGGATGTAGGCGAGGCCGAGCAACTCGGCGACATGCTCGATGGCCGGTCGGGTGAGCCAGCCTGCCTGCTCCTGCGCGCGCCACAGCAGCGGGATGATCGCTGAGGCCTGACGCCCCTCGGGATACTTCGTCATCTGCGCTTCCGCCCAGGCCAGATTGGCACGCGTGAAGGCGAAGGTCTCGGGCTGTTCGGCGTGGAGGCGGCGGAGCATGGGCGGTCCTTCGTCGGGTCGCAGAATCTCGTGCAGTCTCTGATGCGCCGCGTCTTATGCGCCTAGGGAACGCGCCGCAAGCGGGACCGCGTCAGGAGCGGCCATCGGTCAGCGCCATGCGAGTCCCGTCGAGCGAGAGCATGCCGCGCTCGGCCAACCCGGCCACCGCGCGGGTCAGCCCGTCATGGTTCGGCCCGCTACGATCCGCCATCTCCGCCGCCGTCATCCCGAGCTCGCGCGAGAAGCTCATCTCCGACCCCTCCCCACCGGCGCCAAAGGCGCAGCCCTGCGCCTTTGGCGCCGCCCGGATTGCCGCCTCGTATTGCGGGACGGTCTGCGCTCCGACGGGAACGGCCAAAAGCATCATCGCGGCGGTAAGGCGGTGGAACATGCTTTAGAGTCCTCGAGAATGCTGCTGCCAAGCGACAATCCGACCGTTCTCGGCGTAAGCGAATGGTCCGAAGTCACCAAATACATACTGAACGTGTCGTCCAAATGCCCCTGCTGTCACGTTCGCTGACTGGTAAGGCCCCCCACGAGCACACGGTCACATGTTCCCGTTTCCCTGTCCGAATTATGTCAGAAGTAACGTCTGCCCATTCATCTTTCGTTAGGGCGTTCCGCCTCCGAAGTTCAGTCTTTGATTGCCTGGACCGTTCAGCGCCACCCTGTAATTCGCCACTAGGTTCCAGACTCACAACCAGTAAATGACCGTCGCGGCCAAGGCGCAGGCCGATAGGAACAGGATCGGGCATCGGTCGTATCTGGTTGCGATGCGCCGCCAGTCCTTCAGTCGGGCGAACATGTTCTCGATCTTGTGGCGCAGGCGGTAGAGGTCCGTGTCGTGCGGGATCGGGACCTTGCGGCCGGCGCGGGAGGGGTGCAGGGAGAAATCCCCCTCTCGATCGGGGCGTTGCGGAACCGGTCGGCGTCGTAGCCCCGGTCTGCAAGCAACGCCCCGGCCTGCGGGATGGAGGACAGGAGCGCCCGAGCGCAGATGTAGTCCGAGGTCTGTCCCGCCGACAGGAACACCT
>JBBQDX010000158.1:0-10265 GCA_038320125.1 Rhodobacterales bacterium | reverse complement strand
GCGGCCGTCTGGCTGATCGAGGGCTACGAGCCGACCCGGGCGGCCACCGGCGTCATCGCCAACCTGCAGGGCGGGGCACGGCCCTACCCGATGCTGCCCTACATGGGCCTTCTGCACACAGCACTCGGCGACAACCTGACGGAATACCTACAGGGCAACGAGAGCGCGGAACAGGCGCTGGCCGACGTGACCTCCGCCTACACGACGGCGGCGCGGGAAGCCGGCTTCCTGAACTGAACCCGAACCCGTCCGGAGGGCCGGACGCCGGCCCTCCTCCAGGCGCCTTCGGCCCGGAAGGAGACAGGCATGCCGCACAAGACCTTCCTGGCCTTCATCTGGCCGTCGCTTCTGGCGATGTTCCTGTTCATCGCGATCCCGATCGTCTCGGTGGCCTTCCAGTCGCTCTACATCGAGCACCAGCAGATCCTGATCGAGGCGGAGAATTGCGGCCCCTTCGGTTGCACCTCCTCCGTGAGCGTGGACCGCGCGGCGATGGCGGAGCTGAACGCGGAGCAGCCGCAGGGCCGCTTCAACGGCCTCGGCACCTACACCAATCCGAGCCACCTCGCGACGGACGAGATCGCAGAGATCTTCGCCACCAGCGCGAACTTCAACGAGATCCGCAACAGGATCATGAACCTGCCCTTCTACAAGGCGCTGATCTTCACGCTGGCCTATACCTTCATCGTGACGCCGCTGGTGATCGTGCTCGGCTTCGTCATCGTCGTGAACGCGATTCCGCGGCGGCTCAAGGGGCCTGTGATCTTCTTCTCGCTTCTGCCGATGCTCGTCACGCCGCTCGTGGGCTCGCTCGTCCTCTTCTGGATGATCGACAGCCGCGGCATCATCGGTGCGGCGCTGCAGTCGCTGTTCGGCGACCCGTCGCTCTCGCTCAAGGCCTCGCCCGTGCTCACCTGGATCACGCTCTTCGTCTACGGTGTCTGGCATTCCGCGCCGTTCGCCTTCGTCGTGTTCTACGCCGGCCTCCAGACCGTGCCGCTGGACACGCTCGAGAGCGCGATAGTGGACGGGGCCAGCCGTTGGGAGCGGATCAGCTTCGTGGTGATGCCCTATCTGCTGCCGCTGGCGAGCTTCATCGCGCTCATGCAGCTCATGGACAACTTCCGTGTCTTCGAGCCGATCATCGGCTTTTCCGCCGCAGCGAGCGCCACCTCGCTCAGCTACCTGATCTACAGCGACCTGCGTGCCGCGGACGCGCCGCTCTTCGGGTCGGCCACCGCGACGTCGCTGCTGACCATCGTCGGCGTCATCATCCTGCTGTTGCCGGTGCTTCACCGCAACTGGCGCGACTTCGGTCGCAGGGTCTGAGGGGAGCACCGGATGGCGAACCCGTCGCAACGCAAGCCGCTCCCGCTCGTCGCCCTGTCGACCGGCTTCGTGCTCTGCTGGCTCGTCGTCGCTGCCTTCCCGTTCCTCTGGACGATGTGGGGATCGTTCAAGGTGGAAGGCGATTTCTTCTCCCGCGCGGACTGGACCCGCGCCATCACCGGCCCGATCACCCGGCTGCAGACCGGCGGCGCCGTCACGCTTGCGGGCTACGAGGGGGCCTGGATCGAACAGGATTTCTGGAAAGCCGTCGTCAACACGGCGATCGTCACGATGTCGGTCGTGATCATCTCCCTGACGCTCGGCACGCTCGGCGGCTACGCCCTGGCCCGATCGGGGTTCAGATACACCTTCTGGCTTCTCATGGCCGCGCTGGTGTTCCGGGCCATGCCGCACGTTACGCTGGTCTCGGGCTACCTGCTCCCGTTCTTCCAGCTCAACATCTGGGGCTACCTGCCGACGACGATCATCGTCCTCGTCGCGATCAACCAGCCCTTCACCCTCTGGATGCTGCACAGCTTCTTTCTGTCGATCCCGAAGGATCTCGACGAAAGCGCGATGGTCGACGGCTGCACCCGCTTTCAGGCGTTCCGCCTGGCAGTGATCCCGGTGATGTGGCCCGGCGTGGTGACGACCGGTCTCTTCAGCTTCCTGCTGGCCTACAACGACTTCACCGTCACCTCGATGCTGCTCTCGCAGGAGAACATGACCATGATCCCGAAGATCGACAGCTTCCTCGGCTCGACCCAGGAGGAGGGCAAGGTGATGTATGCCGTGGCCGCCGTGGTGTCGGCCATCGTGCCGCTCTTCGTGCTGATCCTGTTCTTCCAGCGTCAGATCGTGAGCGGACTGACCGCCGGCGCGGTCAAGGGATAGGGGAGTCGACGATGGCGAGACTGCAACTCAAGAACGTCAACAAGCGGTGGGGCACCTTCGTCGGCGTGCAGGATTTCGATCTCGATATCGCCGATCAGGAGTTTCTCGTTCTGCTCGGCCCCTCGGGCTGCGGCAAGTCCACGATGATGCGGATGATCGCGGGGCTCGAGGACGTCACCGAGGGTGAGATCTGGCTGGACGGCCGGATGGTCAACAGGCTCGAGCCGAAGGACCGCGACATCTCGATGGTGTTCCAGTCCTACGGCCTCTACCCGAACCTGTCGGTCTACGAGAACATCCGCTTCCCGCTGCGGGTCCGCAAGGTGCCGAAGGACCGGCACGACGAGATGGTGATGACGGCCGTCCGGATGGTCGAGCTCGAGGCCTTCATGGACCGCCGTCCGGCCGAGCTCTCCGGCGGCCAGCGCCAGCGCGTGGCCCTCGGCCGCGCCATCGTCCGCAAGCCCACCGTGTTCCTGATGGACGAGCCGCTCTCGAACCTCGACGCCAAGCTTCGCGTCAGCACCCGGGCGCAGATCAAGAATCTGCAATCCAGGCTCAAGACGACCACCGTCTATGTCACCCATGACCAGATCGAGGCCATGACGCTGGCCGACCGCGTGGTGGTGATGAACGCGGGCCGGATCCAGCAGGTCGGCACGCCCACGGAGATCTACGACCATCCGACCAATACCTTCGTGGCGAGCTTCATCGGCTCGCCGGCGATGAACCTCGTCGAGGGCCGGCTGCGCGACGGCGTCTTCGAGGCCGACGCGATCCGCGTCGAAGGGCTGCCGCCGCACCCTTCGGGCGACATCACCCTGGGCTTTCGCGCCGAGGATGCGGACATCGTGGAGGCGAACGGTCAGATCGCGGCGCCGATGTATTCGATCGAGCTTCTGGGCGAGGCCTCCATGATCACCTGGCGGCTTGGCACGGCGCTCGTCTCCGTCAAGACGGCCAAGGACTACCGCGCCGAGATCGGCGAGGTCGTCCATGCCCGCATCCCGGCCGGGATCTGCCATCTGTTCGACACCGCCACCGGCGAACGGATCACGCAGCCATGACCGCGGGCGCGCAGGTGGAGGCGACACGGCGGGTTTTCCAGCGGATGGAGGCAGCGCTGGCAAAGAACGCCGACGACAGGTCGGAGCCTTTCCAACGGGAGGTCCGGTGGATCGGCGACCGGGCCTGCGGGATCGCGCCTGGCCACCGGGTCTGCCAGAAGAACCGGCAGCGGCCTCTGCGCGCCGCCTTCACAGAGCGCGCCCGCAGGACAAACCGCTTCCACCGCAAGAGCGAGCGAACCGCCGGCCCGTGCGATATCGAGGCCGTGCATGGCGGCGCCTCCACGGGCATCGGGTCCCGGGGCAAGCGCGTGACGATCCCCTGCATGGGTTTCCCGAAGGTCTCCGGGGGCCGGGGCGACATACGCGACAGCCACGGCCGGGACCATTTCCACGACGGCACCCGCGTGCCGCCCCGCCCCGACGAAGGAGACGCGCGATGAGCATCCGCCACCTGAAGACCTCGCGTTCGCAGCAGGACCGCGCCGCGGACGACGCGGAGACCCGCGCGACCGTCGAGGCTGCGCTGGCCGACATCGCGGCGCGCGGCGACGCGGCGGTGCGCGAGATGTCGATGACCTTCGACGGTTACGCCCGCGACAGCTACCGCCTGAGCCAGGAGGAGATCGACGCCCTGATCGCGCGGGTCTCCGACCGCGACATGGCCGATCTCCGCTTTGCACAGGAACAGGTCCGCAACTTCGCCCGCGCGCAACGGGAGTCGATGCACGACATCGAGGTGGAGCCGATGCCGGGCGTGATCCTCGGGCACAGGAACATCCCGGTTCGATCCGTGGGCTGCTACATTCCGGGCGGCAAGTTCCCGATGGTCGCCTCCGCCCATATGTCGGTCGCCACCGCCTCGGTCGCGGGCGTGCCGCGCATCATCGCCTGCACGCCGCCGTTCAGGGGCGAACCGAACCCCGCCGTCATCGCCGCCATGCATCTGGGCGGCGCGCATGAGATTTACGTCCTGGGGGGCATCCAGGCGGTCGGCGCGATGGCCCTCGGGACCCAGAGCATCGAGCCTGTCCACATGCTCGTCGGCCCCGGCAACGCCTTCGTAGCCGAGGCCAAGCGGCAACTTTTCGGGCGCGTCGGCATCGATCTCCTGGCCGGTCCGACGGAGACGATGGTGATCGCGGACGAGACCGTCGATGCCGAGATCTGCGCCACCGACCTCTTGGGGCAGGCCGAGCACGGCTACAACTCTCCCGCCGTGCTGCTCACCAACTCGGAGACGCTCGCGCGGGCCACGCTGGCGGAAATCGCGCGCATCCTCGACATCCTCCCGACTGCGGAGACCGCGCGGAAGAGCTGGAAGGACTACGGCGAGGTGATCGTCTGCGACACCTACGAGGAAATGCTGGCCACGGCCGACGACATCGCCTCCGAGCATGTCCAGGTGATGACCGATCGCGACGACTGGTTCCTCGCGAACATGACCTGCTACGGCGCGCTGTTCCTCGGGCCGCGCACCAACGTCGCCAATGGCGACAAGGTGATCGGCACCAATCACACGCTGCCGACCAGGAAGGCGGGGCGCTACACCGGCGGCCTCTGGGTCGGCAAGTTCCTCAAGACCCACAGCTACCAGAAGATCACGACGGACGCGGCCGCCGCCAAGATCGGCGCCTACGGCTCGCGCCTATGCCTTCTCGAAGGGTTCGTCGGCCACGCGGAGCAATGCAACCTGCGGGTCCGGCGCTACGGCGGCGCGAACATCCCCTACGGCGCGCCCGCCCCCTGCCGGGACGCCGCGGAGTGACCCTGCCCCGCACCCCCTCCTTTCGGCTCGACGGTCGACGCGCCCTCGTGACGGGCGCCTCCTCCGGCATCGGACTGGCCTGTGCCGCAGCCCTCGCGGGAGCCGGCGCGCATGTCGTCTGCGCCGCGCGGAGCGGGGAGAAACTTCGGACGCTCACGACCGAGATCGCCGCCGAGGGCGGATCGGCCGAAGCGCTGACGTTCGATCTGGCCGATCTCGATGCCCTCGCCGCGGCGATGGAGACGCAGTCTCCCTTCGATGTCGTGGTCAATTCCGCAGGCATGGCGCGACACAGCCCGGCTCTCGAAACGCGCCCGCAGGATTACGACGCCGTCATGGGCCTCAATCTCAGGGCCGCCTACTTCCTCTCGGCCCATGCCGCGCGAAAGATGCCGGAACGCGGCGGCTCGATCATACATGTCGGTAGCCAGATGGGGCATGTCGGCGGCATCGAGCGCGCGCTCTACTGCGCCTCGAAGCACGGGCTGGAGGGGATGGTGAAGGCGATGGCCATCGAATGGGGTCCGCGCAACATCCGGGTCAACACCATCTGCCCGACCTTCATCCGCACCCCCCTGACCGCCGCCACCTTCGACGACCCCGACCGCGTCGCCTGGCTCGAGGGCAAGATCAAGCTCGGACGGGTGGGCGAGGTCGAGGACATCATGGGCGCGGTGCTCTATCTCGCCTCCGATGCCGCGTCGCTGGTGACCGGCACGGCGCTGATGGTCGATGGCGGCTGGACGGCGGACTGATGAACCCGCGGGTCACCTCCGTCCAGGTCGCGCGGCTGGCCGGCGTCAGCCAGTCCGCCGTCAGCCGGGTCTTCACGCCCGGCGCGAGCGTGTCCGAGCGAACCCGCGAGAAAGTGCGGAACGCGGCGCAGGAGCTCGGCTACCGGCCCAACGCGCTCGCCCGTGCGATGATCACCGGCAAGACCCGGATCATCGGGCTCGTCGTCGCCTATCTCGAGAACTACTTCTATCCGGATGCCATCGAACGGCTTTCGGTCGCGCTGCAGCAACAGGGCTACCACATTCTCGTCTTCATGGCGGCGCCGAGCGTGAACGACGTGCAGCGCGTCGTGCGCGAGATCCTCGACTATCAGGTCGACGGCATCATCCTCGCCTCCGTCTCCCTGTCCTCGGACCTTGCCGCCCGCTGCGACGCGGCCGGCATTCCCGTCGTGCTCTTCAACCGCGATCAGGACGACGCCCGTCTGTGTTCCGTGACGACCGACAATCGCGCGGGCGGGCGCGCGATCGCGGGACATTTCGCGGATCTCGGCCACCGCCGCATCGGCTATATCGCGGGGTTCGAGGGCGCCTCGACGCAACGCGACCGGGAACGGGGCTTCCGCGACGGCCTGGAGGAGGCCGGCCTCGAAGTGTCCGCGCGCCAGGTGGGGGGGTTTCTCTACCCCGCCGCACGCGCCGCCGCCCTCGAGATGTTCTCGGGTGCCGACCGACCCGAAGCGGCCTTCGTCTGCAACGACCACATGGCCTTCGCGGTGATGGATGCCCTTCGCTCGAAACTCGGGCTCCGCATCCCCGAGGACGTCGCGATCGCCGGGTTCGACGACGTGCCGATCGCCGGCTGGCCTGCCTACGACCTGACGACATACCGCCAGCCGATCGCCCGCATGGTGATCCATACGGTCGAGACGCTCCTCGAGCGCATCGCCGACAGGTCGGCGCCGCCGCGAAGGATCGAACTCGACGGCGAACTTATCATCCGCAGCTCGACCCGGACGAGGGAGGCTTGAGCCATGCGCAGCCGCACGTCCCGAGGGCGCCACGAGCGCTGCGTCCAGTCCACCCGGGGGACCGCGATCCGGGCGCGGATCTCTTCACCGAGAGGAGCACGCGAATGAAGGGATTTCCCGACCGGTTCGACGACCTGCCCGACTACATTCTCACGATCACGAAGGAGATCTGGGAGGATCGCGGCCTCGCCACCCTCAAGGACTGCTACGCTCCCGACATTCCGGTGCGGTTCCCCTCCGGCCTGGTGCGGGGCAACGCCGGCGTCATCGACGGCACCCTGGCGACCTTGGCGGAGTTTCCCGACCGTCAGCTCCTGGGCGAGGACGTGATCTGGTCCGGCGACCCGGATGCCGGGTTCCTGTCCTCGCACCGGATCGCGACCACCGGCAGCCACACCGGCCACGGCGCCTTCGGTCCCCCGACCGGCAAGGCCTTCACCATCCGCGCCATCGCCGATTGCGCGGCGAAAGGCGGGGTCATCGACGACGAATGGCTGATCCGCGATGTCGGCGGCCAGGCGCGGCAGCTCGGCTGGGATCCGTCCGACTTCGCGCGCCGCCAGATCGCGGACGAGGGCGGGCCGGAGGCCTGCATCACCCCGTTCCATCCCGACCACGACGTGCAGGGCCCCTATGCCGGCACCGGAAACGACGATGAACGGGGCCAGCGGCTCGCCGACATCCTCACCCGGATCATGGACAAGGACGTGGCCGTGATCCGCCGCGAATACGACCGCGCCGTCCGGACCGAGCACTGGGGAACGCGCGGCGGCTGGTCCTGGGACTTTGCCGAAACGGACTGGATGCGCCTCCGCTCCTCCTTCCCGACCGCGACGTTCGAGGTCCACCACCGCATCGGCCGGTCTGATCCGGGCCAACCCGACCGCGCCGCGGTTCGCTGGTCGCTCACCGGCAGACATTCGGGGCCGGGCCATTTCGGCGCGCCCACCGGGGCGGAGGTGCATGTCATGGGCAACACCCATGCGGAGTTCGGCCCCCGAGGCCTGCGCCGCGAGTTCACCCTGATCGACGAGGTCGCGATCTGGAAGCAGATCCACCTGCATGCGGGTTGAACGCCCGTCCCAAACCTGTCCCGGAGGATCGAGATGACACCCGACGACATCGCCGCCCGTATTGTCCGTTACGGCGAGCTTCAGCCCTGCAAGACCGCCTTCATCGACGCCCATACGCCCGGTTCGAACCAGAAGGAGAACTTCACGATCATCGGCGGCGGGGTCTCCGAAAGCGCCGACCAGCACGTCCACATCACCATCCCCCACGGCTTCAACATCGGCGCCGCCGGCCAGCCGCCCCGCTGCCGCAACTCGCTGCACTCCCACCGGACGGCCGAGGTGTTCTTCGTTCTCAAGGGCCGCTGGCGGTTCTTCTGGGGACGCCGGGGCGATGCGGGCGAGGTCATGCTGGAGGAAGGCGACATCATCAACATCCCGACCGGCATCTTCCGCGGCTTCGAGAATACCGGCACCGATTACGGAATGATCATGGCAGTCCTCGGCGGCGACGATGCCGGCGGCGGCGTCACCTGGGCGCCGCAGGTGATCGAGGACGCGGCCGATCACGGGCTTGTCCTCGGCCAGAACGGCAAGCTCTACGACACGAAGGCGGGACAGTCCCTGCCCGACGGCGTGCCCCCCATGCCGCTGCTGACCGAGGCGGAGTTGACGGCCTATCCTGAACCCACCGCCGCGGAGGTCGTGCGGACCAGCGTCGCGCGGTACTGGGACATGATGAGCCTGGCCGACAGGCAGCCGGCCTGCGTGATCGGCGCTGCGGGGATGCTGCGCGACCGGCCGGGTTTCGAGGTGGGCTTCCTGACCCGCAACTCCGCCACCCGGGAGATGCACCGGCACGACCGCCCTTCGGTCCTGATGCCGATGCGCGGGCACTGGAGTGTTTCGTGGACGGATGCGGACGGCAACGGCGCGGCGGTCCTCGCCCCCGGCGACACGATGAGCGTGCCGGAAGGCCTCGCGCACACCGCCGTGCCTTCGATGACCGGGGAGGCGTCGTTGTTCCATGTCGTCGCCACCGACGATCCCGCCGGCCCGACATGGAAGGCCTGAGACCATGATCCTCACCACCCATGCCGGCTCCCTCCCGCGCACCCAGAAGGTCGTGGACTTCATCTTCGCGCGCGAACGGGGGGAGGCCTACGACCGGGGCGCGTTCGACGCGGCGATGACGGAGGCGGTGGACGAGACCGTGCGCCGTCAGGTGGCGGCTGGCGTCGGCATCGTCTCGGACGGCGAAACCTCCAAGATCAGCTATGCCACCTATGTCAAGGATCGCTACACCGGCTTCGGCGGCGACAGCCCGCGCAACGCCCCCGCCGACCTCAAACGCTTCCCCGCCTTCCTCAAGCGCATCGCCGAAGAAGGCGGCACGCCGAAATACGCGCGCCCGATGTGCGTGGGCGAGGTCCGCTCCCGCGGCCAGGGCGAACTGGAAACCGACATCGCCAATCTGAAAGCGGCGATGGCGGCCCATGGGGCGGACCGCGGCTTCATGAACGCGGCAAGCCCCGGCGTCATCTCGCTCTTCTTGCAGAACGATTTCTATCCCACCCGCGACGCCTACCTGGCCGCGCTCGCCGACGCCATGAAGGCCGAGTACGAGACCATCGTGGCCGCCGGGCTGGACCTGCAACTCGATTGTCCCGACCTTGCATTGTCCCGCCACATGCTCTTCGCCGACCTGTCAGACGCGGCGTTCCTGAAGATCGCGGGCGCGCATGTCGAAGCACTCAATCATGCGCTCGCGGACGTGCCCGAGGAGAAGATCCGGGTCCATATCTGCTGGGGCAATTACGAAGGGCCGCATGTCTGCGACATCCCGATGGCGAAGATGTTCGACACGCTGATGGCCATCAGGTCGCGCTACCTCCTCTTCGAGACGTCGAATCCGCGCCATGGCCACGAATGGAGCGTGTTCCGCGACCGCAAGGACGAAATTCCCGAAAGCAAGGTGCTCGTTCCCGGCGTCGTGGACACGACCACGAATTTTGTCGAGCATCCGGACCTCGTGGCGGAGCGCCTGCGCCGCTTCGTGGACATCGTCGGCGCCGACCGCGTGATCGCGGGCACCGATTGCGGCTTCGGCACCTTCGCGGGCTTCGGCGCGGTCGATCCCGAGATCGCCTACGCCAAGCTCGAGGCCATGGCGGAGGGAGCGGCGCGCGCCGGATGACGCCCCTTCTCCTTCTGCCCGGGATGATGTGCGACGCCCGCCTCTTTGCGCCGCAGATCGCGCATTTCTCGGCAGGGAGGGCCGTGCAGGTCGCGCCGGTCGGCGGCTTCGACACGATGGCAGCGCTGGCGGCCGACGTGCTGGCCCATGCGCCCCCGCGTTTCGCGCTCGCCGGCCTCTCGATGGGCGGCATCGTGGCGATGGAGGTGCTGCGGCAGGCGCCCGGCCGGGTGGA
>JBBQDX010000157.1:0-10365 GCA_038320125.1 Rhodobacterales bacterium | reverse complement strand
GCTGGCAGACCGCGCCCATGACGGCGACGGGTTGCGAGACATGCTGGCCGAGCGCGGGGCGGTGGCCAACATCCGACTGATGCCGACCCGCAAACGCCTCCCACCCTTCGACTCCATTCTCTATCGCGAAAGGAACCAAGTCGAACGGTTCTTCAGCAAGAGTAGACACTTCCGGGCCGTCGCCACCCGATATGACAAGCGCGACGAAAACTTCCTCGCCTCAGTCCAACTCGCATCTCTCAGGATTCGGTTGCGAACATATGAGTCGGTGACCTAGCCCGCGGTCCCTCGGCCAACGCCCCCTTCGCGGCGACCCTACCCCGCGGGCGTGCCGCCATCAGACCTCGCCGAGGCCTGCCGGAAGCGCACGGGGCTCCGGGTCAGACGGGGGATCGGGCGCCTCTTCACCACCCGGGGCGATCTCGATGTCGAGGCCGGCCGCGACCAGCCGCCCGGCCAGTCCCGCTTCGGGCCGCATATCGGTCAGGACGGCCGCAAAGGCCTCGGGGCCGCCGATCCGGTCGAGATGCGTCAGCCCGAACTTGGTCGCATCGGCGAGCAGGTAGGCCTCGCCGGCGCGCGCGATCATGGCGCGCTTGATCGCAGCGAAACCCGGGACGATCTCCGAGGCGCCGTCCTGCGACAGGGCCGAGGCGCCGATGAAGCATCGCGCGACATTGTGGCGAGACAGGAACTCCACCGCATCCGGCCCGACCGTCGCGGCCTCCTGCGAGAGATACGCCCCCGGACACAGGATGACGCGCGCCGCCTCCGAGCGGCCGAGCGTCATCGCGACGTGCACCGCGTTGGTGACGACGGTGCAGGCCGTGCCCGCAAGGGCCAGGTGGCGGGCCATCTCGAACGTCGTCGAACCGGCATCGATCATGACGGTATCCCCCGGACGCACGCGCGCGGCCGCCAGACGGCCGATGCGGGACCGCTCCGCCAGGCGGGCGCGACCGCGGGCCTCGAGGTCGGGGCGGGCGCCGGCGACGGGGGCGCTTGCCCCGCCATGGGCGCGCACGACCCGGCCCTCGCCCTCCAGCATGTCGAGATCGCGCCGGATCGTCTCGGGCGTGACGCCGAAGCGAATGGCAAGCTCGGCCACGCGCAGGTGCGGCGTCAGGCGCAGGTCGTGCAGGATCTGCGCGCGACGTGCGTGCTGAGGGGGCCTCCGGGCGGTATCCGTCATCGGATGTCCTGCGGTATGGCTTGGAGCATCGTATCGTCTCCGATATCCCACATCGGGATGACAAATACATTGCATCGCACAGATCGTCGCTTGATAAGTTCGGACGGGGGAGCGGAAGGCGCTCCAGGAGGAGAACCCATATGACAGCTCTGAACATCGTCCGCCCGGCACTGGCCGGCGCGCTCGCCCTGACGCTGGCTCCGTTCGCCGCGACCGCGCAGGATTGCCCGCGTGGACAGCTCGACGCGATGTACTGCGACGCCGACGACGACATGGTGGCCGACGCGCCGACCGATCCCGCGATGTTCCAGGACCCGGACACGCTCGTTTTCGCCTATACCCCTGTCGAGGATCCCGCGATCTACGCCGACATCTGGGAGCCCTTCATCGAGCACCTCGCGGAGGTGACGGGCAAGGAGGTGCAGTTCTTCGCGGTCCAGTCGAACGCGGCGGAGGTCGAGGCGATGCGCTCGGGTCGTCTGCATATCGCAGGCTTCTCGACCGGTCCGACGCCTTATGCGGTGAACCTCGCGGGGGCCGTGCCCTTCGCGATCATGGGTTCGGATGACGGGCGCTTCGGCTATACGCTGCAGGTCTACACGCAAGCCGACAGCGACATCGCGGAGATGGCCGATCTCGCGGGCAAGCGTGTCGCGCACACCTCGCCCACGTCGAATTCCGGCAACCTGGCACCCCGCGCCCTGTTTCCGGCCCTCGGCGTGACCCCGGACGAGGATTACGAGGTCACCTATTCGGGCTCGCACGACCAGTCGATGCTGGGTGTGGTCGCGGGCGACTACGACGCGGCGCCGGTCGCCTCCGAAGTCGTCGACCGGATGGCCGAACGCGGTCTCTACGATCCCGCCGAGGTCCGCATCGTGTGGGAGAGCGACCGTTTCCCCACCACCTCCTACACTTACGCCCACGACCTCGACCCGGCGCTGGTGGAGAAGATCAAGGAGGCCTTCCTCGGGTTCGACATCGCGGGCACGGCGCTCGGCGAGGAATTCGAAGGCGTCACCAAGTTCGTTCCCGTCACCTATCTCGAGGACTGGAAGGTGATCCGCGAGATCCAGGAAGCGAACGGCGTGCAGTACACGCCCGAGGGCCTGGCCGCCGAATAGGCGCCGGACATTTCCGCTGCCGAGGACCTGCTGGCGGGGGCCAAGCTCCCGCCGATACCGAGAGGCACGACATGCTCAAGATCACCGATCTGGTGAAGCGCTACGGGACCGGCGAGCCGGTGCTCAAGGGTCTCGACCTGACTGTGGAGGGCACCACCGTCGTGGCGGTGATCGGCTCGTCGGGGGCCGGCAAGTCGACGCTCCTGCGCTGCATCAACCGTCTGGTGGAGCCAACCTCCGGCAGCATCGAGCTGAACGGAATGGAACTGACGAAGCTGCGCGGGACCGATCTGCGGATGGCCCGGCGGCGCATCGGGATGGTCTTCCAGGGCTTCAACCTGGTGGACCGCCTC
Organism: Rhodobacterales bacterium; assembly: GCA_038320125.1. Classification (GTDB taxonomy): domain Bacteria; phylum Pseudomonadota; class Alphaproteobacteria; order Rhodobacterales; family Rhodobacteraceae; genus Jannaschia. The sequence continues at coordinate 7,696 of JBBQDX010000157.1, read as the reverse complement.
ACGGTGATGGAGAACGTGCAGTCCGGGCGGCTCGGCTACATCTCCACCTGGGCCGCGATCACGCGCCGCTACCCCAGGGAAGATGTCGCCCGCGCCTACGAGCTCATGGAGCGGGTCGGCATCGCGCAATACGCCGACACGCGCGCCGACGCCCTGTCGGGCGGCGAGCGGCAGCGTGTCGGCGTGGTCCGCGCCCTGATGCAGCGCCCCGAGATCCTGCTCGCGGACGAACCGACCGCCTCGCTCGACCCGCGCACGTCGGAAGCCATCATGGGCCTCATGCGCGACCTCGCCAGCGAGCTGGACCTGCCAGTCATCATCAACATTCACAATGTCGTCGAGGCCAAGGAATACACCGACCGCATCGTCGGCATGCGCTACGGCCGGATCATCTTCGACGACCAGCCCTCCGCGCTCGACGAGGACGCGATGGAGGCGATCTACGCAGGCTCCCCCGCGGCCGACCGGGCCACCCTGGGCACCGCCGAAGCGGACGCGGCGTGAGCAAGGCGGCATCGAGCAAGGGCGGCCGCCGCGACACCTGGCACCGGCCGCCGCTGATCGCGAACCCGCTGCTTCGGTGGGGCCTGCGCCTGGCCGTCGCCGTCTACGTCGTCTGGGCGCTCTCGACGATGCCGATCGACTGGGCCCGCGCCGCGGAGGGCCTGACGCGCGCCGGCCGCATCTTCGGCGGCGCCTTCCCTCCCAGCTTCGAGCGCTCCGGCCTGCTGATCGACGGTTTCCTCGAATCCCTCCGCATCGCGCTCCTCGCAACGGTGGTCGGCGTGGCGCTGTCGATCCCCATCGCCTTCATGGCGGCCCGCAACATCGCGCCCACCCCGATCTACTGGCTGGGCCGCGCCATCGTCGTCGTCGCGCGCAGCTTCCATCCGGTTATCGTCGCCATCGTCTTCGTCAAGGCGGTGGGCTTCGGTCCGTTCGCAGGGGTGCTGACGCTGGTGGTCTATTCGATCGGCTTCGTCGCAAAGATGCTGGCCGAGCGGATCGAGGAGATCGACTTCGGGCAGGTGGAGGCGATGCGCGCGGCCGGCGCGCCGACGCTCTCGACCCTGTTCTACGCCATATTTCCACAGATCCTGCCCCGTCAGATCGGCCTGACCATCTACCAGCTCGACAGCAACCTGCGCGCCTCGGCGGTCGTCGGCATCGTCGGCGCGGGCGGCATCGGCTCGACGCTGGCCAACGCCTTCGGGCGTTACGAGTACGATTTCGCGCTCGCCATCACCATCGTCATCGTCGCCGCGATCCTCGTGACCGAGGCGGCCTCCGGCTGGATCCGGACGCGCATATGACCTCCGCCCTGCACCCCGAGACCTGGGCCCGATTCACGCTGCGCCAGCGGCTCGCCCGCTATGGCATCCTGCTCGCCTGCGGCCTCGCCGTCGCCTGGGCGCTCGGCAGCATCGATGTGATCTGGGCATGGGTCTGGGACTCGCCGCTGCAGATCGGCGATCTTTTCGGCCGCATGGTGCCGCCGGACACGACGAACCTGCGCTCGATCCTGTGGATCCTGCTGGAGACGGTGAACATCGCCACGATCTCGACCGCGCTCTCGGTCGTCCTTGCCATCCCGGTCGCATGGCTTGCGGCGCAGAACGTGACGCCGAACCGCGCGACGCTGTGGCTCGGACGGCTGATCCTCGTGTCGTCGCGCTCGGTCAACACCATCATCTGGGCACTGCTCTTCGTGGCGATCTTCGGACCGGGCATCGTCGCCGGCATCGTGGCGATCACTTTTCGGTCGATCGGCTTCGTCGGCAAGCTCCTGGGCGAAGCCATCGAGGAGATCGACCGTCGCCCCGTGGAGGCGCTGGAGGCGACCGGCGCATCGAAGGCGGCGATCATCGTTTACGCCATCGTGCCGCAGGTGATGCCGACCCTCGCCGCCGTGTCGATCCTGAGGTGGGACATCAACCTGCGGGAATCCACGGTGCTGGGCCTCGTCGGCGCCGGCGGCATCGGCATCGTGCTGCAGGGGGCCATCGACACCTTCAGGTGGCAGGAGGCCGCGACGGTGCTGCTGTGCATCCTGGCCCTGGTCATCGTGGGCGAGGTCGTCTCGGCCTGGCTGCGGCGGCGGATCCTGTGACCGCCCCTGCCCCGGTTGCCGTGATGCCTCCGGCGCTCGAACCGGCCGCCCTCACGCCGGACTGGGCGCTGGCCGCCTATCTCGACGCGGCCCCGCGACTGCCACACGCCAGCAGCTATCCGGACGCCCCCCGCCGCGCTGCCTCGCTGGCCGAGGCGGCCGAGGGATTCGACGCGGTGCTGCTCGACGCCTACGGGGTTCTCAACCGGGGAATGACGGCGATTCCCGGTGCGGCGGCGGCGGTGCTGGCCCTGCGCGCGGCCGGGCGACGCGTCATGGTCGTCTCCAATTCCGCCGCCTATTCCAAGGGCCGGATGGCCGAGCGCTTCGCCGCCATGGGGCTGGTCTTCGCCGCTGGTGAGATCACCACGAGCCGGGAGGCGCTGCTTTCGCATCTGACCCACCGGCCTGCCCGCCGATGGGCCGCGATGATCGGCGACGACCGGGCCGAGTTCGAAGATGTCATCCCCCTGCGCGACGCGCCCGCCGCCTACCGTGACGCCGAGGGCTTCCTGCTCATCGGATCTGACGGCTGGTCCGGGCCGCGTCAGGCGATGCTGGCCGCCGCCCTGCGCGAGCACCCGCGCCCGGTCCTCGTCGGCAACCCCGACATCGTCGCCCCCCGCGAAGGCGGCCTCTCGCTCGAGCCGGGGCACTATGCGCACCGCCTGGCCGCCGCCGGGCTTGCCGAGCCCGTGTTCTTCGGCAAGCCGTTCCCGGCGATCTTCGAACTGGCCGTGTCGCGCCTCTTGCCCCCGCCGTCGCGCGTGCTGATGGTCGGCGACACGCTGCACACCGACATCCTCGGCGGGGCGGCGATGGGGTTCGCCACCGCGCTCGTGACGGGCCACGGAACGCTTGCGCCCGAAGCGGCGGAAGCGGCGATGGCAGCATCGGGCATCGTACCCGACATCGTGCTGGAGAGCCCCTGACGGGTTTTAGAACCCCGACCGCCGCGGCCGCGCCCGGCGACGCGGGACCCGGGAAGGACGCGCGGCGGCGATAATTCCGTCAGGTGTCGCGGCACCGAAGCAGAGGAGGTGTGCGCCGCCCGATCTGCTCCGACGAGCAGGCTATGCAGCCCGATGACGTCGTCCTTGCCGATCCACGCGGCCATGGACAGCGCCACGGTCCGCAGCAAGCGATTTGCTGGCCGGGGTCCTGGAGGACTGCTGGTCATTGGAGGCGCGCAGCATCCGGGCAAGGCGGTGGTTCGGGTCGATGATGTGATGTCGGCCAGTGCTCGGGCGGCCATGCTGGAGGCGCGGGTCGGCGGCGGGTCCCGGCAGATGCGCTTTTCCACAGGTGTCATCACGAGGCGCGATTGCCAGCGCGCTGGAGCCGAAGCTCCGCCCCTGAACGCGCCGCTCTCCGATTTCGCTTTAAGGCCGCGCCGCCGGCATCGCGCAAGTAGTGCCATTCGACGGCCATCGCCCGGCGTTCGTGCGGAACCGGGCGGCACCCGGACGGTGCGGACCGACCGGCATTCGCGTGCGATCTCGCCAGAGCAAGCGCTTCTCGGATCGACGCGGGACCGGCGGTTCTCGGCGCCAAGGCATCCTCCGACATAATGTCCGTCGTCGGACGTTCCGAGCGATCACACTGCCATTCTTCATCAGGCAACCCGGAAACCTGATTCTCCCAGTGTTGATGCACCGGAGCGCCGCACGGGTTCGAGAAGGAACAAGGCGGCGTTATCCATCGTCGATCCGCGCAGCCCCCAACTGGAGCGGACGGGGAGATCAAGCCGAGGCGGGAAACCCGATCTGGTCGATTGAAACCGCCGTGCCATCGAGGGCCGGACGTTGGACGGATGCGACAACCCGCACCCTCTCCGTGGTGGCGACGATCTTCGAGAGCTTCGGGAAGCTCACGTTGACCCGGCCGGTCGGCGAACGATCTGGCCCGCGGCACGCCTCAGCGCGTGACCCCGCATCGAAGCACGCGGCGAAACCGCGAAGGCGTGCGAGGTTTGACGGTCGTCTCTTTTGCCATGCCGGCAGGAACTGCCTCGCCCGGGCAGACTGCCGCCATGCCCGGGGACGATGCCGACGCGTCGGCCGGCAGCTTTCGGAGATGATCTCGCAGCCGAGAACCGGCAAGGCGCGGGCTGCGACGCCCAGATGACCGCGACGCGAAGATCGGTGGCACCTGCGAGCATTCCGAAGGGGATCGGGACGCGACCCGACGACCTTGAGGCGCAAATACTCGCCGACTCCGATTTCCACCTGGCGATGGACGAAGTTCCCGCCGCCATGCCTCGCATCTCGTCGACCGTCGTGATGGAGACGGGCAGGAGCCGGGCCGCGGCACCCGTTCCGACCCTCGCGCGCTTGGGGTCGGTCGCTCATACGCCGGTGCCGCGCCAGGCCACCACTCGGGATGCCCAGATCTGCCCAGCCAGCCGCTTAGCCTTAGAGTCCGGCGTGCCGGTTATCGCCACCGGCGGCTTCAACGATAACGTCTGGTAGGATAGGTCACGGACCGGCCAACGGATCGTTCGGTATGTCGAGACCCGATTTGGTCACGGCTTCGATGCCGAGCGGTGGGAGGCGGCCCCCGCTGCGCTCCAACGAGAATCCTTCGGAACAAGAGCGACTGGCGGCCCACCGAGCAATTCGGCCCGACCTTGCGCCGGAAAGGGCCGGACTGCCGCAGCGCGCACGCTCCTGGTCGCGGCAGACCTGCCACCTGCCGATCGGGAGCCGCCGGTCTGCGCCTCCGGGCACCCGTCCGCCGCAGACCGAGCAGCAGCGGCCCGCAGATCGTCGCTCAAGGCGTCGCAATCCGGCCGGGACAGGCACCTGCCTGCTCCACCGGCTCGACGAGACCGTCCGACGGGTCATGATCCGGAGGACCTCCTCCGGCCTGCGAACATCGGACCGTCGGACCGGAGGCCCATAGGATCAGTCCGCCGATTTCGCGCCCCTGACGTTTTCCAGCGTCGTCATGTCTCGTCCGGCCGCCCCCGTCACGACGCTGAAGCTGCCGTCGGTTTCCAGCACGACGGCATCGACATCCTCCAGGCATGGCGCGCCGGCCGCCCGGATGGCCGCGAAAACCTCCTCCCGCGTGACCCGCTCGCGCCGAAGGCGATGGTCCTCGAATTTTCCCTCGAAGAACAGCAGGCTCGGTTTGGACTTCACCAGGTTCTGGAAGCGTCCGGACCAAAGGGAGAGCCGGGCCACGCCGTATTGCAGGCCACAGAGGAGCGCGAAGGCACCGACGCCCTCCGTCAGCGAGACCTCGCTGCTCAGGATCGCCGAGGCGAAGGCCGATCCGAAGGCGATGGTGATGACCAGATCGAAGGCGTTCATCTTCGCCAGGGTCCGCTTGCCGGACGTTCGCAGAAGGACGACGAGCGCCAGGTAGGACAAGCTGCCCACGACGATGATCCTGACGAGATCGTACATGCTGTCGAAGAACATCGGCACCCCTCTCCGGCTGACAGCTTCTCGAAACTGCGGAACCTTAGACGTCAGGACGGCATTTCTATTGCAACGGCCAATACCGTGCAACGACTAACAAAAATCAATAGGAAATGGGTCTTGGCCTGATGGACTATCTCCGCCGCGCTGCACCAGATGAAGATACCGGCGCGTCGCTCCGGCCGTCGGTGCGAACCCTGGTCGAGAGCGGCTGCCTTGCATCCGAGGATCCCATCGAGCTTTGCCGGTTTCTTGTGGCCATAGCGGAGGCAAACCTGCCCGTGGCGCGGATCGCGGAGGGGCATGTCAATGCCCGGCACCTGCTGCGCCTGCATGCTGCGGCGGATGCCGTCGGACCCGACGCGATCCTCGGTGTCTGGGGCGCGGATGGCGATGACCCGCTCGAACTCGCAAGGGGGCAGTTGACGGGTGGCAAGCGCTACGCCTCCGGCCTGGGCACCGTCACCGACGCCATCGTCACGGTCGGGTCCGGCGAGATGGCCCGGCTGGCGCTGCTCGACGTGAGCGACACGGCTCGCCACGATGCGGGAGCATGGCGGATGCAGGGGATGCGGGCGACCGTCTCCGGCAACGTGGACCTCACCGGTCTGGAGCCCCGTTGGATCGCCGGTCCGGGCGACTATTTCCGGGAGCCGTCCTTTCTCGGTGGTGTCTGGCGGATCGCGGCCCTGCAGCTTGGCGGGACGCTCGGGCTCCTCGGTTCCGCGCGCGACACGCTGCGCGATCTCGGTCGGCTGGAGGCGGATGCACAGATCGGTCGGCTCGCCCCTCTCGTCGGTCGCGCCATGGCCGCCTTTGGCCTGGTGGAGCGGGCGGCGGTCGTCGCCTCCGGACCCGAGGGGGCCCGCGACCCCGACTGGGCCGTCGCCCTCTCGGTTCAGGCCCGCCTGCTGACCGAGGATCTGGCGCAGGATGCGATCGCCGCGGTCGAGCGGTCGGTCGGTTTGGGTCATTTCGTCGAGGGTACCCGGACCGGTCGCATCGCCCGCGACCTTGCGACCTATTGCCGGCAGGCGGCGCGCGACGCGCTCGAGCAACGGGCCGGGCGGATCGCGCTCGGACGGTCGGGAGCATTTTCGGATCTCTGGCACGGGGGCATCCGGAGTGAATGACCTGTGGTCGATCGTCGGGCCTGGTCCCGTCCTGGTGCTGGCCCCGCACCCCGATGACGAGAGTCTCGGTTGCGGTGCCCTGCTCGCGACATGCTGGCGGAGGGGGACTGCGGCGCATGTCGCCTGCCTTACCGATGGCGCGGCGTCGCATCCCGGATCGCGGGACTGGCCGGCGGCGCGCCTCGCCGAGCTGCGTCGCGCGGAGCTGTCGCGCGCGGTGGTCATCCTCGGCGGCGAGCCGGCGCGCGACCTGACGTTTCTCGACTTCCCCGATGCGGGGTTGCACGAGGTCGGGGCCGGACTCCTGGCCCGAGCCATCGAGGGCCTGCTGGACCGGCTCCGTGCGCGGGCGCTCGTGGTTCCATCCGGACACGATCCACATAGCGATCACGTCGCGGCCTTCGAGAGCGCGCGGGCCGTCGCGAGCCATCGGCCCGACCTTCGGCTGCTCTGCTATCCTGTCTGGTCCCGCTGGGCCGCCGCCGGTGCAGAACCGCCGTCATCCCCGGGCTGGACCCGGCATTTCCTCCACGCCCCGGAGGTGCGAGACGAAAAGGCCGGCGCCATCGGCGCGCATGCGAGCCAGCGCGGCGGCGTCGTCGAAGACGACCCGAATGGCTTCGCGATGCCGGAAGGATTCGCCACGATGTTTCTGGACGGGCCGGAAATCTTCGATCTGTGGGAGCGTTGAACGCATGCAGGCCGATATCGAGCACCTTCACCGCCTCTATGCCGCGACGGACGACCCGTGGAACTTCAGGACTTCATCCTACGAGTCCGCGAAGTTCCAGGCGACGCATCGGGCGTTGCCGCGCCCCTCCTACGCCCATGCCCTCGAGGTAGGCTGCGGGAACGGCGAGCTTGCCCGGAGGGTCGCGACCAGGTGCGAGGCCTATACCGGCCTCGACGCGGTGGAGACGCCGCTGGCCGCCGCCCGCCTCGCCCTGCCCCGGGGGCGGTTCGTGCGGGACGTCCTGCCCTGCCACCTCCCGGACGGAACCTACGATCTGATCCTGCTGTCGGAG
>JBBQDX010000156.1:0-10367 GCA_038320125.1 Rhodobacterales bacterium | reverse complement strand
GGCCGACGACCACGGGGGCCGATTGCGGCAAGCGGGCAAAATTGACGAAGATGGCGCGGTCGAGGATGCCGAACACGGTGGAGGGCACGGCGGCAAGGTTGGAGATGTTGACCTCGACCAGATCGGTCCAGCGGTTCTGCGGCGCGAACTCCTCGAGGTAGATGCAGGCGGCGAGGCCGATGGGCGGGGCAAGAACAAGCACGGTCATCACCCTGTAGAGCGCGCCCGGGATCGCCACGCCGAGGCCCGTCGCTTCGGGCCGGGTATCGGAGCCGTCGGGGGCCGTCAGGAAGCGCCAGTCGAACCCGGTCCCAGTCGGGCCCGCGTCCTTCAGCGCCTGCGCGAGCTGTAGCTGCCCGGGCGAGATATTGCCTTCGCGCTCGACGCTGTCGAGGGTCACCCGACCCTTGAAGAAGCCGTCGATCCGGCCATTGGCAAGAAACTCGACTTGCACCGCGTCGCCGATGATCTCGGGACGCGACAGGACGTAGTTCCGAAGCTGCGCCACGCTTTCATCGGAGATCAGGGCCGCGAAGTCCCGTTCGGAGAGGTCGGTCTCGATGCCGGCATCGGCGACCGTTCCCGCCAGCCCGTCGCGCAACAGCAGCGGGTAGCCGAAGGTGATGACCTTCACAATCTCGACCGGATCGCGGCGACCAAAGTTGTCGTGCTTCTCCTCCGGCAGCTCCACCATGAACTGGATCTTCGTCTGGCGATAGGCCGACAGGCCGCTGGTCAGGATCGAGGTCGGAAGCAGGACAAGCGCCGCGATGCCGAAGCTGACGGCGACGAGAACACAGATCCGGAACCGACGACCCGCTGCTCAGCGGCTGGCGGATCGTCTCCGCCCTTGTGGCTCCGAGGCCCAGCGAGCCGTCGCAAATCGCCTAGGCCGCACCGCGGCGATGATGTCGTCGGAGGGCGACGAGACGAGGGGGATCGGCACAATGCCCATGACAAGGTTTGCGGTCATCACCGGGGACGTGGAATAGCCGAGGCTCGGCGGCGGCGCGATGACATTGCGCAGGAGCGGAACTCCCCGGTCGACCGGCGGATGGCGCAGGCTGCCCCCGCAACGGCGAGCGCGATGATGACCATGATCGTGCTATAGCGCGTCCGCACCACGCGGAAGTCGGCGGTCGCGAGCAGGACCTCGGGCGTGAGCATGGAGTTGAGGGCGACTTCCCCGGCGGACAGCGCGGAGGATATCCCGGTCGGGTCCAACAACGGCCGGGCGTCCGGACCGATCGCCCCGTCCTCGCCCGGGATCTCGGCCGCCATCGCTTCGTACCAGGGGCTGAAGGCGGTATGCTTGGGGCCATCCTGCCGGCTGGCGAAGACGATGCCGTCGTTGCGGATGCCGACCTCGACGATGTGGGTGATGCCGGCGGCGACACGGGCCGCGCGCTCGGCGGACAGCATGGTATGCTCCCGGATGCCAAGACATTGCACGTGCCCACCCTTTAAGATGCGCTCATCGCCGACCCCAGCGGGGCGTGATGAACGATTGGGACAGCAACGTAACTCGTTCCATGACGATCGCCTTGACGCGCCTGCGGGCCGCCCGCCGGTCAGACGAGCGCGGGCAGGAAGATCGAGATCTCGGTGCCGGTGCCCTCGACGCTCTCGATCTTCATGCGGCCACGGTGTCGGCTGACGATGTGCTTGACGATGGCGAGACCGAGGCCGGTGCCGCCCTCCGCCCGGCTGCGGCCGGTGTCGATGCGGTAGAATCGCTCGGTCAGGCGCGCGATGTGCTCGGGCGCGATGCCTGCCCCCCGGTCGATCACCGCGATGCGCCAGGCCGGCCCGCGGATCACCGGCTCGCGCGCGATCCGGCTCAGCACGACGCGCACCACGCCGGGCCGGGCGCCGTATTTGACGGCGTTCTCGATCAGGTTGGACACCACCTGCACCAGCTGGTCGCGGTCCCCGGGCGCGGGGGCGGTCTCGGCCCCTTCGATCTCGATCGCCACGCCCTCGCCCTCCGCGCCCGGCCGGAGGGTCGCCACCGCTTCCCTGACCGTCGCGGCAAGGTCGATCTGCGCCGTGGGACGCCGCCGGGACTGCCCTTCGAGGCGGCTCAGCGACAGCAGGTCGGAGACGAGGCGGTTCATCCGCGAGGCTTCCTGCGCCATCAACGCGAGGAACCGCGCCTGCGCCTCCGGATCCCGGCGCGCGGGTCCCTGCAGCGTCTCGATGAAGCCGATGATCGCGGTCAGCGGCGTCCTCAGCTCGTGGCTGACGTTGGCCACGAAATCGCGCCGCATCGACTCCCCCGCCCGCACTTCCGAGACATCGCGGAACACGAGGAGCACCTGCCGCGCGCCGCCATCCCGCGCGGGCCCCGGCAGCGGCGTGACGCGCACGTCGAAGAGAGTTTCCACCTCGCCCGAGGAATGGGTGAACCGCGCCGAGCCGGCCGTTCCCGCGGCGAAGGCGTCCTCCACCGGGGCGAGGAGCGACGGCTGGCGCAACACGCTGATGTAGGACAGACCCACGACCCAGACGCCAAGACGCTCGAGGGCCGCGGAATTGGCAATCTTTACCCTGCCGCCGCCATCGAGGAGAATTGCGGGCTCCAGCAACGCCTCGAGCAGCTGGTCGATCATCCCGCCATCAGACCCGCGCGGCGTCGAGCGCGGTGGTGAAATCGCGCGCCAGCAGCTCCACCGGCTCGCAGCCGACCGAGACGCGGAAGAACCCTTCGGTGATGCCGAGCGCGCGGCGCGCCTCGGGGGTCAGCGCACGGTGGCTGCTGGAGGCCGGGTGCGAGATCGTTGTGCCGACGTCGCCGAGCGTCGGCGCGAAGGCCAGTTGCGGCGCCGCCGTCGTCAGCGCATTGGCCTCCGCCCGCCCGCCCTTCAGCCGGAAGCTGACCATGTTGCCGAACTGCCCGCCCAGAAGGGCGCCCGCCCGGTTGTGGTCGGGATGGTCGCGGCGGCCGGGGTAGAGGACGGCTTCCGTCGCCGGATGGCCGGCGAAGAGATCGGCCAGCGCCTTCGCGTTGGCCTGCGCCCGCTCGAACCGCATGTCGAAGGTGTAGAGCCCACGCTCCGCCATCCAGCAGTCCCAGGGACTCGGGGTCAGGCCCAGCGTGACGTTGGTGTCGTAGATCGCCTTGCGATGCGCCGCGTCGCGCGCCAGCACGTAGCCCAGCGTCACGTCCGAATGGCCCGCCAGCAGCTTCGTCACCGAATGGATCACCACGTCGGCCCCGCGCCTGTAGGCGGCAAACCCGTAGGGCGTGGTGAAGGTATTGTCGACGGCGAGGATCAGGCCGCGCTCCTTCGCCAGCCTCTCGATCCCCTCCATGTCGGCGATCCGCAGCGTCGGGTTCGACACGACCTCCACGAGGATGAGCTTGGTCGCGGACGTGACGGCGGCCTCGAGGGCGGCGATGTCGGTGGGGTCGACGAGCGTCGAGGCGATGCCCCAGCGGGGAAGATCCTGCGTCATCATCCGCAGGCTGCGCCCGTAGAGCTGGTTGCCGCCGACGATGTGGTCGCCCGCCGACAGCAGGCCCAGCAGCGTTGCGGTCACGGCGGACATGCCGCTGCCGGTGATGATGCCGCCGCGCCCCGGCTCCGTCGGCCCGCCCTCCAGCCGGTCGATCATCGACGCCAGCACATCGGCGTTCGGATGTCCCTCGCGCCCGTAGGTATAGCCCTTCGCGCGGCCCTCGTACTGGTCGTCCAGCGCGTCGGGACTGGGCGAGGCATAGACCACCGAAGGCTGCAGCGGCGTTGCGACCGCGCGGCTCACGCTGTCGGGAAAGACGGTGCGGCGGACGAGGTTGGGGCGGAGGGGGGTGTCGGACATGAAGTTCGCCTTGGAAGATGTTGATTAATTGCGGATCGTGCCGTTTCCGGTCACGAGATATTTGAAGCTGGTGAGCTGCTCTGCCCCGACCGGCCCCCGCGCATGGAGCTTGCCCGTCGCGATCCCGATCTCCGCCCCCATGCCGAATTCGCCCCCGTCGGCGAACTGCGTCGAGACGTTGTGCATGAGGATGGCGCTGTCGAGCCCCTCGAAGAATTGGGCCACGGGGGCGGCGTCCTCCGACAGGATGCAATCGGTGTGGGCGGAGCCGTGCGCCCGGATATGGGCGATGGCCTCCTCGACGTCGCCGACGACCTTCGCGGCGATCTTCATGTCGAGATATTCCGTGCCCCAATCGGCGTCGGTCGCCAGGCGCGATCCGCGCAGGCCCGGCCCGGCGGCGACCTCCACCCCCTCCGCCATCAACGCATCGAGCACATCCTGCCCCCACCCGGACGCGACCTCGCGGTGGATCAGCAGGCACTCGGCCGCCCCGCAGATCCCCGTCCGCCGGGTCTTGGCGTTCAGGACCACGCGCCGCACCATCTGCGGATCGGCGGAGCGATCGACGTAGATGTGCACGATGCCTTCGAGATGCGCGAAGACCGGCACCCGCGCCTCGCGCTGGACGAGCGCCACGAGGTCCTTGCCGCCGCGGGGCACGATCACGTCGATATGGTCGGTCGCCGTGAGCATGGCCGATACGGCGGCGCGGTCGCGCGTCGGCACGAGCTGGATCGCGGTTTCGGGCAGGCCCGCCGCCCGCAGGCCCGCGATCAAGGCGGCGTGGATGGCGCGGCTCGAATGGAAGCTCTCCGAGCCGCCACGCAGGATCACCGCATTGCCGGCCTTGAGACAAAGCGCTCCGGCGTCGGCGGTCACGTTCGGACGGCTCTCGTAGATCACGCCGATCACGCCCAGCGGCGTGCGCACCCGGCGAATGTGCAGACCGCTCGGGCGGTCCCATTCCGCTAGGACGTCGCCGACCGGGTCCGGTTGCCGCGCGATCGCCCGCAGGCTCTCGACGATGGCGGCGATCCGCCATTCGTCGAGGCGGAGCCGGTCCACCATCGCGTCGGTCAGGCCCTTGCCGCGACCGAACGCCAGGTCGCGCGCATTGGCCTCCAGCACCGCGGGCGCGCTGACGCGAAGCGCCTCCGCGGCGGCCATCAGCGCGCCTTCCTTGCGCTCGGACGGGGCGCGTGACAGTTCGACGGCAGCCGCCCGCGCGGCGCGGCCGATCTCGCGCATGAGGGCGGGGATGTCGTCGGCGTGGTCCCTCATCGCACCTCTCTCAGATCGCCATGTCGTCGCGGTGGATCAGCGCCGCCCGTCCCGGATAGCCGAGCGTTCCGGCGATGTCACTGGACCGCAGACCCTTGATCGCCCGTGCCTCCTCGGCGGTATAGCGGATCAGCCCCTGCCCCATCTTGCGCCCGTCGGGCCCCTCGATGGCGACCGGATCGCCGCGCCCGAAGGCTCCGCCGACGAAGGCCACGCCCGCCGGCAGCAGGGACTTGCCGTGCGACAGCGCCGCCGCTGCCCCCGCGTCGATGGCGACGGTTCCACGCGGCTTCATCGAGGCGATCCAGCGCTTGCGCGCCGCCCGAGGATCCTCGCGCGGCAGGAACCAGGTGGCCCGTGCCCCGGCGGCCAATGCCGAGAGCGGCCGGTCGGTGCCCAGCGTGATGGCCAGCGCGCAGCCGGCTTCGGTGGCCGTGCGCGCGGCCATGATCTTGGTGATCATCCCGCCCTTCGACAGGCCGGAGACGCCTTCCCCGGCCATCCCGGCGATCTCCTCGGTGATCGCCTCCACCACCGGCAGATGCATCGCGGCGGGGTCGAGGCTCGGGTTCGCGGTGTAGAGCCCGTCGACGTCCGACAGCAGGACGCAGACATCGGCCCCGGCCATCGCCGCAACCTGGGCCGCCAGCCGGTCATTGTCGCCGAACCGGATCTCATCGGTGGCGACCGTGTCGTTCTCGTTGACGATGGGCACCGCTCCCATGGAGAGGAGCGTCTCGAAAGTCGCGCGCATGTTGAGATAGCGGCGGCGGTCCTCGCTGTCGTCGAGCGTCAGCAGGATCTGCGCCGCCGTCAGGCCGAGGGGTGCCAACGCGTCGTCATAGGCGGCGGCGAGACGGATCTGGCCGACGGCGGCGGCGGCCTGCGACTGCTCGAGCGACAGCGGCATCTCGAGCGACAGGACCCGGCGCCCGAGCGCGATGGAGCCCGACGACACCACGATCACGTCGCGTCCCTGGCCGCGCAGGTCGGCCACGTCGAGAGCCAGCCCGCGCAGCCAATCGGCCCGGAGGTGGCCACTCGCCGCATCGACGAGCAGCGCTGAGCCGATCTTGACGACGATGCGTCGTGCTTTGGCTAGAGAGGGGACCATGGCGTGCCGTCCGTCGTCGCCCCGTCCGCACCCTCGGCCCCCGCTGCCGGCGCGTCCCGCCCGATCAGCGTCCTCAGCGCGCGAAGCACGTCCGTCACGCCCTCTCCCGAGACGCCCGACATGGCCATCGCGGGGGCACCGGCGGCCTCCGACAGGGCCGCCAGCCGCTCCGCCCGCTCGGTCTCGTCCAGCGCGTCGATCTTGTTGAGGACCGTGAGACGCGGCTTGTCGACGAGGCCGCCGCCGTACATCTCCAGTTCGTGCACGATGGTCCGGTAGTCCTCGACCGGATCGGGCGCGGTGCCGTCGACCAGATGCAGAAGCGCGCCCGACCGCTCGACGTGGCCGAGGAAACGGTCGCCGATGCCGCGCCCCTCGTGGGCCCCCTCGATCAGCCCCGGAATGTCGGCCACCACGATCTCGATGCCGTCGAAGCCGACGACGCCGAGATTGGGCACCAAGGTGGTGAAGGGATAATCCGCGATCTTGGGGCGCGCGTTCGACGTTGCGGCGAGGAATGTGGACTTGCCTGCGTTCGGCATTCCGAGCAGCCCCACGTCGGCGATGAGCTTGAGGCGCAGCCAGATCGTCCGCTCCACCCCCTCCTGGCCGGGGTTGGCGCGGCGCGGCGCCTGATTGGTGGAGGATTTGAAATGCAGGTTGCCGAAGCCGCCGTTGCCGCCCTTCGCGAGGACCAGCCGCTGCCCCACCTCGGTCATGTCCGCGATCACCGTCTCCTGATCCTCGTCGAGGACTTCGGTGCCGACCGGCACGCGCAGCTCGATGCTGTCGCCGTCCTTCCCGGTCTTCTGGCTGCCCATGCCGCCCTGCCCCGACTTCGCGAAGAAATGCTGCTGATAGCGGAAGTCGATCAGCGTGTTCAGGCCCTCGACCGCGACCACGGTGACGTCGCCGCCGCGCCCGCCGTCACCGCCGTTGGGCCCGCCGAACTCGACGTATTTCTCGCGCCGGAAGGAGACCGCGCCGGAGCCGCCGCCACCGGACCGGATGTAGACGCGTGCGAGATCGAGGAACTTCATGGGTCGGGTCTTCCGGTTCGGAGGGCAGAGCATGGGCGATAGCCGCCTTTGCCCCCCGCCTCAAGCGCGGGCAGGCCGCTGCCGGGAAGAGAACAGCCCCGCCCTGCCCTTCTTTCGCAGTGCCCCCCGGCCCAGCCGCCCCGCCGGAACCACGCGACCGCCGCTCACATCTGCCTAATGTAGGTCCAGGTCGGCACCACCGCCCCGCGCGCCAGGCAGAAGGTCTCGGCGTCGCCCATGTAGTCGAATCCCGCGTTCGTCAGGACCCGCGCCGAAGCGGGGTTGTCCTGGAAGATCATCCCGAACACCTGCCGCGCGCCGACGGGGTTCGCCGCCATCAGGCCCGTGACGGCCTCGCTCGCCAATCCGGTGTTCCAGACCACCGGCGCGACCCAGTAGCCGATTTCGGCCTGGCGGCGGTCCATCGTCTTGAGGCTCACGACGCCCACGAGTTCGTCCATGCCGGCGCCGCTCGCATCCATCGCCCAGACTGTATCGTCGCCGATACCCGCCAGGACGCGCGTGACGAAGGCATCGGTGGTTCCCGGCGGCAGCGGATGCGGGATGGCGGAGGTCATGGCGGCGACGCGCCGGTCACCCGCGTAGAGGTCGATCAGGCCCATGTCGGAGCGGCGCAGCGGTCGCAGAACGAGGCGCGCGGTCTCGATCACGGCTTGTCCCGCGGTCTCGATGCGGTCGATCCGCAGAGGTGCCTCTCGTAGTGCGATGTCGTTCCTCCTCCGGACATGCCCCGGCCCTGTGACGGTGCCGGACCCTCGGACAGCAGGCACTTCCGCCACCGGCCGCCCCGATGTCGCAGCAACCGCCTCAGTGAATTCACGGCCTCCCGAGCCAGATCGCCCGCCGCCTTCCGGATGCCTGGACAAATCCCCCGGCCGCCTCCCGGTCCGACGCGACACCCGGCAACAGTTCCGCCGCGATCTGCGCTGCAGGTCCCCGCCAAGCTCCCGCGCTCCGGTTCCTGCCGGCCTCCCGGGCGCTCCGCGACGCCGACGTAGCCCTCGAAACGAACCAGGACCGGCCCGTCCAGACCGGTCCCCCGCGGTTCAAATCATCCGTCTCTGTCTACTGGGCGGCCTCGGCCACGGGAAGAACGCTGATGAACGTTCGCCCCTTGAACCCCTTGCGGAACGTCACCGCCCCATCGGTCGTGGCGAAGATCGTGTGATCGCGACCCAGGCCCACGCCCTCGCCCGGCCACCACTTGGTGCCGCGCTGCCGGACGATGATATTGCCAGCGATGGCCTGCTGGCCCCCGAAGAGCTTCACGCCCAGACGACGGCCCGCGGAGTCGCGGCCGTTGCGGGAGGAACCACCGGCTTTCTTGTGTGCCATGAGATATTACTCCTGTTCTGCGGCGAACTGTTTCGCCTGGTCGATCCAGCCGTCGCGCTCGATGCGGCCCTTGAACGACAACTTGTCGTCCATGAAGGCCACTTCGTCCGCGCTCCACGCGATGATCTGGTCGAAATGGAACACGCCGTTCTCGTGGAGCAGCGCTTCGAGCTTGGGACCGACGCCCGAAATCTTCTTGAGGTCGTCGGCCTTGTCGCCGCGTGCCTCGGTGAGGAGGTTCGCGGGCTTCGAGCCCACGGTGTCGCTCGGGTCGACTGCGTTCTTGACGGCGACCCCGGCGGCCACGGCAGCTCCCGACGCGGCGACGGCACCGGCGGCCACCGCAACCTTGGCAGCCGTCGACAGGCCCTCGTCCTCTGAGCCGGTCGAATCGGCGACGGTCGCCTCGGCGGACCCTGTCCTCGAGGACTTCGCGCCGGCGGCGGGCGTTTCGGTCCCCTTGTTGCCCGAACGGGTCTTGGGCTTGTTGGACGCGGGCGTCGCGGCAGCCTTCTCGGCGGCCGTCATCGACCCGGACCCGAGTGCGGCCTTGATGCCCGACGCGTCGCCACCCGATGCGAGGATCGAGGTCACCCGCAGCAAGGTCAGCTTCTGGCGGTGGCCCTTGGTGCGCTGCGAGCTGTGCTTGCGGCGGCGCTTGACGTAGTGGATCAGCTTCTCGCCCTTGATCTGATCGATCACGTCGGCCTGCACGGCCGCTCCGGCGATCATCGGCGCGCCGAGGGTAACGGTATCACCCCCGAGCATCAGAACGTCGTTGAACTGAACCGTCTCACCGGCCTCCGCAGCCAACCTTTCGACGCGAAGCACATCGCCTTCGGCGACCCGGTACTGCTTCCCACCGGTCTTCAGAACGGCAAACATCCGCCCACTCCTTACATTGCCGCGTCCTGTGGTCCCCCGGCAAGGCGGGGCGTTCGCGGGGCCACCAAGCACTGGCTTCCCCCTACCTCGGACAGCGTGCCCCACTTCGGGACAGGCCAAAAATATCCATGGGCCGCAAGACACCCGCGACCCAGATCCGGCTGATCCCATGCGCCCGGGGCGCTGTCAAGATCGGTGCCGGACACAGCGGACGCGGGATTCGTTGGCGTCTGCCTTGCCGCCTGTGGCGACGACGGAGTGCCAGGCGGGTTCCGGTGAGGACTGTTTCAGTGGGTATTCGGGCCGCTCCCGTCTGCCGCGCCGAGCGCCCGCCAGTGTTCCGAAATCCCTACGCGCGCAACCCGGACCCGTTGCAGTTGGATTCCCGGCCCCGCCCCTCCGATCCCCGCGACCGGCAGGCGTGCGTCCTGTCCCGGCTTGCTTCCCGCCTCACCGGATCGTCTATCGCTTCGCAGCCCCAGTGACGCTGAGGCCACGCCTGCCGTTGCGGAGAGCGACGATGCCAACGCGATGGTCGCACCCGCGCCGCCGGCTCGTTTTTGGAACGCCCCCAGGTTGTCGGGCCAACACGAGGCGGGTGTCACAGCCCATCGAGCGTTGATGGACCACCTGATCTATCGAACTTCCCGCTTCCCAAGCGGCAGTCGCTGCCCGCCACGCCGTCTTCGTCGGGCCCGCCGGGGCGCCAGCCCCTGGCGCTGAATGCTGAATGCTGAATGCTGAATGCTGAATGCTGAATGCTGAATGCTGAAAAGATCACTTCGGTTGGCCGAACTTCGGCCAACTTTCCTTTCGACACGACGCTTGACCGCCATCCGAATGGAGAAAAAAGGTGTCGAGCGTCT
>JBBQDX010000155.1:0-10418 GCA_038320125.1 Rhodobacterales bacterium | reverse complement strand
GCGCCTCACCATCACCTATCGGATCGTCGCGGCCGACGCAGGGAAGGTGCAAGCGCGCGCCGGGGCGGTGGCGCTCGAGCAGACGGTGGAGATTCCGCGCGACGTGGGTCCCAAAGGCTTCGTCGAGGAGGTGATCCTGGGGCGGGTGGAGGAGGTCTTGCCGTTGGCGCGCGCCTTCGCGGCGCGGATCGGCTGGAGCCCCGAAAGCTGCGGCGACGACCTGCCGCAGCTCCTCAACGGGATGTTCGGCAATGCCTCGATCATGGCGGGGTCCGGGTGACGGGACTCGACCTCGGGCCGCTCGCGGCGGCGCACCCGGGCGCGCGGTTCGGCGTCGAGGGGATCCGGGCGTTGACCGGAGCCATGGGGCCGCTCATCCTGCCGGTGATCAAGCCGCAGGGCAGCAGCGCCGAACGGCTGCCCGAAATCGCGGGCCTTTGCGCGCGGGGCGGTGCGCATATCGTCAAGGAGGATCACGGGCTGGCGGGCCAGCCCTGCGCGCCCTTCCGCGAGCGGGTGCCCCGGATCGCCGAGGCCGTCGCACGCGTCAGTGCCGCGACCGGCGGCCGCGCGCTCTACTTCGCGAACCTCGCCGGCCATGCGGGCGATCTGCCCGCGCTGGCGGATTTCGCGGCAGAGGCGGGCGCGGGCGGCTATCCGGTCCTGCCCGCATCTTCGGCTTTGGCGCGGTGCGCGATTTCGCCCGGCGGACCCGCCCCTTGCCGGTCATGACCCATCCGAGCCTCTTGGGCGCCCATGTGCTGTCGCCCGACCATGGCTTCAGCCTTGCGATGATGTTCGGCACGCTCCAGCGGCTCGCGGGGTCCGACATCTCGGTCTTTCCCAACGTCGGCGGCCGCTTCGGGTTCTCGGAGAGCGAATGCCTCTCCATCGCGGGAGCCTGCCGCACCCCGGAGGGGATCGGCGTCATGATCCTGCCCGGCCCGGGCGGCGGCATGCGCCTCGAGCGGGCCGACGAGATGCGCGGCATGTATGGCTGCGACGCGGCATTCCTGCTCGGGGGCAGTCTCCTGCGGGGAGGCGACGGGATGGGTGCGACCATCGCCCGCCTGCGGGCGCGGCTCGAGGAGCGCGCGACGCTCAAGCCCTAGGGCCGATCGCCCGCGTCCGACGCCGCGGGCGGCACGAAGGATCTGCACCCGCCGCCCGTCCCGTCGGTGCCGCGCCTCGGAAAGCCAGCCGTTACGTTAGGGCCAGTGAAGCCCCTACCGGATGCCGTGGACGCGCGGCTGCCGCTTGCGAGCGACGCCGGACGGGGCCGGGGCGTTCAGGTCAGCCTTGCGATCAAGGCGAGTGGCGCCGGTCCGTCTCGATCGGGTCGGCGCCGATCGGCGGGACGAAGGCGACGTGCTCGCCGAAATAGAGGATGCGCCCCGACTGCGACCTGACGAAATCGCGGGTCAGGTGCACGCTGCCGCCGTCGGTGCGGATCGGATCGGGATGCGCATCGACCCAGCGGTCTGCCGGCAGCATGGTGGAGCCTCGGGTGGTGACATTCCACAAGCCGTAGTGATGCGGGATCACCAGGGATGGCGAGAGCCGGGCAATCACCGCATCGGCCTGCGCATCGCTCAGCACGTGCTGCGACCCGTCGATGGGCAACAGCAGCACGTCGACCCTGCCGATCGCGTCGCGCACCGCTTGCGGCAGCTCGGGCCGGTTGTCGCCCCAGTGCAGCACCCGCAGCCCCGCCACCTCGACCAGGAGAAGGCAGTTGTCGAACGACCGCCAGTTCCGCTCCGGATCGGTTTCGACCGGCGTCAGGCGACGGGTCATTTCGGCCCAGTCGTAAGCATTGTGGGTGGAATCGCTGACGTGCTTGTCGGCGATGCCGGTGACGGTGACGTCGGCGAAGGCGAAGGTGCCGATCAGGCGGTCGAGCACCGTGCTGGCGCTCACCATATGGACGGCATCGTGGTCGAAATGGGCATGGGTGGACAGGCAGATATCGACCACCTCGCGCGGGAAATCGTAGTGATACCAGTCCCAGTTCCCCTTTGGTGGATTGCGCCAGGGGTCGATCATGAGGGTCAGTCCCGAAGGACTGGTGATGCGGAAGGCCGATCCGCCGAAGAAGGCCAGATCGAAACCATCGCCGCCGTCGCCAGCCTCCCCGTCGGACGGCGCGGCCCGGGTCTGAAGCTCGATCATGCGGTTGTGGTTCTCGGGCTGGCGCCAGGCCCACATGCCCTCGTCCGTGCGGTCGATCATCGCGGGCGTCTCCTCTGCGCTCGTGCCGGGCGCGGCCCGCGATGCGGTGGGCCGCGCCGTCCCGTCATTCGGTGGCGCTGCTCGTCGTGGTCAGGAGGATGGTGTCCGTCCCGTCCTCGATCTCGTAGAGCGCGAAGTCGCGGCTTTGCAGCATTCCGTTGGGCTGGAAATCGACCGACGAACTGGCCCCGTCGTAGTTCATCGGCGTTGCCGCCGAAATGAGGGCCTTGCCTTCGGCAAAGGTCGTGATCCTGTCGCCCGGACCGTTCGCGATCTTGCGGATCTCGGCGGCCACGGCGGCGGCCTCGGTCGATTTCGCGGCCTCCATCCCGAGCAGGCAGAGGTTGATCTCGTCGTAGGCCATGCAGCCGTAGCTCGCCTGGACCTGACCGTTGGGCGTGAGGCCGACCAGTTCGAGATAGGCGTCGTAGCTGTCCTTGCCGATCGGCGGCACCGGCGAGCCGTGCAGGATTCCGTTCGCCGCGTCCCCGACCGCGGTCTTGAATTCGGGACCGACGGCGAAGCTGAGCGCGAAGATCTGCCCGGTATAGCCGCCCCGCACGAGTTCGCGGAACATCGGCGTGAAGTCGGTGATGTAGCCGGCGATGAAGAGTGCCGGAGCATCGAGCTGGATCAGTTGCTCCGCCTCGGCCCGGTAGGAGGCCTGATCGGGGTTGTAGTAGAACGGCTCGCCGCTGATCGAGCCGCCGAGCTTCTGCATCGACTCGCCGAAGGATTCGCCCATCGACGAGGCGAAGTCGTTCTTGGGTCCGGCGAAGCCCACCTCCTTGAACCCGCGCTGCACGGCAAGATCCGCCAGCGCTACGGCCCAGGCCCGGTTGAGGGGCTGGAGGTTGAAGCAGATGCCCTTCCGGTCGGCATCCGGCAGATAGTCCGACGAGCCGCTGTAGAGCTGCAGGACGTCCGCTTCCTGGCAGAGCGGCATGATGCCGAGCGTCACCGAGGAGGCCCAGGTGCCGAGGATCGCCGAGACGCCATCCGCATCGATCAGCTTTCGCGCCGCGCGGACGGCCGCCTCGGGATTGGTCTCGCTGTTCTCGGACACCAGCACGACCTCGCGCCCCATCACGCCGCCATCGGCGTTCACCTTGGCCACGACGGCCCGGTGGGCGTCGCTCTTCTCGGGTCCGTAGGGGCCGCCGCCGCCGGTCAGCGGGGTCATGCTTCCAATGACGATCGGCGCGGACTGGGCGAGACCCATGCGCAGGTAGGCCGGCGCCGATAGCGCGATGGCCGCGCCGGAGAGGAGGAGTCTTCGGGAGAGCTTCATGTCGTGCCTCTTCTGGTCTGGGGTGGGGGAGACTTGTCCGCGTCGCGGCGAGACGGTGCGACCCTCTCGGGAAGAATGCCTTCGGGACGAAAGCGGATCATCGCGATGAGAAGAACGCCGATGATGACGAAGCGCAGCGACGAGATCTGCGTCGGATCGAGCCCGCTGAGCCAAGGGGCGAGAAACCGGGTGCCCTCGTAGATGAAGGTGATCACCAGCGCGCCGACCACGGCCCCGGCCATGTTGCCCGCGCCGCCGACGATCACCGACATCCAGACGAGGATGGCCACGGGCGTGGTGAAGTTCTGCGGCGTGATCGTCTGGATGTAGTGGGCATAGAACGACCCGGCCAGCGCCATGACCGCGCTGCCCAGCACGAAGACCTGCAGGCGGTAGAGCAGGACGTTCTTGCCCAGGGTGGCGGGCACGAGGTCATCCTCCCGGATCGCCCGGAGGACGCGGCCGAAGGGGCCGCGGGCAAGCCGCGCCAGCAGGAGATAGGTGACGAGCGTCGCGGCGGCGAAGACGGCGAGGATGAACCACGGGGTCGCCTCGCGGCTCAACCCGTCGAGGACCGGGCGCGTCATGATGAGAAAGCCGCGCGGCCCGCGTGTCAGCCAATCCTCGTTGTTGAACGCAAGCCGCATCGCCTCGGCGAAGCCGAGCGTCACGATCGCGAGGAAATCGCCGCTGAGCCGCAAGGACAAGAGCGAGATCAGCGCGCCAGCGACCCCGGCCACGACCATCGCCGCGAGCGTGCCGACCACCATCGGCTGCCCCAGGGTCTCGGTGACGATGCCGCTGGCATAGGCGCCGATGCCGAAGAACCCGACGATGCCGAAGTTCATCAGCCCGGTCAGGCCGTATTGCAGGTTCAGAGCCATGGCGAGGATGGCGTAGACCGACGCGGTGGTGAGGATGGCGACGAGATAGGATTCCATGGCTCACTTCCTCTCGACGGCGGTGCCGAAAAGGCCCTGGGGTCGTAGCACCAGGACAAGGGCGATCACCGCGAACCCGACCGCGCCCTTGTAGGGGGGCGAGATGAAGGCGACGGTGAATTCTTCGGCAAGACCGATGATCACGGCACCGAAGGCCGCGCCGAGCGGCGAGCCGAGACCGCCGACCACGGCCGCGGCGATCACCGGGATCGCGAGGGCCCAGTTCAGGTTGGGCTCGATCGCGAGGTCGAGCCCGACGAGAGTGCCGCTCAGGCCGAAGAGCGCGCCCGCCATGGCGACCGCCGCGAGTTCGATCCGCTGCACCGGCAGGCCGCGGATCGCCGCCAGCGTCGCATTGTCGGCCACGGCGCGCAGCCCGCGACCGAGCGGCGTGAAGGCGAGGATCGCGCCGATCCCCAGCGTCGCCGCCGCCGATACGCCGATCACCGTCAGCGTCTGCGGCGTGAACCGGAGGCCCCAGAGAACCGTCGGACCGGTCAGGGGCAGATCGAAGGACCGGATCTGCGAGCCGTAGAAGAACCGGACGATGTTCTCGAGAATGAAGGAAAGTGCGATCGCGACCAGTAGCAGCGTCCCGCCGCTGCGACCCCGCAACGGCCCGAAGACCAGCCGGTCGGTCAGCACGAGCAATGCCGCGCAGGTGGCCATCGCGAAGAGACCGCTGGCCCAGATCGGAAACCCGAACCCGATATTGGCCGACCAGGCGGCGAAGGCGCCCGACATGGCCAGCGCGCCCGCCGCGAAGTTGGCATAGTGGAACAGCATGAAGATCAGGGTGAACCCGATCGCCGCCGGGGCCAGGATGGCGGCGCTGGCAAGGCTGTTCAGGATCAGTTGCATCACGCCGCCGCGCCGAAGAAGATGGCGCCGAAATCCGGCTCGACCGCAATCTCGGCGGCGGGACCGGAGCGGCGGACGCGACCATCGACGAGCACGAGGGCCCGGTCCGCCCGCTGGAGCGCGGCCCGCGCGTTCTGCTCGACGAGCAGGATGCCGATGCCGGCATCGCCGGCCAGACCCTGGAGCACGTCCAGCATCCGGGTGACGAGATCGGGCGACAGCCCCGCGGTCGGCTCGTCGACGAGCAGGACCTTCGGGCGTGCCATCAGCGTCATCGCCAGGGCGACCATCTGGCGCTGCCCGCCAGAGAGCCGTCCCGCGGTCCGGTGCAGATATTCGGTTATCGCCGGGAGCAGGGCCGCAACCTCGGCCTTGCGCTCGGGTATGTCCGGGCAGCCCCAGGCGCTCACAGCGAGGTTCTCCTCGACGGTCAGCGTCCGGAACACGTTGCGATCCTGCGGCATGAAGGCGGCTCCCGCACCGGCACGCCCGGACGGGCCGAGCGCGACGAGATCCGTTCCGCCCAGGCGGAGCGATCCGCCGGTGATCCGCGCCACGCCGGCCACGGCCTTGAGCAGCGTGGACTTGCCCGCCCCGTTGGGGCCGACCAGGGCGACGATCTCGCCCGCGCCGAGCTCGAGCGAGACGTCGTGCACGATATCCGGCCCGCCGTAGCCTGCGCAGAGCGCTTCGAGGCGAAGACCGGTCATGCGGCCTGACCGAGGTAGGAGTCGATAACTTCGGGGTCGCGTGAGACATCCTCGAAACGCCCCTCGGCCAGAAGCCGCCCCGCCGCCATGACCGCCACGCGCGACGTCAACTCCCGGATGAAACCCATGTTGTGTTCGATGATCAGGAAAGTGGTGCCGAAATCCGCGTTCAGCTTTCGGATCATCCCGATGATCTCCTCCACCAGATGCGGCGCGACGCCGGCCGCGATCTCGTCCAGCAGGATCGTGTCGGCTTCGGCCATCAGGCTGCGAGCCAGTTCGAGCAGCTTCTTCTGACCCCCCGACAGCGTTCCCGCCGGCGCGGCTTCCTGGGACGACAGCGAGACCATCGCCAGCAGATCCCGCGCCCGATCGGTCAGCGCGCGCTCGGCAGCACGGGTGGCCTTCGTGCGGAGTAGCGCCGCGCCGAGCCGCTCGCCCGGATTGTCGCGTGCCGCCAGCATGACGTTGTCGAGCACGCTGAGGCGATCGAGCTCGCGGGAGTGCTGGAACGTGCGGACGATGCCCAACCGTGCAAGCCGGTGCGGCGGCAGGCCGGTCGCATCGCGCTCGCCGATGAAAAGCCGCCCGCCATCGGGTTTCAGCACGCCGGACAGCAGGTTGAACATCGTCGTTTTGCCGGCTCCGTTGGGCCCGATCAGCCCGAGGATCTGACCCTGCTCCACCTGGAACGAAACCCTGTCCACCACAGCGACGCCGCCGAACCGCTTGGTCACTTCCTCGGCGCGAACCGCGATCAAGACGGCACGCCGGAGGATTTGGTCCGCGCACCTGTCTCGATGAGATGGGTGACCGCGGCGGTCAGCATGTCGAGCACGGCCTCCACCTTGTCGTCGTCCGGCGCGATGTTGTTGTGGATCCGCAGACCCCGGAGGGTCGACATGATCAGGGTGATCGTTACCCGCGCCGTCTGGGGCGGCACGCCGGACCGGGAGAGCGCCTTGATCCCGAGCGCCTCGTAGGCCCGGAACAGATCGGTGAGGATGTCCCTGACGGCGATCCCGACGGGAGTGTCGGTCCGGCCGCAGACCATGAAATCCAGCATCGTCATCAGCGCGTTGGCCCGGAAGACGTTTCGATAGAGCAGCCGGATGAACGTCTCGACGTCGGTTCGTCCGGCGCTCAGATCGTTCGCCTGTCCGTCCACGACCTCCTTGGCCCTTTGCCAGAAATGCCGCGCGGTATCGATGACGAGATCGTCGCGCGTCGGATAATGGTGAAGCATCGCGCCCCGTGAGATGCCGGCCCGCTCGGCCACCGCCTTGCCGGTCACCGCTTCCAGCCCGACCTCGACGATCAGGATTTCGGTCGCGGCACGCAGGTCGGCCCGCGTCTGCGCGCCTCTGGCCTCGCGGCCGTCCTCACTTCCGAAGGTCTTTGCCGAACTCATGTCCATGGTAACAGGAAAGGCCACCGCATGGGCATCTGTCAAAGAAATAAGCAGTCGTGACTGCTTTCATTCAAGCGCGAAGAACAAACCGCACGAACCCCCGCAGGTCGTGCTGCTCGGGATCACGATGCGTGGCTCGGCGCGCGCCGCGTTCCGTCAAAGGCCGGCGTTCGGCCCCGGATCAGCCGATATCGGGCGCCGGCCTGCGTATTCCGACGAGACCCGCGACGGGATCGTCACGCAGCGCCAGCCGCCGCTTCTTCTGCCGTCGAAGATCACGCCCCGCTTCCCGACCCGAGCCTTCTATCCCTCGGATGCGTCCGTCATGGGCCGGTCGATCTGCGCCGCGACGCGGGTGAAGGTGTCCGCGGCGAGGCGGGTCTGCAGGACGGTGCCCAGGCTCGCGCGGTCATGGACATCGACGCCGTGCCCGCCGAAGCCGAGGGCGACGGCGGCGTGATCCGTTGCACCGAAGTCGACACCGAGGTTGCGCGTCTGCCGTTGCCTTTGTTTCAGCGCGGACGAACGATCGACGAAGACCACGATGACGACCGGCGGTCCGAGCGCTGCCGCTGAAGCGAGCTCTCCGGCGACCATCAGGAAGCCGGCATCGTCCATGAAGCCCACCACCGGACGGTCGGGCGCCGCGCGTTTGGCCCAGACGGCGCGCGGCAGGTCTCGACGATGGCACCGGGGTCCCAGCCCTCCTCCACGAAGGCCGCCGCGAGCCCCGTCCGCGTCGCGCTCGCGTCCGGGACGTCTCGCGGAACCACGCCGCACCGGATCGGTGCACGAGGGCATCCGGCACGGTGGCGTCGACTCAGCCCGCCCGAAAGATTATCGGCGCCGATCCTGATCTGCGTTCGCGCCGACGTTGACCGCGTTCATCGCCTCCGGTCCCACTGTCGCCACGAGGATCGAGGGGCACCGTCCACGTGAGGCGCTCCGTCGCCCATGAACCCTGCCGCGTTCTCGTGATGGCACAGGACGAAGGTGATCCTGGCCCGCTCGAGGGGGCCGACGAGCGTCGGGACCTTGCCGCTGGGCAGTCCGAAGGCTCGCCGACGGCCGGCGGCGTGGAGCCTGGGGGCGAGGATGTTGGCGCTCGCAGGGGGCTCATCCATGGGCACGGCATCCGGCGCGGGGGCCGGGAGCGCGCCAGCCTCGCGGCGTTGCGGCAGCCGCCGCCCGAGCATGCCGGCGGCGTTCTGCTGCAAAGGACCTGGGCGGTGCCGCGGCCGATGGTGAACATCCGCTTGATCGGCGTCCCGTCGCCATACCCCCCGGCGCCGTGCATCCGCAGGGTCCGGTCGACGACGCGATTGCCGTCTTTGTGGCGAACAGCTTCGGTAGGGCCGCCTTCGTGCGGTCGGGTAGACCGTCCTCTCCGATGCTCCGCGAGGCGTCGAGCAACATGAGCCCTGCCACGGGCCAGTTCGGTCTCCATATCGGCCAGCATCCATTACAGTTCGTGGACATCCGCGAGCGGCCGCCCGAACAGCCGACGTTCGAGACGTGCGACGCGCAGGCGAAGACCGGTGAGGTGGCAGCTTTCTGCTGGGCGGGGTTCCCGTGCCGCATCACGGCGGTGCGCGCGCCCATGTTTCCCTTGACCACGATGCGGGCCGTGAGCGTGCACACGGTCGCGATCGCCTCGACGATCGGCACCACCTGCGCCAGCGACAAGCCGAGGCCGCCGAGGCTCGGGGCAACCCTCATCCCCAGGAGACCAGCGCCGACGGGATCGCCGATACTCTCATGAGAGTAGCGACGCTCGCGATCCCATGTCGGCCCGTGGGTCCTGAGGTCCAGCAAGAGCGCAACCGCGCGGGCGAGGTGATCGGATAGCGTATCCAAGGCATGCGCCCGCCGAGCTGCGGGCCTTCGAGCTTGAGAATCCACCGGGTCAACATCGGGATCGCCTTCGGATGGATTGATCTTCAAGTAGAATTGCGAGCTGAAGACCTTGCGGGTCGTCCGCCCTGTGCGGCTTCACCGCCTTCGCAAGCCATCTCGACATGACCGGCTCGGCGGTCTCGATGCAGATGAAGGCGCTGGAAGCGTCGCTGGCCGTGCAGGTGTTCGCCCACAACGTCCGGCCCCCGCGCCTGACACCCAACGGCCGCTCCGTGGCGGAGGCGGGCGAGACCGTTCTGCTGGCGGCGGCGCGGCTTCGCGGGCTCCACCACGTTGGTCGGACGGCTCCGGATCGGCATCGTCGCCACTGTCGGACCCCGCTTGCTGCCGTGGTTCCTGATGGCGGCCCCGGTTGCCCTGCCGCATGCGTCTTTCGCGTTCCGGACGGAGCTCTCGGAGGCGCTGGAGGCGGATGTCGAGACGGGCTGGTACATCTGCTGCCGAGGGAGGATCGCCCCGCCCTTGACGCGCGACCAAGTCTGCCGGCCGATGCACCGTTCCTGCGTCTCGCGCCGTCCATCGGCACCGGCCGCCTCCTCGCAACCGCCCTGTCCGACCACCATGACTTCGCGGCAGCGCGCCGGATCGTGCTGGATCAAGTCGGGACGGTCGGGGCATGCTTGGCTGCCGGGGCCGGCTACTTCATGCTGCCGCGCTGTGACCTTTGCGGGCTGGGATTGGTTCCGATCACGCCGATCGCCGCGCGCCGTCGCCTTGTTCCGGTGATCCGCGAGGAGTCCATTCTGGCGTCGAGGACGAAGCCCATGAAATCCCTGCTCACCGGCGAGGATGCAGCGCCCCCGGAGAGCCGGCCGCCGGCTTGGAATCCCTGGCGGCAGGGCCGGATCGCCCTTCCGGGCCCCAGGACTGGATCGTCCATATCCGGTGGGGAGTGGACTAGGTGTTCAGTCCCTTGGTGTGGTGGCATTCTGCCGACAGCGGCCGAGAAGGATGCTCCATGGGACAGATACTGCTTGGCAGCGCCAGGACCACGCACGCCGTCCGAGCGGCGATACAGCGATCGCAAGCTTCGGTCACGGAGCTGGCTGAGCGTT
>JBBQDX010000154.1:0-10520 GCA_038320125.1 Rhodobacterales bacterium | reverse complement strand
CGCCTACAGCCACACGTCGATCGCCATCCTCGACGCGCTGAACGCCTATGAGGGGCGCGTGGTGGAGGTGCATGTCTCGAACATCCACAAGCGCGAGGCGTTCCGGCGTCATTCCCACGTCTCCGGGCGCGCTGACGCGGTGATCGCCGGGCTGGGGACCGAGGGCTATGCGGCGGCGCTGCGATGGCTGACGCGCTGACGGCGCTCGCCGCGCGCATCGCGGCCCTGCCCGCGGGACGCCGCCTCGTGGCTCTGGCCGGACCGCCGGCGGCGGGCAAATCCACGGCGGCCGAGACACTGGCGGCGCAGGTCGTCAAGTTGGGCCGGAGCGCGCAGGTCGTGCCGATGGACGGCTTCCACCTCGACAACGCCCTGCTCGATGCGCGCGGCCTACGGGCGCGCAAGGGCGCACCGGAGACCTTCGATGTGGCGGGGCTTCTCGCGCTGGTGCGGGGCGCGCGCGCGGGCGGAGCGGTGCGGTTCCCCGCTTTCGACCGGAACGCCGATGCGGTGGTGCCGGGCGGCGTGCTGACGGCGGACGTGGCGATCTTCGAGGGCAACTACCTGTTGCTGGACGAAGCACCGTGGAGCAATCTGGCCGGGCTCTGGGATCTGACGGTTCTGCTCGAGGTGGCCGAGGCCACGTTGCGCGACCGGCTCGCGGCGCGGTGGCGATCGCAGGGGCTGGACGACGCGGGCGCGCTTGCCCGGGCGGAGCAGAACGACCTGCCGAACGGGATGCGCGTCCTGCACGGATCGCGCGCCGCGGATGTCATCCTGACGACCGGATAGCGGTCCTCGTGCGGACGCAGTCCGCCCCGTCCGGCTGGGGCATGTCCCGCATCCTGCGCAGGAACGCGTCGAGGACGGGCCAGTGCGGCGACCCCTCGCCCACCTCCTCTTCCAGCCGATCCAGCATGGACCGCAGATGCGTGTCCGACAGCGGATCGCTCGCGGTATAGGGCCGCGACGCGCCGAGGCCCGCGTCGAGCACGTTGGTGAAGGTCAGTTCCGGTGTCCGCACCGGCCCGTCCTGGCGCCCCGAGAGGCCGCCCGCATGGCGCGCGGCCGCCACTGCGCCCGCCTGCATCCAGTTGACGCAGTTGATCGCGGTGAACGGGTCGTTGACGCCGGGCGACAGGGCACGCGCCGCGATCTCGACGAGCTGGTCGAGGAGGAAGGCGGGGTTCTGCTCCTCGCGCTTGTCGTCGCCCAGGGCGAGGCAGCGGCGCAGCTCCTCCTCGGGGTCGTCGTCCACCTCGTCGCCGGCGAGCGGGCTGCCCCAGATCCGCAGCACGACCGTCGCTTCGGAGACGAAGGTGCCGACGTCGTGGGGCACGTCGATGCGGAGACCCCGCCGGTCGGCGATCTCGCGCAGGGTTCCGAGGTCGAGCGACACGATGTAGCCCGCGGCCCGCATCGCGATCTCGGCGTCCGGCGGCGCCTCGGGAGGCTCGAAGCCGTCGCCTCTGGCATCCCGCTGCGCCTCGGCCCGTTTCTTGATCGCCGACAGGGCTCGCCGTCCGAGGCTTGCCGTGATGCTGGCGATGTTGATCATCTCCGGGATGTGGTGGACGAAGTAGATGACCACGCCGGTGCAGGCGAGCGCGAGTAGGACCGCGACCAGGATGGAGAGATGCGGGACGAAGCCGCCCTCGCCACCGCCCGGCACGTCGCCGTCGGCCACCGCGCGCGCGACCAGCAGGGCAAAGACGAAGGTGGCGACGAGGATGCCGAGCGACCACTGGTTCACCCGGTCGCGCATGAAGTTGCCAATCAGGCGGGGACCGAAGTTGCCCGACGCGAAGGAGACGGCGACCAGCGTCATCGAGAACATGACGCCGGTGACGCCGATGATCGACTGCGCGATCAGGCTCAGGATCGTGCGTGCGCCGTCGGGCGAGATTGCCGGGCCGTCGAGGATCGTCGCCCCCACCGCCCGATCGAGCGAGACCATGGCAAAGGCCAGGGCGACCGACAGTAACGACAGGCCGGCGGGAATGGCCCAGTAGCTCTGCCGCAGATCCTGCACCGCCTTGCCGAGCCGGGCGCCGACGCCCCGCAGCCCCCTCCGGCCGGGCAGGCCCTTCGTGCGGCTCCGCGGTGCCATCAGATGAGCGGCCGGGCGCGGCCCGGCGCGAGGTCGACGCCCGCCAGCCTCGCGAGCTCCGCCATGTCATGCACCACGAGACGGCCGTCGTTCCAGAACGCGAGCTGACGGTCGCGCAGCTTGGCCAGCGTCTTGTTGGTATGGACCAGAGACAGCCCAAGTGCGTCGGCCAGGTCCTGCTGGCGGTAGGGCAGCGCCATCGCGCCGTTCCGGAAGAGCCCCAGCCGTTCGGCCCGCTGGCTGAGGCGGAGAAGAACCCAGGAGACGGCGGCGAGGGCGGTGCGCTGGCCAACGGTCGCCAGCACCTCGCCCAGGGTCCGTTCCTCGCGCGCGGCGAGCCAGGTCAGGTCGAAGGCGCGCTGCGGATGGTTCTTGTAGAGGGCCCAGAGCCCGTTGCGGTCGAAGACGCAGAGCGTCATCCGCGTCGTCGCCTCGACCGAATGGCCCATCTCGCCCATCACGCCTGCCTGGAGCCCGAGGAAGTCCCCCGGCAGGACGAAATTGATCACCTGCCGCTGGCCATCTTCCAGGATCTTGTAGCGGAGCCCGAGGCCATGCAGCGCGGTGAAGAGCTGCGGAGAGTTCGAGCCCTCCATCAGGATCGTCGTGCCCGGCTCCACGACGAGCTCGCCGACCTTGAACTTCTGCATGAACCTGACCTCCTCGGGCGTGAGGGGGACGAAAGCATCCTTCATCCGCAAAGGGCAGTTCTCGCACCTCGTGGCCATCGGCACCGTCCTCGCGTGACATGCGCCGGATGCCCCGGGGGCACGATCCGCATGGGAGGATCAAGGCCCCCTCGCCTCCCTTGTCCATCGCCCCGCCCGCACAAGCAATGCCCCGCCCCCCATGAAGCAACGGGGCAAAGGCGGCGCAGGCCACCGGCGGGCGGTCAGACGCGCAGCGTCTCCGTCGAGGCGAAGAACATCGCCTGACTCACCGCCGACTGCACCTGATCCTCCTTGTAGGGCTTGGAGATCAGGAAAGCCGGTTCATGGCGCTCGCCCGTCAGCAGGCGTTCGGGAAAGGCCGTGATGAAGATGACGGGCGTCTCCGGCATGGCCTCCAGCAGATCGTTCACGGCGTCGATGCCCGAGGAATTGTCCGCAAGCTGGATGTCGGCGAGGATCAGTTCCGGGCACTCGCGCTTTCCCATCTCCACGGCCTGCGTCCGGGTGCGGGCGACGCCGACCACCTCGTGGCCAAGGTCTTCGACGATCGCCGTCAGGTCGGCAGCGATGATCGGTTCGTCCTCTATGATCATGATGCGACCCGCGGTGCCGGCCTGCATGTCGCGGCGGGCGGTCGCGATCAGATGTCGGACCTCGTCGCGGTCTGTGGCCATGATGACCGCGATCTCGTCGATCGAGAACTCCTCCACCGTCGACAGAAGCAACGCTTCCCGCGTGTTCGGCCCGAGGGCGGCCAGGAGCGCCTGTGCCCGACCGGCGACTCCGCCCTCCGCGTCGAAAACCGGCGCGCCGGTGGAACTCCAGATGGCATGGAAGCATTTGTAGAGCGCGACACGTGTCCGCACCTCTCCCTCGAAGACGGAGCGATCTTCAAGGATAGCTTCGAGAGTGGCGATGGCGTAGCGGTCGCCGCTGGATTGGGTGCCGGTGAGGGCGCGCGAGTAGCGCCGGAGGTAGGGAAGTTCGGAGGCGATCTTGTCTGAAAGATCGATTGTCCCGTCGTGCATTGCCATATTTTACTTGCCTTAATGCGCAATTTTTCTGGAACCAAACCGGCGAGGCCACTGTTCGGTTCCAGATAATCTCGAAAAAACGAGCGTTTAGGACAGCGGAAATTGATGACACAGAAAAAGCAGGGCGAAGGGGACCGTATCGCGGCGCTGATCGACCAGAATCTCAAGCTCGTCTACTCCGATCTCGCGCAGGAGGAACTTCCCAATCGATTCAAGGATCTCCTCGACGTGCTGAAGGCTCAGGATACCGCATCGGCGACCCGCCGATGAGCCGGGGCAGAGATCCGAGCGACCCGCGCGATGCCATGCTCGACCACCTTCCCGCGCTGCGGGCCTTTGCGCTGAGCCTGACCCGCAACGGGGCGACGGCCGACGACATGGTTCAGGATACCGTGGTCAAGGCCTGGACCAATATCGACAAGTTCCAGCAGGGCACGAACATGCGCGCCTGGCTGTTCACGATCCTGCGCAACACCTATTATTCCAGCCGCCGCAAGCTGAACCGCGAGGTTGCGGACCCCGAGGGCGTGATGACGGCCACGCT
Organism: Rhodobacterales bacterium; assembly: GCA_038320125.1. GTDB lineage: Bacteria > Pseudomonadota > Alphaproteobacteria > Rhodobacterales > Rhodobacteraceae > Jannaschia. The sequence continues at coordinate 6,161 of JBBQDX010000154.1, read as the reverse complement.
GTCGGTCAAGCCGGACCATGACGGCCATCTGAACCTCACCGATTTCAAGAAGGTGTTCGAGACCCTGCCCGACGAGCAGCGCGAGGCGCTGATCCTGGTCGGCGCGTCGGGTTTCAGCTACGAGGAGGCCGCCAACATGTGCGGCGTCGCCGTCGGCACCATCAAGAGCCGCGCAAACCGGGGCCGCGCCCGCCTGACGGCGCTTCTTGAGCTGGACGGGAACAGCCCGATGGAGATGACCGACAGCGCCACCATGGCGGTCGTGGCCGGCGGCGGGAGTGTTCTGCGCTGACGCCCACCAACAAGATTCCCGACCCCTGGTACAAGAGCTTGAGATTTCGGCTGGTCGGGATGCTGTCGCTGGCGCTTCTGCCTTTGGGTCTGATCGCGGTGGTGCAGACGCAAAGCGTGGTCGCGCGGGCGCGGTCCAACGCGGAACTGGCGCTGTTGTCGCTGACAGAGCAGGCCGCGATGAGCGAACGGCTGGTGCTGCGCGAGGCGATCGGGGCGGCGGCGGCGCTCGGTCTCGTGGTGGCCGACAGCCTGGGCCCCGACCTGACGGGCGACCCCGCGCGGTGCCGCTCCTACCTGCGCAGCTTCGTCGAAAACTCGCCGCGCTACAGCTTCGCGAGCTTTCTGCCCCCCTCGGGAATCGTCACCTGCTCTTCGGATAACGCGTCCTACGATCTCTCGGGCTCCGATCGCCTTCAAGACCTCCTGAGCGATCCCGAGCCGCAGATTACCGTGACCCGGTCCGCGTCGATCAGCGGGACATCGATCATCAGCGTGGATCAGCCGATCTATTCCCCGGATGACACCTTCGCGGGCTATGTGTCCATCTCGATCCCGCACCCCCGCCTGCAGGAGATGCGCGGCGCGATCCCCGAGAGGGCGCTGGCGGAACTGGTGACGTTCAACGGCAAGGGCGAGGTTCTGAGCGCATTGGGCGACCTCGATCTGGTCGCGCCGCTGCTGCCGTCGCGCAATGCCCTCAATGCCCTCGCCCGCGAGGGGCGCCGCGCCTTCTCGCAGGACGACGCCAGCGGCACCTCGCGCATCTTCACGGTCGCGCCGATCGAGAACGAACGCATCTACGTGCTGGGGATATGGGACGCCGACGCGAGCCTCTCGGCGCAGACCGGCGGCGGGTTCCTTACCAGCCTGGTGCCGGCGCTGATGTGGCTGACAAGCCTCGGCGTGGCGATCTATGCGGTGCATCGCCTCGTCACCCGGCACCTGACGCGTCTGGGCCGCCAGATGGCGATGTTCGCCGTCTCCCGCCGCCTGCCGGCCGAAACGGTGGAGGGCGACCCGCCGACCGAGATCCGCCGCATCCATCGCGCCTTCGAAGATATGACCGCCGCGCTGCTGCGCGACGAGGCCTCGCTCGAGAACGCGGTGCGCGAGAAGAGCGTGCTGGTGAAGGAGATCCACCACCGGGTGAAGAACAATTTGCAGCTCATCTCCTCGATCATCAACCTGCAGATCCGCGACGCCGACAGCGCCGAAGCCAAGGCCGCGCTGCGCCAGACGCAGGACCGCGTGCTGGGCATGGCGACGATCCACCGCGACCTCTACCAGACCAACGAGACCGGCCTGGTCGATGTCGGCCATCTGATGCGCGAGGTCGTCACCAAGTCGATCGAGGTTACGCCCGGTGGCGATGCCATCGACCTGCAGCTCGACGTGGGGCAGGTCTGGCTCTATCCCGACCAGGCCGTCCCGATGTCGCTGCTGGCCTCCGAAGCGGTCATCAACGCGCTAAAGCACATGCCGGGCGTGGACGCGCCGCAGCAGGATCGCTGGATCCGCGCGTCCCTCCAGGAGTCCGACGAGCGTGTTTGCGTCTTCACCCTGAGCAATCCCGTGCCCCCCTCGCCCCAGACGCAGCAGCCGCGGCGCGGAATGGGGCGCCGCCTGATCCGCGCCTTCGCGACCCAGCTCGAGGGGACGGTCGACATGCGGGAACGCAACGGCGTCTACGAGCTGACCGCCACTTTCGCCGCCAGCGAATTCGCGCCCGCGCCCGGCTCCTATTGATGCAGCACCCATCGGGCCACCTGACCGAAGTCGGGCGGGGCTGCGCGGGGAAGGTCCAGCCGCCGGGGCCAGTCCGCCATGACGACCTGCGCCGCCCGCTGACCGCCTCCGGGGCCCACCCCCGAGTCGAACGCCTGTTTCTCGATGCGCGCGAACGGATTGCACTCGGATTTCGCATCTTCGATCCCTTCACGCGGCTCTATCTGCCCGAAGCGCGCAAGATCGGCCCGGACAGGTTCGACCTCACCCTCCGAACGCTGTCGCGCGGCGTTGCCTTCGACATCACGTCGAGCGGCATCGATCCGATTGTTAAGCCGGACGCCCACAGGCGGACCTGGCGCTGCCAGCGCCAGTGCATCACCGCGGGGCAGGTATCCGGCAGCGCCGACCTGCTGCGGGCGCGGATCGTGCGGCATCCAGCGCGGCTCAAGCGGCTGGGATCGCCGGTGCTCCGGCCAAAGGCGCGCAGGCACGTCATGCGGGCCGTCGCGCGGCGGGGCGAGATGCCCGAAAGCGAGCGGCGGCGCTTCGACACGCCCGATCGAGGGCGACGCAGCCCGGACCGTGGAAGCGCACCCGCAGAGCTTCCCCGAAACCCGCGCGAAGCGGCGCGCCGCCGGCGCAGGGCGGTTTGCTGCACACCGTCACCCGCCGGCGCACCGGCCCCGCGCCATTCCTGTCGCCGCTGCCGGTCCTCCCGGGGATCGCCGCCGCGAACGACGTCTTGGACATGGCCGCGCGCCGCGTGATCTACCTCGAGACGCAGATCTTCCGCGACGGCCGCTTCGCGCGCATTTTGGCGCGAGCCGCGCGGAGGGCGCCGGGCCTGGGCCTGATCCTCCTCCGCCGGCGGCACCCGGCGACGTGGCATTCAAGCACAGCACGCGCGTTACGGCGAATGCTCGGCGGCCAGATGCGTCGATATCCTGCGCCGGGCCTTCGGGGGCTTGGGTCTTCATCGGCAGCCGGCCCAGCCACGCCGGGCGGAGGGCGTCGGCCGGCCGGTCGCCTATGGTGCACTCATCCTCTGCCTTCACGCCAAGATCTCGATTTTCGACGACCGCGCGGCTCTCGTCAGCTCCGCCAACCTGAATGGCCGCAGCATTCGTTGGGACACGGAGGCGGGTGTCCTGCTGGACCGGTCGAAGCATGTCGGGGCGCTCGCGGGCCGCTATCAGTCAGATTGTCTCGGCCGGCATATGTCGCAGGACCGCGATGCCCCGGCCCGGAGTGTCGCTGCCTGGCGGTCCAAGCGGTCGCCAACGCCCGCCTGCCGCCGGCGGATTGGGAAGGATACATCTTGCCCTATACTGCGGACCCGCCCTGCGGTTCAGCCGAGACCTGAGGGGGGTTCCCGAAGCCAAAATGCAAGAGACTGAGCGTGCCTCGCGATTGACGTCGGTCGACGTGAGAACAGCCCGCCAGCGCGCGGCGAGGGATGCGCGGTGACGGACTGTCCGGCTGGCTGCGAGGGAGCAACCGCGCCGCCCCTGAACTCCGAGGGGGAACTCGACCGACCGTGAGGGCCGGTGGAAGCTTCGGGGCTTCGGGGTATTAACCCCAGATTGCGCCCATTGGTTCCCGGCGCACGAAGACTTTGTCAGGAAGCCTTCAGGCAGCGCACAGCCCGCGGCGTCCGAGGATCGCGTGTCGCCCCCGCACCTGGGGGCGAGGGTCGTGGACATCGGGCAGCGGACCTGCTCAGGTTCGGCGGAGTTACGGCGCGGGGGAGGCACGATGGACATCGCAGCATCGCAGGTGCCGCCCGGGATCCGCGTCAACCCGGTGTCGGGGCGATGATGCGCGTCGTCTGCGTCGGAACGGTCACGGTCGACCTCGTATTCGACATCGCCGAACCCGCCCTGAAGCCGCAGAAGTATCGAGCCGAAACCTCACGCCTGGTGACCGGCGGCGGCGCGCTGATCGCGGCTCGGGCAATCGCCCGGCTGGGCGGAGCCGCGCATCTCGCGGGGGCGGTGGGCGACGATGCCTTCGCCGACCTGATCGCGGCGGAGATGGCGGCGGCCGGCGTGGCCACCGATCTGCTGACGCGGCGCGATGGCGTGCCGACCGCCCGTTCCGCCGTGCTGGTGACGCCGGACGGGGAGCGCACCATCGTCAACCATCGCGACGACCGGCTGCACCAGGGCGGCCTCGCCCTCGACGTCACCCTCGGCGGCTTCCCCTTCGACGCGGCTCTGGCCGACACCCGCTGGCCCGGGGGTGCTGCGCAGGTGCTGCACGCGGCGCGGGACGCGGGCAGGCCCGGCGTCGTCGATGCCGAAGCGCCGGTGGCCATCGCCGCCGAGGCGCTGGCCCTCGCGAGCCACGTCGCCTTCTCGGAGCAGGGACTGCATGACTACACCGGCGAGAGCGACCCGCACCGCGGCCTCGTCGCGGCCTCCGCCCGGCTTGGCTGGGTCTGCGTGACGCGCGGGCCGGAACCGGTGCTCTGGCACGACGATACCGGGCTCTTCGAGGTGGCGGTGCCGCAGGTGACGGCGGTGGACACGCTGGGCGCGGGCGACGTCTGGCACGGAGCCTTCGCGCTGGCGCTGGCGGAAGGCCGGCCGGACCGCGAAGCGATCGTCCGCGCGAACGCCGCCGCCGCCCTCAAGGCCTCTGCCCGGGGGCTCGGCACCGCCCTGCCTGACCGCGACACGCTCGAATCCTTCCTGACGGAGACCACGACATGACCCCATCGACCGGCAAGCAGCTGTCCATGCGCCGCCTTGCGGACCCCGCGGGCCGCTTCAAGATGACCGCGGTGGACCAGCGCCCGCCGATCAAGGAGCCGATCGCGAAGCATCTCGGTGTCGAGGAGGCCCCCTGGGAAGAAGTCGCGCGGTTCAAGACGCTGCTGATCGAGACCTTGCAGGAGGCCTCCACCGCGCTTCTGCTCGATCCGCATTATGCCATTCCGCACGGCCTGCCGTCGCTGTCACCGCACAAGGGGCTCGTGGTGACACTGGAGGATTCGATCTTTCAGGATGCCGGCAACGGTCGCCGCTCCTCGCAGATTTCCGACTGGACGGTCGGCAAGATCAAGCGGATGGGCGGCGATGCGGTCAAGGTCCTGGCCTGGTACCGGCCCGACGCGGACCCGGCGATCAACCGCCATCAGCAGGAGTTCACGAAGCGCATCGGCGCGGCCTGCGCGCGCTACGATATTCCGTTCCTGTTCGAGCTTCTGGTCTATCCGCTAGCCGCCGAAGCGCACCAGACGCAGGATTACGTCGAGATGCGGGGCAAGCGGGCGGATCATGTGCTGGGGTCCGTCGAGGAGTTCGCCCACCCGGACTACGGCGTCGATATCTTCAAGCTGGAGAGCCCGGTCGCCGCGACGGATATTCCGGACGGCGCGCCGGACGGCGGGATCCAGCAGCTTTTCGACGAGATGGGGCGGCTGGCTGGGCGGCCTTGGGTCATGCTGTCGGCGGGGGCGACGAAGCCCGCGTTCCGCCGGGTGCTGGACCATGCCTATGCCGCCGGGGCCTCCGGCTACCTCGCCGGGCGGGCGATCTGGCTCGAGGCCTTCGCGCGCTATCCCGACTGGGCGGCGATGGAGGCGGACCTGCGCGGCACCTCGCGCGGCTACATGGATGACCTGAACGCGCTGACCGATGCGAAGGCGCGTCCGTGGCACGAGCATCCGGTCTTCGGCGGCGCGGCGCTGCGGATCTCGCCGGCCGATGCGACGTTCCGCGAAGCCTACGCCGATCTCTGAGCCCATGACCCACCGCAGGATCGTCGTCGTCGGCGCCGGGATCGTCGGCGTCTCCACCGCGCTCTGGCTGCGGCGCGACGGCCATGACGTCACGCTGATCGACCGCGAGGGGCCGGCGGCGGGCACCTCGCACGGCAATGCGGGCGTGCTGGCCGCCGGGTCCATCGTGCCGATCCCCGTGCCGGGGCTGCTCGCGAAAGCCCCCCGGATGCTCCTCGACCCCCGCCAGCCGCTGTTCCTCAAATGGCGCCACCTGCCGCGGCTGCTGCCGTTCCTGCGGGCCTATCTAGGGCAGGCGCGGCATGTGGACCGCATCGCCGCAGGGCTGCACGAGCTGCTGCACGATGCGGTGGAGCAGCATCACGCGCTGGCCGACGGCACGCCCGCGGCGCGG
>JBBQDX010000153.1:0-10520 GCA_038320125.1 Rhodobacterales bacterium | reverse complement strand
ATGACCGTCGCCGCCAGGGCGCAAGTCAAGAGGAACAGGATCGGGCAGCGGTCGTGGCGGGTTGCGATGCGGCGCCGGTCCTCGAGGCGTGCGAAAATGGTCTCGATCCTGTGGCGCAGGCGGTAGAGGTCCGCATCATGCGGGATCGGAAGCTTCCGGCGACGCCGGGAGGGGATGCAGGGCGAAGTCCCCCTCTCGATCGGGGCGTTGCGGAACCAGTCGGCGTCGTAGCCCCGGTCTGCAAGCAACGCCCCGGCCTGCGGGATGGAGGACAGGAGCGCCCGCGCGCCGAGATGGTCCGAGGTCTGTCCCGCGGACAGGAACATCCGGATCGGGCGGCCCTTCGCATCGGCCAAGACGTGCAGCTTCGAGTTCAGCCCGCCCCTGGTCCGCCCCCCTCTCGGGCCATTGCTGCGCAATACCCTGCCGGGCAATGGATCAGCCGTCCGCGCCCCCCTTTCGAGGCGCCAGGCTCGAGGCCGTCCGATAGGCCTTGGCGTGGGTCGCGACCATTGCCCGGCAGGGCATCGCTTCGCGATGTCCCCAAAGGGGATCATCACGATCCCGGTGTCCTGGATCCGGTGTCCTGGGCCTGCCCCGCCAACCCGGTCAGGATCGCGGCGAACACACCCATCCGGCTCCACCGCTTCCATCGGTTGGAGAGCGTCTTGGGCGGGCCGTGGGCGGCAGGTGCGTGTTTTCACATCGACCTATTGCGCTCTATGAAGATTATCCCGCCCGGAACCCGCCGATCATCGACCCTCGGCTTGCCACGTGATTTCGGAAAGAATGGCCGCAGCCGCTCCACCTGCGCCTCCGACAGCCAGAATAGATCGCTCATCATGCCTCCCCACTTTGGGAGTTTGAACCACCCCGAGAGCCGCCGCTCAAGAAAGTTTATGGGTCCTGACTTTAGGGACTTCCGTGTTCCCTCGGTGATCTGGAAGCTGACCGGCAGCGATTTCCACGCGCACGCGGATCGCCCACACGTGCTTTGGAAGGAGAGGATGCTTCCGGGCGACGATGCAGTCCTTGCTCCAGGCTGACCGGCAGGCACGATGGCTCCTCCGCTCCTCCGCTCCTCCGCAACGCCGGCCTGATGCCGGCGATCCAGCATACCACGCTGCGTCGCCGCATGTCTGCTATGAGCCCAGAATCACGGGCATTGCAGTGTGCTTGAATGTCGGCTTAGTTGCCATCCATAGTACTCGTAAAACCCACGGACCTCATTAAAACGCACAATCTCGCTATGGAATTAATCATGTCTGCCGAGCGCGATAGCTACGCGTATATTGCCATTACGTCGACCCTCCCTCTTGGGGATATCGAGAATTATATGGAAGATCCGGAGAGGGACGCTGCTGGTCGAATGGCAATCGAAGAAAACTCCCAGCCGAAGGCTTCTATCGTTTCTCAAGATGGTCACTAAATAGTGGTGTTGACCCTGGAAGACCGCTGGATGAACACCTTGAAGCGCTGTGGCGACGTCTCTCAGAACATCAACCCACGATTATTGGACTACCTGAGCTAATGAGCAGCCGAATTTCCTGCGTTGCACATTTCAAATCCCATCGTGACAACATATCGATTGCGGCAGGGCATTTTTCTACAGCGGCATATTATCGGATCGATCTCGACTTCGACTTCTACTTCTACTTCGACTATAAATTCGGCAACGAGAACGAAGGCAAGCTATACTGGTCTTGGTAGGTAAGAAACCCGTCCCAAGCAGTGTGCTTGGAGCAGTCATGCAGGCAAGCAAATTCAAAGGCAGCAAAGTCTCACCGAGCAGACCTTGACGCACGTGCATCGAGCAACCGCAGGGCGGCCGGTCCGAGGGCGCTGTCGCGGCGGTGCGCGGCGTAGATGGTCAGCCCAACGGGCGCCGCGGTGTCGTTCTCGGTCTTCAGCGCGACCAGCCGCCCGTCCGTCAGCGCGTGGGCGACGAGATGGTCAGGCATGCGAAACCAGCCGAAACCGGCCAAGAGGGAGTGGAAACGCCGGTTCAGGTCCGCGAAACTCCAGAGCCGCGCGCTTGCCAAGCCATAGTTCGGCCCATTCGGCTCGACCGGGTCGGAGAGCACGAGTTGGACATGCGTCGCGAGATCCGCCGCCGTCACCGGGCGTCCCAAGGACGCCAAAGGGTGGCCCGACGCCACGACCGGACGCATCACGGTGCGCAAAAGGGGATAAGCGACGACGTCATCGGGAACGCTGGGCAAAAGGGTGCTGATGCCGAGCGACGCGGTGCCGTCGCGCAGGCGTCGGAGCGATCCACCCGGCCCCTCGGTCGAAAAGGAGATCGGAAGATCCGGATAGGTCTCGCTCAGGTCTCGCAGGGCGACGATGAGCGGTGCGCTCGGCAGGAGCGGGTCGATTGCGAGGGTCAGTTCAGGCTCCAGCCCGCCGCGGGTGTTCGCCGCCACCGTTTTGAACCGCGTCGCACTCGTCAGCACCAGCCGCGCCTGATCGACGAGGATGCGACCGGTCTCCGTCAGAACCGGGCGATAGCCGGACCGATCGAAGATCTCCACGCCCTGCACGGCTTCGAGCGAGGCGATCGACTGGCCGATGGCGGATTGCACGCGGCCAAGGGCACGGCCGGCGGCCGAGAAGCTCCCCGCATCCGCGATTGCCACGAGGACGCGCAACTGGTCGGGCGCGAGGGCGCCGATCATATCCATCTCCGTCACCGATCAAGACCATCATAAAGTCATCGCTTCTGATGAGGAAAGCGACATGCAATTTGAAGGACCAGGACGGCCATGCCGATGCGCCGGCTCCCATCCCATCGAGGACACATCGCCATGACCAAGCTTCTCGTCATCGACTCCAGTCCGCGGGGCGGGGCAACGATTTCGCGCGCCGTGACACGCCGCTTCGTGGCCGAATGGCGCGCCACGCATCCCGATGGCGAAGTCGTGGCGCGCAATCTTATGGAAACCGACCTGACCTTCGTGACTGCGCCGTGGCTCCAGGCATATTTCACCCTACCGGAGCACCATACACCCGAGATGAAGGCCGCGCTCGCTTTCTCCGACGAACTGGTTGCGGAGCTTCTGGATGCCGACGAGATCGCGATCGGAACACCGGTCTACAATTACGACGTCCCCGCAATCCTGAAGGCCTGTATCGACCATATCGTGCGCAAGAGGCTGAGGTTGGGCGATGACGGGTCCGGCCTCGTCACCGGCAAGACGGCGACCGTCCTGCTGGCATCGGGTGGCATCGACACCGTAGGCTCGCCGATCGCCGCGCGTGACGTCGCCACCCGATATCTGCGGCTGGTCCTGAACGTGATCGGAATCGAGGACGTCACGTTCGTTGCCGGTGGCGGCGCCAAGGCCGTCGACATGGGCAAGGCGACGATGGCGGATTTCGTCGGCAGGTTCGACGGCGAGATCAAGGCGGCGGCAGCGTGACGGATACCTCTGCGGCGGGCGACTACGCCGTCCCCATGGGAACGACGATCGGTCACGTGCATCTGCGCGTGGCCGACCTCGACCGGGCGGTCGCGTTCTACGAGGGCTTGCTGGGCTTCCATGTGCAGGCGCGGATCGGCGATCGGGCGGCGTTTCTGGGCGCGCGGATCGCTGGCGACGAAGGGACCGTGTATCACCACCATATCGGTCTGAGCACCTGGGGTAGCCAAGGCGGCACGCCGCACCCGCGCGGGCATACCGGCCTTTACCATGCCGCGATCCTGTACCCGAGCCGTGCAGACGTCGCGGATGCGGTGCGACGGCTGATCCACGCCGGCGTCCCGATAACCGGCGCGACGGACCACGGCATCTCGGAGGCGGTCTATCTGGACGACCCTGACAGCAATGGCCTCGCACTCTACCGGGACCGGCCGCCCGCCGACTGGCCGCGCGATGCTGAGGGACACCTCGTCATGGAGCTGCGCCCGCTGAACGGCGAAGCGCTGGTGAGACTTGGAACGGAGTAGAGATGGATCGGGGAGGCCCGGAGATCGGTTTCCTTTGTCGAGATGCTGGATGCCGATTTCGGGTGATTACGTCTGTTCGGGACGCGCCCGGGCGGACGCCATCGTTCGAACCAGGGCATGGAACGACCGCTTCCGCGTCCGCCTCGGGGGTCTCGTTCGACGCGCGCTTCTCGAACACGGCGAACGCCCCTTCCAGCAACGCCTTCTTCCCTTGGTGCATCGGCGTCGGATGGACATCGAACCGGGCAGCCAACCCGGCCACCGTCTGCTCGCCCTTCGCCGCCTCCAGCGCCACCTTCGCCTCGGACGCCTGCCGCTTCCTCTTCGCCATCTCTTCCATCTTCTGGAAGACCAGATGACCGCAGATCGTAGCCGGACGTCGGTGTCCGATTTTCGGGGGATAGCTCAATCCGCTCAGTCGCGAACGCCAGCATCTCGCGCAGGAGGTCGCCGTCAGACTGCTTCTCGACCAGCCCGATCGGCGCCATTCCGTCGTCGGTCGTCGCCCTTCGCATTTTCGATTCAAGGTGTTGCAGCGCGAACCTGCCCGAAGATCGAGGATGGCGCCAGCGTCACTCCCGGCCGCGCGCTGCGCTACGCAAGGCGCTCCGCCCGCGGCCTTCGACACCACGGGTTGGGACACTGCATCCAAGCCGCGCCACAGGCCGCGACGGTGGGTGACTTCGGCTTCGAGCCGACCGCAGGTTGTCCCGGCCAGCGCGTTCTCATGACAGTTGCCGACGCGGGCAACCGAAGGCTTCCCGCCCCGGCCAGTCGTTCGGCGTATTCGATAGACCGATACGGGCTGCATGGACGAAGCCTTTCCATGTAGCGAGACAGGTGACGCCGGGCGCGCCGGAGACGCTGCTGACGACGCAGGCGTTCCTCGCGATGTTCGGGCTGTGGAGCCTGGAAGAGTCGAGGGCGGGGGCTAGGTCAACGTCAGAATGCCGCTGCCGTATCGCTCCAGAAGACGGTCAGCGGTGGCCAGCTCGACCGTTTCAATGCGGGCCTGTGCGACGAGAAGGCGGTCGAACGGATCCTTGTGGCCGTCCGGGCCGGGGCAGGGCAGGGCACGTACGGCGGCGCCATGGCGGGCCTGCACCGCCAGTTCGACATAGCCCGCACCCGCAAGACCCTGTGCCAGTGCCGCGGGGTCGACCGGAAAATCGGCGCGTCCGAGGGCCGACTTGATCGCGACCTCCCAGATCGAAGCCGCGCTGAACAACGGTTCGACCTGTGCATCGAGGAGGAGGGCGCGGGCGTCGTCGGGGAGGTCGGATCTGTTCTCGGCGGCCCAGATCAGGAGCTGCGTGTCGAACAGGATCCGGCGGGTCATGCGCCGGCGTGGCCCAGGTCGTCCCCCTCGAGCAATGCGATCAGCTCGTCGCCGCCGACCTCCTTCACCTTCGCCTGCGGCCCGCCGTCGTGTCCGAGAAAGCCGATGCGGCGTTCGACCCCCCCCGACGGCGGCACTGCCCTTACCTCGACCATCGGCCGTCCGGCCTTCGCGATCACGAACGACTGACCCCGCACCGCTTCCGCCACGAGTCGCGAAAGGTGGGTCTTGGCATCGTGGATGTTGACCTGCTTCATTTCGGGCTCCGATGGACTTAGTCCGTTGGTTGAACCATGTAGGCGAGCAGGAACCTCCGGTCAAGAGCGGACGGCAACAAGGTCCGATACCGGCGCGAGAACGACGCGGGATGCGGCATCGTGCCGTCGGGAGCGCTCGGGTTCGAGGTCGACGGGCAGACCTGCGAAATCGCGTCGGGCGGCGCCTTCGCCCTCTCCGCCACATCGCTGATCCGGTTCCGGTGCTTGGGCGAGGTCGGGACGGTCGCGCTCAAGGTCGCGGCCCAGGCCAATCGCCGCGGCAGGCGTCTCGGTCTGCCTATTAGAAGCCGGGATGCCGGGCCGGGGCGCCTCGGGCCGTAACGGCGGCGAGGTCACCCCCGGCCATCGAAGCGCGCTTCGGCTCCGAAACGGGTGGCCGGACGATCGCACTGTCGGGCGCTGCCGGCGACTTCGCCTTTCGCCAGATCGAGCGTCCCGGGATCGACCGCAATAGGGCCCGGCCTGGCTGGATCCAGCCCGTTCACCACGATGAGGCGATGAAGACCGCCCCCATCCGCGTCGCGCCGTGGCAGCCTCGAGGAGCCTTGCTCCGGATGCTGTCGCGGTTTGAAACGGCCAATCTGCCACCTACGGACCTGTCTTGCCGGCATGATCGACGAGCGGGGGAAAAACCTTCCTCTTCGCGGATGATACATCGGTGAACCTGCTGGCATCCGGCGCCGGCAGAACGGCGACGGCGCGGCTGTGGGCCCAAGGCCGCGACGAGAGACCCTTGCCCTGAGCGCCGCCGCCCAGCGGCCCGAGCACATTGCCCTGCCGCTGCCTGAGACCATTCGCGGCGAGGAGGACCGACCGCCGAAAAGGGCCGGTTGGACCGTCCGGTGGAAGGTTCAAAAGGACGGATGCCGCCCGGGTGGTCGGCGCAATGCTTGCCAAGGGCGTCCTCGAAGGACTCGATACAGACATGCGCAGTGGCGAGCCCGTCCGGCGCGAGACCGGCGGACCAGCCGCGCCCATTGCCCAACCCCGATCGAGACCGCCAGGCTCGACGCCGTCGATCCCTACGCCTGCCGCGCCGAACCCCTCGCCCGCAGCCCCGACGACAGGATCGCCCGCATCGACGATCTCCCGCCCCGAAACGGAGCGTGGCTATGCGCTCCGCCCGGATGCTTGCGATGCGGCCCTTGCGGGGGCGACCTTTCCCCTATCCGGCGATCGAGCCTTCGCCCGCCCCCTGCCGCGCGACGAACCGGTCAGGCTGGCAATCGTTCTCGAAGCCCTCATTGGCAGGGTGGGCCGACCTGCGGGCACAGGGCCTTGCCCGACGAAGGCCCGGCCCATTCCGATCGGGCCGTTCCGGGCCGAACCGGCACGTGGACCTATGTCGGCTCGACGTTCGGAAGCAGATGCACGTCCTGCATCGCCAGGAAATGCAGGATATCGATATAGACCCAGTTCTCGGCCAGCTTCTCGCCCTCCCGTCGGTAGATGTCGACGACGCGCATGTCGGCGCGGACCGTGCTGTCTCCCTGAACCCCGAGATAGCGACCGGTATTGGTCAAGGTCAGGTTCGGCCAGCCGAAGAAGCCGCCGTAATCGCCCTCGGCGATCCGCGCGACGTGTCCGTTGAAGGCACGGTCCGATAGCCGGGTGCGGAACGGATGCTGATGCTGCTCGATGTAGCGCGGGATCGTGTAGGTCGCCCCGATCCCCTCCGGTCCCCACCAGAGCATGTCGTCGTGCCAGCAGCGCCGGAGTTCGGCTTCGGGCCCCTCGAAACCTTCATGCGCGTTGATGTCGCCGATCATCGTCTCGATGAGTGCCAGCGTCCTGGCGCCTTCGGCCGGTTCGTGATCCGCAATCAGCAACCCGTCATGGGTGCGCGGTCCCGGCTGGATCAGGTGCTGCGCCGTCTGGTCGGGAAACGGCGACCAGCCCGCCTGCCGCATCAGGTGCGGAAGGTCGCAGAAGAACGCGGTCTCGACGATCTGCCCGCCCTCAATGCGGTTGAACTCGGCGTAGCGCAGCATGGCGATCTTGCGGGACGGCGGGATGCCGAGGAAGCTCGCATCGAAGAGCCCCATGAGATGGCCGGTCTGCACCACCCACAGGCCACCGGCACCGAGATGGTTCTGTCCGGCGAAGAAGATATCGGGGCGCCGTCGCAGGGGCGCCATCGCCGCCAGAAGAGGTGCCCAGAAGCTCCGCGCCACGGCCTCTGCGCCGTGCTGCTCGTGGAACGGATGCATTCCGCGCCAGTGCCATGCCTCGGAGGTCCGCTCGGCCAGCACCCCGGCGACGGTGTCCGGCGTCGCGCCCGCGAGCGCGTCACAATGCGCGAGGACGAGCGCCTTTGCGGCCTGAAACGACATGCCGCTCACCCGGTTATCGCACGACCCGTCATAGGGCCCCCGGACCCGGCGGTGCCGCGATCTCGCTCACGGACGCCGCGCCGGACATCTGCGCGAGCTTGATCTGCATCAGCACGGACATCTCGTCGTAGTTCGTCCAGTCGTCGACGATCCGGCCGTCCTTCAGGTGGAAATGGCTCATCCCCATCACCTGGACCCGTTTTCCGGTCGGTGCGCCGAGCGTTTCCATCACGCCCCAGCCCAGATGGTGCCCCTCGAGGATCCAGCGCACCGCCACCTTCGTGCCCCCCTCCTCGCAGGGGACCGAGCAGATGTGCTGCGGCAAGAAGAAGCCGTCCGGAATCGAGGCGTAGAGGCCGACCGTCTGGTGCGTTACGGCGGCGTGGCCGTAAAGCTCCTTCATCAGCGGCCCGTGATACTGGACCGTGGGCGCATAGGCTTGCTTGATGCGGCCGAACATGCGCCGGTTGTGAACGTCATGCATCCATTCGAGCGTCTCGCGTTCGACGTCGTTCGACGCGAGCGACAGGTCCGGCGTGCTGGTCGGAGGATACTGGCCGATGAGGCGGCCGTTCTCGCCCATGTCGACGGCCAGCAGGCCCTTCTCGAAATAGGGCCTGGCAAGATCTCTCGCATAGGCGTGCGGATCCAGACCGATCTGCCGGACCTGCGCCATCGTGTCGACGACGAGCCATTCGCGGTAGATCCTGTTCGCGTGGATCAGGCAGTCGGCGATGGTGCGGGCGACGAAGGTTCGTCCGCTGGGCTTGCCGTAGACCCCCGGCTGCGTGTGACGCCCCGTGCCGGTGACGAGATGCGAGGTGTAGAAGCCATCATCCTCGTTGCCGCTCCAGATCACCTGGGTCGCCATTCCGCGCCGCTCGGGCAGCATGAACAGGCGCTGGATCGTGTTCTGCACGACCTCCTCGCGCGTGTAGGTCGTGCCGCTGGCGGTGTAGACGACACAATCATGCGTGTAATGCATGTAGATCAGGCCGACGTCGCGTTCGTCCCAGATCCTGTGCGTGCAGCGGACGATATAATCGACGATATCGGTGTAACACGCATCGAATCCCCGCATCGGCTGAACCCGCTCGCGGCCCTCGGGAACGAGATCGACGAAGTCGCGCTTCTCCGCCTGCAACACCGGCGACGGCTTTCGGGCGTCGGATTTCGGGACCGTGCCATCCTTCTTGTCCATGTCGTCTTCCATTCGCAATTCTCCACCGACGCCGGCACCGAACCACGTTCTGCATACGACTGCAAACCTCTTCGGGATACAGAGCCCAACCACGGCCCCGAACGCGCGCGTCGCTGCAAACCGGTGGGCGAGCGACCGCTCCTCGACATAAGGCTTGCAAGCGTATTCATCGTTCACTAGCCTTTGATTCAGGGGAAGCCGCACAGAGCTTTCCGGCCGGATGCGTCCGCGAGAGGTGTCGCTTCGGGCAAGAACCAATGTCTCACCGGGGAGATACGGAATGAACAGCATCAAGACGAGCGTCACGTCCTGCGCTCTCATCGCCACCGCGGGCATGGCCTGGGGCGAATGCGGCATCGAGAGCGGTTCCGTCCGCATCCTGTCGAACGATTTCGAAGCGCTTCACGCCGTTGCCGACGCCGCGGCAACCTGCGCCAGCGACAGCATCGAGGTCACCATGAACCAGACCGAGGAGCACAAGAACATCCAGGTTCCGGCCCTGTCGACGAACCCGGCGACCTACACGGTGGCGATCATCGCGACGAACTCGATCGTGCCGCTCCTGAACGACGACCTCATCCGCCCGCTCGACGATCTCGTCGCCGAGCATGGCCAGCAACTCACCGAGCAGCAGCTGATCCGCGTCGGCGACAGGATCATGGCGATCGCCTTCATGGCGAACGGGCAGCACCTCTACTACCGCAAGGATATCCTGTCGGAGAACGGGATCGAGGTTCCGACGACCTATGCGGAGATGCTCGCGGCAGCCGAAACGCTGCGTGAGGCCGGGGTGATGGAGACGCCGATCGCGTCGAGCTTCAAGCCCGGCTGGGACGTGGCGTCGGAGTTCGTGAACACCTACATCGGCACCGGCAGCGCGTTCTTCGAGCCCGGCTCCGCCGCGCTCGCGATCGACAACGCGGACGGGCTCGCGGCCCTGGAGAACATGAAGGAGATGGTCGGCTACATGGATGCCGACTGGGCGACCTACGACACCAACGCCCAGAAACCCGTCTGGGAAGCCGGGGACGTCGCCCTCGCGATCAACTGGGGGTCGCGCGCCGGCGCCTATGTCGGGGAGGGCAGCCCGGTGCCGGAGATCGCCGCGGTGACCGAGTTCGCCGCGGCGCCGACGATCGGCGACGGCACGATCCCGAGTGCCGCGATGTGGTGGGACGGCTTCTCCATCGCGAAGAACATCTCGGACGAAGATGCCGAAGCGTCGTTCATCGCGATGATGAAAGGCATCTCCCCCGACACGATGTCGGCCCACCCCGACGCGGCCGTCTGGCTGATCGAGGGCTACGAGCCGACCCGGGCGGCCACCGGCGTCATCGCCAACCTGCAGGGCGGGGCACGGCCCTACCCGATGCTGCCCTACATGGGCCTTCTGCACACAGCACTCGGCGACAACCTGACG
>JBBQDX010000152.1:0-10543 GCA_038320125.1 Rhodobacterales bacterium | reverse complement strand
CCGTGTCGGCGGTAATGTCGAAGGGTCGCATGAGCAGCTCCATGGGCATGGTGGACGCCGTCACTATCCACGGAGCCCTGCTCCATAGCATCTGGAACCAGATCTCGAGCGGTTTGCCCCTCGCCGCCTCAGGCAGGGCCGCGCGCGCCAGTTCGGCGACGTTCTTCATATAGCGCCTGGGCTTCGGGATCGCTCTGCGGATGACCCGGCCGCGCCGACCGCTTCGCGAAACCGAGCCGGCGGAGGATCGAGCTCATCGTCCGCTCCGCCAGGCGGATGCCGAAGCGCCGCTCGACCAGGTTGCAGAGGTCGATGCGCCGCCGGCGGACAATCCCGTCCCTTTCCGGGTCCGGTCCCGTCTCGACGATCACCGCCGGTTCGCGCATCTGTTTGTGCCGAGCATCGGCGGCCGCCCCGGCAGGAAGCGGTCGACCAGCCCGGCCAGTTCCTTCGCGTTGTAGCGATGGACCCGTTCGTCGGGGAAACTGTCCACCGGGCAGTTTCCTGATCCACCTCACCGCAGCGTCTGCCGGTCCAGTCCGCAACTCTCCGAAGCCTCCGTCCGGCTTCGTCCGTCCAGCACGAACGCCAGCGCGAGCATCCGCAGCGACGCCTTCGCGTCCTTCACCCGGGCCGCCTCGCGCCGCAGGTCCGCCGACGATAGATCCGTCCGCGTGATCTCCACCGCCATGCCGATCCTCCCTCGCACCGCAGACGGAGTGACTCAGCAACCGGCAGTCTTGTCTGTCCTTCGCAGAGTTAGAGTTTCAAGCCTCTGGTATAAGACGCATAGACGACAAGTGCGACGCCGAGGCCAGTCGTGGTGTCGCCAGCGTCGCCCCCTACCAGCAAGGATGAACCGACCAACGTTCCGATCACAATCGCGGCCATCATTGGCCATAGCCGATGCAGTATTGCTCCAAAGCGCGGGCCTGTCAGGAGCTGCCAGACATTGGTGACGAAGGACGGCACGAGCTGAAGCGCCGCGGCCGTCAGCGGCGAAAGGAGGGCGCCGAGCACTCCCATGGCGACCGTCGGCAGGCCCATGCCGGTGACGCCCTTCACCGTGTCGGCGGCAATGAAGGTCGCGGCAACGGCGGCGATGAGAGCCCAATCCTGCTGCATGTCGTAAATCCGCACGAGGAACGAGCGCGCGCAATACGGAAAGAGCAGTTACCGGACGGCGGCCGAGACGAACCGCGTCGCGATCCAGTTCGTCGACGCGCGATAATTGATTCCGGGACAGCTGAAAACTGAGCTGGAGCAGATGATCGTGCGATCTGTGGGCCGGTGCAGTGCGAACTGACAGTTAAATAAGGAGCGTTGCGATTATTGTCTCTAAGCGGAGAGACCCCATTCGGAGCCACAGGTCTCCACGGGATCGTTACGCAAACCGTTGCCGTTGCCTTCGTCGAGATTACCGGAGACTTTGCCGGCTGCGCATCTCAGAAGAGCCGCCCGGCATCTCAGGGGGCTCCGGCCGTTGAGCCGGAGCCATCTTGCTGAATTGTCCCATTGACCGGGGCTTTTACATCTCGACTTCACCCTCGACCACCTGGCCGCGGATCTCGCCATCCGGATGCTGTTCGGTATGAATGTTGATGTAGTAGCGGCCGGCCTGGAGGTCTGCGAGCTGCTCCTCCGTCAGTTCAGCCGAGCCTTCCATGATGTCTTGCGGGACGGGTTCCTCGGCCGCGTCGGCGGCTTCGTCCATGTCCAGGGTCAAATCGACGACGGGAGGCGCGGTCTCCTCAGGCGTGGCTGGGCCGTGGAAATGGGCGGCAACCGGTTCGCCGCCTTGCAGGCCTTCGTAAGTGACCATCCAGGAAACGGTCATCGCTTCGGTATCCACGGTGACATCAGCCATCCCGGTGGCCTCGGTCTCCACGGGCGGCACCTGGGCCTCACCAGTCAGCTCAGCCATGAATTTGACCTCCTCCGCTGCGGCGGGGAGGGCGAGAGTGGCAGCGGAGGAAAGTGCGAGCAGTGCGGCGTAGTATGGGATCTGCGAGCGCATGGAAGTCTCCCTGAAATATCATGAGTTGGGCCGCAGCAGGATGCGTCGACCGTATTTTCAAACGGCCGGCTTGAAAGATGGTTCCGTAGACCGGCTCCGCAAGTGCCGCGACCGCAGCGAGAGCCACGAGATTCCAGCCGACGCGTCGCTGGCATCGAACCGATCAAAGATCAGCAGCATGTGCACCTTGCCCGGCGCCGCATCGAAGCCATCGATCATCCGGCGGCCCATGACGCCCATGTCGTCGCACGGGACCGTGCCGGTGATCTCGAAGGGGAGCAGATAATGGCGCGGCGATGACATTTCCCGGATCGTCGGGGTGACGAGCGGGACGGCCGGCACGGGGGTCGAGGCAGCTTAGCCGCGATTGCCGGACCTGCGGAGCGCGGGTCCCTGCCGCCGCCGCGCACTTGTCGCGGCGACGGTGAGCGCGAGCGCTGCGCCGGCGAGGCCGAGGGCCATGCCCGGATGCATCTGCGCCTGCATGAAGAGGCTCGTCCCGCGGGCGCGCGGGCCCGGCTGGTTCGACTGCGTCTCGCCGGCGCGGGCGGAGGAGGTCAGGTTGTCGCGCATGCCCGGACGCGGCGGCGTGTCCGTGGACTGCATCAGCCGCCCGAAAGTCTCCATCGCAAGGTCCGTCAGCCCGGGTGCCAGCTGCCCCAGCTTGCCGACGAGCTTTCCGGCCCCGCCGACGTCGAGGTCGCGGATGTGGTTGGTACAGCACCAGGCGATCCCGTCGGCCACCACTTCGGGAGCGTAGGTGCGCGGCGGGTTCGAAGTGCCCTCGGAGTCGAGGTAGCTGCGGGCGTGCTCCATGTAGGGCGTGTCCACGGAGCCCGGCTTGATCAGCGTGATCGACAGATCGAGCCCCTCGCGCTCCACCTCCATCCGCAGCGCGTCCATCACCGCCTTCACTGCGTGCTTGGACGCCGAGTACGGCCCCTGGAGCATTATCGCGCGGTCCGAGAGTTGCGAGCCGAGCGTGACGATCTTGGCCGGACCGTTTCCCGCACGGTGCAGGCGCACCGCCTCCAGCATGCCGTTGAGCGCCCCCCAGTAGTTCGTCTCGAAGAGGCGGCGCTGGTCCTCGAGCGGCACATCCTCGACCCGCCCGTAGATCGCCACGCCCGCATCGTTGATCCACGTGTCGATCCGGCCCCATCGGTCAATCCCGGCCTGCGCCGCGGCGCGAAGCGCATCGGCATCCGCCACGTCGGCGGGGGCTGCGAGGGCCCGCGGAAGTTCGGCTGCGAGGGCATCGCAGTCCTCCACGCCACGGGCAACGAGGATAAGATTCGCGCCGACCTCCGAAAGCCGGCGTGCGGTGGCGAGGCCGATGCCGGAGGTGGCGCCGGTGAGCAGGATCATTTGCTCGGACAGGGGGCGAAAGGTCATCGCGAAGTCCTCGATGCAAGAAGGATCAGGGGGTGAGGACGACCTTGATGCAATCGTCCTTCTTGTCGCTGAACGTCTCGTAGAGGTCCGGAGCGTCGCTCAGGGATCCCCGATGCGTGATCAGGAAGGTCGGGTCGATGCGTCCTTCCTGGATGTGACCCAGCAGGGTCGGGGCATGCTGCATCACGTGGGTCTGGCCCATGCGGAAGGTGAGGGCCTTGGCGAAGGCCGACCCGATCGGGAACTTGTCGACGACCGCCGCATAGACGCCGGGGATCGAGACGATGCCTCCCTTGCGGCAGCACATGATCGCCTCGCGCAGGACGCTCGGACGGTCGGTCTCCTGAAAGGTCACCGTCTTCACCTTGTCGTAGACCGCGTCGAGTATGCCGGCGCCGTGGGCCTCGAGACCGACGGCGTCGATCACCTTGTCGGGCAGCATGCCATTCGTCGCCTCCATCAGCGCATCATAGGGTTTCGCCTGCGACCGGTCGATGATCTCTGCACCCTGCGCGCGCGCGAGGGCAAGCCGTTCGGGGACGTCGTCGATGACGAAGACCCGCTCCGCCCCGAGGAGCTGGCAGGACCGCAGCGTGAACAGACCCACCGGCCCCGCGCCCCAGATCGCCACGACGCTGCCGGGACCGACCTCGGCGTTGACGGCCGCCTGCCACCCGGTCGGGAAGATGTCGGTGAGAAACAGGACCTGTTCGTCGGTCAGCCCGTCGGGGACCTTGAGATGCGTGGCGTCGGCGAACGGAATGCGGACGTATTCCGCCTGGCCACCGGCATAGCCGCCATAGAGATGCGAGAACCCAAAGAGCCCGGCGCCGGCCTGTCCGGTGATCGCCGCCAGCTTCTCGGCATCCGGGTTGCTCTCGTCGCAAAGCGAGAACTGCTTGGTCTTGCACCAGTGGCAATGGCCGCAGTTGATCGTGAACGGGATCACCACGCGGTCGCCGCGCTTGAGGTTGCCGACGCCCGATCCGACATCCTCGACCACCCCCATGAACTCGTGGCCCATGATGTCGCCCTTCTCCATCTGCGGCATGAAGCCGTCGTACATGTGAAGGTCGGAGCCGCAGATCGCGGTGGAGGTGACGCGAAGGATGGCGTCGCGGGGATCGCCGATGATCGGATCGGGATGGGTGTCGACGCGGAAATCGCCGGTTCCGTGGTATGTGACGGCCCGCATGTGCGGTCTCCTCTTGATATCGGTCCTGGGACTGGCCGGCGGTCGGACGATCCGGCCACCGGAGGGACTGACCGGCGGCTGGACGATCCAGCCGCCGGAAGCGTTACATCTGCTCGGTCTGTGCGCCGGACATCTTGCGAGCCCGGCCGAGGTCCGGAACCTGACCCTCGGGTTCGGCCGTGTCACGGGCGGAGTAGGTCGAGCGTCCATCCATCGTCGGACCTCCGTCCATCCACTTGCCCTGCGGGGTGGCTGTGTCGAGCGACGTGTTGAGGAAGTAATAGCTGTGCTCGGTCGCCTCATGGCTTTCGGGCGTCGAGTTCGGGATGGGCATCGTCGCCTCGATGCCGCCCAGCTCCTCAATGACGGCGAGCCATTGCTGCTGGTGCATCGTATCGCGCGCGATCAGGAACGAGAGCAGATCCTTCATGCCCTTGTCGTCGGTCATGTTGTAGAGCCGCGATGCCAGCACCCGGCCTGACGATTCCGCCATCACGTTGGACAACATGTCCGCGGCTAGATTGCCCGAGGCGTAGACGTGGGACATGTCGAACGGGATGCCGTTGGCATTCACCGGCATCGCCGACAGGCCCGAGGACAGGACGTGGCGCGGGTTCATCCCACCCATGATCGCACCGACTAGGGAGTCTTGCGCGGCGGCCTCCTGCGCCTGCAGGGGAGCTCCCTCGAGGTTGAGGGCCACGGCATGGCCGAGGAACTCGATGTGGCTGAGCTCCTCGGTGGCGGTCATCATCAGCATGTCGCGGAACCGCTTCTCGCCGCGCGCGCCCATGGCCTGGAAGAAGTATTGCATCGCGACGCGGATCTCGCCCTCGACGCCGCCGATGGCCTGCTGCAGCCATTTGGCAAAGACCGGGTCGGGCGTGTCGACGCGGACTTCGTACTGCAGTTTGCTGGAGTGGTAGAACATCGGGTTCTCCATTGAGGTGAGGCTGTACTGGTGAACCCGGCGCTAATTGAAAGGTTGCGCTGTCGGCGCAAAGCCGCGCGATTTCCACGCGCCGGCGGATGAACGGCTTGGTCGCGCAAACCCCGTGAGGGATTCATCTTGCGTATCCAGCGTGGTAGCTGGCGGCATGAGCAGACCCACGCCCGCGACCTACAAGACGACGAACTGGCCGGCCTGTAACGGCGCGCTCAAGCGCCGGGGCTCGCTGAGGATCTGGTTCGATCGCGAGATAAGCTGGGATGCCGCGCCGACAGGGCGGCGTGGCCGACAACCGACCTACAGCGACGCGGCGATCCAGACGTGCCTAACAATGAAGGTGCTGTTCGGGATGGCGCTCAGGCAGACGACGGGCTTCGTCGAGAGCCTGCTGAAGCTGGTCGGGCTGGACTGGGCCGTGCCCGACTTCAGCACCCTGTCCCGCCGCCAGAAGACCCTCTCCGTGAAAATCCCCTATCGCGGCTTGCAGGGTCCGCTGCACCTGCTGATCGATAGCACCGGGATCAAGGTCGAGGTCGAAGGCCAGTGGCACACACGCAAACATGGCGGCTCCAAACGGCGGGTCTGGCGCAAGATCCACCTTGGGATCGACGAACGCTGGAGGTCCGGGCGGTCGAGGTCACCGGGAGCCACATCGGCCCCTCTCGGCAGATTGCTTCGCAATCGCCTGCCGGGCAATGGATGCCCCGGTGCTGCCCGATCTGCTGAGCCAGATCCCGCCTGATCAGCAGATCGGCAGCGTCACCGCGGACGGCGCCTATGACACGCGCAACTGCCACGATGCCATCGCGGACCGCGGTGGCCATGCCGTCATTCCGCCACGCCGGAATGCCAGACCCTGGAAGCCGAACACGGCGGGTGCCATCGCGCGCAACGAGGCGCTGCGGGCCTCGAAATACCTCGGTCGCGCGATCTGGCGAAACTGGAGCGGATACCACCGCCGGAGCCGTGCCGAAACGAAGATGCACTGTATGAAACTGCTGGGGTAGCGCCTCATCGCGCGGGACTTCGACCGTCAGGTCGCGGAGGTCCAGGTCCGCATCGCCGTCATGAACGGCTACACTGTGCTCGGCACGCCTGTCACGGAAGCCGTGGGATAAGTCCGTCCGGGGAAAGGGGAAATCCGCTCAACAGGCGATTTGTGCAACAGAGTCTCAGCAATGGCTGGAGGGAGTCGGCGTTGCGCTTACGGAATGACTGACCGGATGTTGTTGGAACAGCCGACCGGATGCGTCGGAATGCGCAAACGACGCCGAAAGCGGCTTATAGACCTTCCTCCGAGCTTTTCGAAGTGTTGATGCTGGAGGATCAGGGTTCAATCCCGATTGCGGCCAAGCGTGCCACCAGTAGAGCTTCCACAGGCTTAAGGTTTGGAGGGCGGTAGGGCGGTGCTGCGTCGATCATAGTTTCGGCAGACCAACGACGCAAAACGGCGTGGTGGAGATCCTCGAGCGAGCTTGGACCGGCCCTGTCGGCCAGATGCCGTCGCGCAAGCCAGTCGACGATCCCGCCCCGGCGAACCGTGCTGCTGGCGAGCGGTCCAAACGGGTTTTCTTTTGCCTGCAGTCGCTTGAGGTGAACTGGATCGAACGCAAGCCCGGCCATCTCGGCTCCCTCGAGTATCCAGCGGAGCGCAATGCTAGATAAGTCCGTTACGTCTCCCCCACCCCCGACCGACCCATGGTCACCGCAGAAGAACAACTCCTGATAGGGACGGACGGTGCCGCGGCAGGTAGCGCCGTTCAACGTCGCAACGTTCGTCCAGCGCGTTGGCGCGAAGTCGGCGCGCCGTTCGTCCAAGGCTACGGCGTGTCGTGCCGATCGAACCATGCTCGACAACTCGGCATCGTGGAATTCGTAGCGTCTCGCGGTCAGCCTGCCCAGGATCGGAATGGTCCGCGGGACACCGAGGGCACCCACCGAATCCCACACCCCAAGATAAGCGATCCGCAGTAGCGGCACATCCGGCGCGCCGTTCTCGGAACGCCATGCCAACTCGTGGTCGCTGGTGGCAACGCAGGACCGCATCATCTGCGACCGGAACTCGGCGCTCTCGTCGCTTTGAGGGCTCAGGTGCGCCGCGCCGCGCGTCATGTATCGTGTGATTGCACGGGGAATCAGACTGAGATCGTCTCGTCCAACGATGCCGGTGGAACGGATGAAGCCCGTGAGCGACCGCGCCGTGAACGCGCCA
The DNA here is from genome assembly GCA_038320125.1 of Rhodobacterales bacterium. Taxonomy (GTDB): domain Bacteria; phylum Pseudomonadota; class Alphaproteobacteria; order Rhodobacterales; family Rhodobacteraceae; genus Jannaschia. The sequence goes on along the minus strand of JBBQDX010000152.1, from coordinate 2,775 downwards.
CGCGAAAACCCGAAGACGTAGATCTCGTCGCCCGGCTCATACATGAAAACAAGGTGGCGATACGCGTCGACGACATTCTCCATCAAACCCCAGCCGAGCGCGCCGCCGAGCACCCTGTCGAGGAACCGGGCTGTCCTCGTCACGCCCCGACCCGTTCCAACTCCCTGGACGTAAATCGGGACCTGGACGATCCCGGCGGCGTCCGTGCTGGCAAGCGCCTGCGCGATCCGAACGACGTTGGTAGGCGTGACGCTATCGGATCGGTTCCAGGTCCCGTCGCACAGGATGACAAGACGTTTCATTGTTCGACCGGCCTGAGGCCCGGTTTATGGGATTTCATCGGATGCTCCTCCAGAAGAATATGCGCTCGGAGAATGTCGACGTCTCGACCGGTCCCGCCGAAAGGGCCGGACCTGATGAGCATTGTCGTCGTTGCCTTACGTCCCCGGCCGAGCGGGCTCGATACGTCGGCAAATCGCAGTGCCAAAATCTCATGGCAAACTTAACGAGGCGTAACTTTCCGACAGATGCTCGCCGCAGGCAGCCATGGGGGCCATGCGTTCGTCAGGCCCGCGTTCCGCCGGCCGGCCTGGCGTCGGACTCCACGAATCTCACGCCGACCGGCCGCGGCTTAGCCGCCACTTACGATCAGACGTTTCCTGATGAGAGAGATCACCACGGCAGTGAGAACTACTTGTGCTGACAAGCTCCGACGTCGAAAGGCTCGTCCACGGCCCGCCCTTCATGCCGATGCCGAGGCCAAGATGGCCGTGTCGTCGTCCGCGGTGCTGACCATGTCCCATCCGGTAATGATGGGCCGGGTCGGGACCACCTCATCGGGATGGAAGATGGCGGCGTCGATAAGGCCATAGCGTGCTGCGACCAGAATAGCCTGGAAGATGGACTTTACCGCAAGCTTGCGGATTATCTGGCTCTGGATCGCCTGCTTGGAGACGTAGCGGCAGTCGATGGAGAGCGCTTTGACTGGATCTTCACTGAGCGCGACAAGCCTGAGGAAGCCGATCTCTTCGCTGGTCAGAGGCAGGATTTCCTTCGCGCCCACTTGGGAGAATTCTATGAGCGCATCACATGTCGCCTGCGCAAGCAGCCGCAGGTCGTCGCGAAAGGCCCGGAACTGCCGGCGGACGTAGTCCGGGGTCTTAACCGTGTTCAGCACGACGGCAGCGACAAGACCGGTCGGATAGGCCACCTTGAAGATCACGCCATTGCAACCGATGCCGTGGGTTTCCGCCGCTTCAAGGTACCGGTTCGGTACGTTGTGCGGCAACATCATCTCGTCGAGGTAGAGTTCGTGTTCGCGCGAAACCATCGCCTTGATCAGGGGATCCACCTCGCAGAGTCGCTCGCCATGGTAGTCCCGCCACCACGCCGATGGGAGGGTCGAGATCACGCGGCGCGACAGGCACGTCCGCCCCTCGCTGAGAATGACCAGCGTCGCATCGTCGAAACCGAACTCAGCGGGGATCTTGTCGAAGATTGCGGCGACCTGATCGATCGTGCTGGCCTCATCGATTTCGCTCTGGATACGCTCGGTCGCGCTGTGCCGCGTCAGGAGCGATCCGCCCTGCGCCAGCCGATCCCGGGCCCGCCGAAGTTCGGCGATCTTATTCGAATCGAGCCCCTCGCCCGACGCGATGACATCGTCCAGAAGTTCGGCGAACCAGTTCATCTCGATCTCCAAATTCTCGCCTCTGCCCATGGTCTAATAGGCAGGAATACGGTTGGTACAGCCTCTCTAGATCAGGCCAAAGTGGTGAATAGATCATTAATTTTTCAGACAATTTAGGAAATCTTTCGAAAAATTCGGATATGGCGATGTCCATATGCTTGTGTCGGAAAATCTACTTCGGGCTAACGGCGTTTCCTTCGCTGCGATGTCAGCCGAGCGCCTGGTTCCTGGGGATGCAATGCATCGAAGTGTCGGAAAGCAAGAGGGCCGCGATGCAGCCCGCGCGAGCGACGTGTAGCTTCACACTACGTCATGCGCCCAGATGAACAAGGCCGGCGGAAGTAGCGTCGCTCTCCCCCTCTCCGGACCCGAAGGCCACAGGGATCCCTTCGACCGCCTTCTTGTTGCAGAGGCCGGCGTCGACGCGATCGAACTGGCCCCCGGCCGACTGCCTCGTGGAACGATACGGAAGGACATTCTAGCCCTCCCCCTCCTCCGGCTCCGCCACGCTCCTAAGCCCAAACATCGCGAGGAAGGCGTCCGTGGTGACGAGCGTCCGCGGCGAGCCGGGGGACCGGGCCGCGGGGTCCGTTGGCGATGACGACGCAGGCGGTCAGCCGGCCGGGGTCCTCCGCCCCGATCCGGCGTCCGAAGATCTCGGCCAACTCCGCCCGCGTCACCGGCTGGCGGATGACGAATGTCTCCAAGACGGCAACGTCGAACGTGTACATTTTCACCGGACAGGGGGCGGCAGGCAGGTCGGCGGCGGCGCGGATGACAGTGCCATAGGCCGGCCGGGTCCGCAGCATTCAGGAGCCGGCGGCGACTGCCACGACCTTGCAGGGGCGGCCCGCAAGATCGGCGCGCTGGTCGCCCAGCAAGTTGTCGAGGGCCGCCCCCTTGTATGTTTTCCCAGCGGTCATTCTGCAGAAGAGTGGCGGCAGTCCAGGTGGGACGGCCGTCCCACCTGGAAGCTCGATCTGGGTCGTCGCCCCCTTGGCTGGTTGGAGCCGTAGGGCAGCAAGACCGGACCGAGACGTGGAAAACCGATCTGAACAGATGAAAGGGAATCTCAGATGTCCCGC
>JBBQDX010000151.1:0-10711 GCA_038320125.1 Rhodobacterales bacterium | reverse complement strand
GGCGCGGGGGTGCCGGTCGGGCCGGTGCAGACCTTGCCCGAGGTCTTCGCCTCCGATCAGGTCGCCGCGCGGGACATGCTTCTCGACATGGAGATGCCGGCCGCCGACGGGCCGCTGCACCTGCCGCTCATCGGCAATCCCTTGAAGCTCGGTGCGACGCCGGTAACCTACCGTCATCCACCACCGCGGTTCGGGGCCGATACGGGTCGCCTGGCGCAGGACGATCCGTTCGACGACCCCTGAGCGGTTCGTATGTTGGGGGACATGCGCGAGATTTCATCGAGGCCGGAACCGCAACCTGATGCGGACGAGGTGGCCGGGGCGCGGCACGCGGGGATCGCGGCAGGGAGGCGCCCGGCTGCCGGCGTGCGAGCCGTGCCGGCAAGCGGACTCCGTGTGTTGCGAAGCGGTCTTCCAGCCTGTTCCGGAGTTTTTCCGGCCAACAATGTCGGCCAAATCGTGTCGAGCCACGACCATTTTTTCCCAAGTCCGGCTGCGGTCAAGCGACCGGAGGGACCGTCCCGGCGGGGTAGAGCGAGCATGGTGCTCAGGCCGACGGAACCGGCCGGGGAAAGTCCGTGCTGCAATGCAGCAGCGGCCAATCGCGGATGCAGCAAAAATAGCTTGCCCGCAGGCTCCCGATGCCTAGATTGCGCCTTTGATTCCAGAGAATTTATCGCCACATGACAACGATGTCGCCTGCTCCCATCCATACCACGATCGCGGTTCCGACGATGGCGACGGCGGGCCGCACCGTCAGGGACCCCCGTCTCGACGTCTTCCGCGGTTTCGCGATGTTCATCATTCTGCTGGCGCATACGCCCGGCAACGCATGGACGGCCTGGCTGCCGCCCGGCCGCTGGGGCTTTTCGGATGCGACCGAGATCTTCGTGTTCTGTTCGGGCATGGCCTCGGCCATCGCCTTCGGCGGCACGTTCGACAGGCTGGGCTGGCTGACCGGCACGGCGCGCGTGGCGTTCCGGGTGTGGCAGATCTACTGGACGCATATCTGCATGTTTCTCTTCCTCGCCACGATGCTGGCCGCGATCGACGCGAGCGGCTGGCACCCGGAGACGGAATACATCGGCGTGCTCAACCTCTGGAAGTTTTTCGCGGATCCCGCGCCGCAGATCATCGGGCTGCTGTCGCTGACCTATGTACCGAACTATTTCGACATCCTGCCGATGTATATGGTGGTGCTGGTGATGATGCCGGCCGCGATTGCGCTGGCGCGGATCTCCCTGTTGCTGGCGGCCACGGTCTCGCTCGCGCTCTGGCTGCTGGCGCAGGAGGCCCTTCTGACCTGGGCCGGCGTACCCGGATGGCATCTGTCGTTCCCGGCCGAGCCATGGTCGGATCGCCGATGGTATTTCAACCCCTTCGGCTGGCAGCTGCTGTTCTTCACCGGCTTCGCCTTCATGCGCGGCTGGCTTCCGGCACCGCCGGTCCGCTCCTGGTTGTTGGGGCTGGCGCTTGCCGTCGTTCTGATGAATGTCGTCTATTCCACCATCGGTCTGCGCCTCTTCGATTTCGATTTCGTCCGCGAGTGGCGGCAGACGAATGTCGGTTGGTTCGAGAAGACCGACCTTGGCATCCTGCGCTACGTGCATTTCCTGGCAATGGGCTATCTTGCCTGGTCGGCGGCGGGGCGCGGCGGGCGGCACCTGGTGATCACCGGAACGGGCGTCCTTGCCCGCATCCGGGAGGGAGCGGTCGCAACCATCTCCAAGGTGGGTCAGCAGTCACTTGCCGTTTTCGTGTTCTCCATGGTTCTGGCGCAGATCAATGGCTACCTGATGGACGTTATTGGTCGGACGGCCTTCACCACGAGCCTCGTCAACCTGACAGGTCTCGGCTTGCTGGTGGCCTGCGCCTACGGTGCCGGCTGGTTCAAATCCCAACCCTGGAGGGTAAAGCGATGATCTCGCGCCGTGGATTTCTTGCGAGCGTTTCGGCGCTGGCGCTCGGCGCTGCGATCCTGCCGCCCGGCATGGCGGGCGCTGCGACGCCCCGGTTCCTGGGAAGCGAGCCGTTCGGACGCGATACCGCGCTCGAGCTGGCGCGGGCGATGGCGGCCGAGGACTTCGTCGAGCGCGCTCCGGTGCCGGAGCCCTGGCTAAAACTGTCCTACGACGACTACCGCAAGATCTGGTTCGACTCGCGCAACGCGGTCTGGTCGGACCAGAACCTGGCGTTCGAGATGGACCTCTTCCACCCCGGCCTCTACTTTCCGCGGGCCGTGGAGATCGACGTGGTGCGCGGTTCGCAGGCGCATCGCCTGGCATTCGACTGGGCGCTCTTCGAGACGACCGACGACGCGCCCGAACTGCCGGTGGACGAGACGATGGGCTATTCCGGCCTCCGCCTGCGCCACCTCTATCCGGGCGAGGACAACCATCGGGAGTTCGCCGTCTTCCAGGGGGCCAGCTACTTCCGCGCCATCGGGGCGCTGCAATCCTACGGGCTGTCGGCGCGGGGCCTGGCACTCCGGACGGGTGATGCGGAAGGCGAGGAGTTTCCGGAGTTCATCCGCTTCTGGGCGATCGAGCCGTCGGAGGGGGACCCCGACATCGTCATCCACGCCCTGATGGACAGCGCATCGGTGACCGGCGCGTTCCGCTTCCAGATCACCCCGGGCATCGCCTGCGAGATGCGTGTCGAATGCACGCTCTTTCCGCGCGTCGACATTGAGCATATCGGCATCGCCCCGCTCACCTCGATGTTCCTCTACGACCAGACGAACCGGTCGCGGTTCGAGGATTTCCGTCCCGCCATCCACGACAGCGACGGCCTGCTGATCTGGAACGGCGCGGGCGAGATGCTTTGGCGCCAGCTCGCCAATCCCGTCGACCTTCAGGTCAGCAGCTTCTTCGACGAGAAGCCGCGCGGCTTCGGCCTGATGCAGCGGGCGCGCACGCTGTCGGATTTCGCCGATCTCGAAGCGCATTACCAGGACCGGCCCAGCCTCTGGATCGAGCCGGAGGACGATTGGGGGCCGGGCGTCGTGCGGCTGGTCGAGATTCCCTCCGACCGGGAGATCTACGACAACATCGTCGCCTATTGGCGGCCGCGGGACGTGATGGCGGCAGGGAGCGAGCATCGCTTCGCCTATCGCATGTCGTGGACGGACGAGACGTCGGAGGCGCCGCCACCCCGCCGCATGGACGTCGCGCGGATCATCGACGCGCATATGGGGCTCAACTTCCAGCAGGACGGATGGCTCGCCGCCATCGACGTCGAGGCGCATCCGGCGCTTGAGCTGGAGGGCAGCGACGAGGGCCTGGAGGGGATCGAAGTGCGCGCCGTCGCAGGGCGGGGCGAGCCCCCGATCGGCGTCATTCAGCGCAATCCGGAAACCGGAGGCGCGCGAGTGGCGTTAACCTTTGACCCCGGCGATAACGACGCGGTTGAACTGCGAATGCAGTTGTTCCGGGACGGTGCCCCCGTATCGGAAGTTTGGCTTTACAGATGGACCCGCGCCGCATGACCATGACCCCGACATCGACCTCGATGCCGCCGTTTGCACCGCTGGCGCATCCGCGTCAGGATTTGCGGCTTCGGTTCCGGGACGTTGCCGCCCCGCGGGGCGAGGTGGACGTCGAGGCGGCGTTCTGGCGGATGGGCACCTTCCTTCCCGCCGCCGCGGCCACCTGCGTGCTTCTCTGGGGCTTCCTGTCTTGGTTCGGCACCGACGGGACGACCTGGGCGGAGGGGCTGCTGACCGTCCTGATCGGCATCGGGTTCTTCTGGATCGCGTTGACCTTCGCCACCGTGCTGGCGGGAGCGGGCGCGATGTTCCGCCACCCGAAGCCCGAGACCACGCCCGTCGCGCCACTGGACGTGGCGCTGCTGGTGCCCGTCCACGAGGAAGCGCCGTGGGATGTGTTCGGCAATGCTGCCGCCATGCTGGAGCGCCTGACACGCGCGCCCGGTGCGCACCGCTATTCCCTCTACATCCTGTCGGACACGCGCAGCACCGACCGCGCGGCGCAGGAGGAGGCGGCCTTCGACGCCTTGCGCGCAAGGCTGCCCGAGGATGCGATCTGGTACCGGCGCCGGGCTCAGAACACCGACAAGAAGGTCGGCAACTTGTCGCAATGGGTTGAGCAATGGGGCGGGGCGCACGATGCGATGCTGGTGCTTGACGCCGACAGCCTGATGAGCGCGGAGGCGATCCGTTCGCTGGCCGATGGGATGGGGCGCGATCCGTCGGCGGGCTTGATTCAGTCGTTCCCGCAGCTCATCGGCGCGCGGACGCTCTTTGCCCGCAGCCAGCAATTCGCCAACGCGATTTACGGCGTCGCGCTGGCCGAGGGGTTGGCCCGATGGACCGGCCGCGAGGGCAATTATTGGGGCCACAATGCGATCATCCGCACCGCTGCCTTTGCGGCCTGCGCGGGTCTTCCGCATGTGCCCGGGCTGCGGGGCGGCTCGAACCTGATCCTGAGCCACGATTTCGTCGAGGCGGGTCTTCTGCGCCGCGCCGGCTGGTCAGTGCGATTCCTGCCGCGGCTGCGCGGCAGCTACGAGGAGACGCCGCCGACGCTCGTCGATCACGTCCTGCGGGACCGTCGCTGGTGCCGGGGAAACCTTCAGCATCTGGGGCTTCTCAATACCCGCGGCTTCCACGCGCTGAGCCGGTTTCACATGTTTCATGGTGCGATCGGTTATCTGCTCTCGCCGTTGTGGTTCCTCCTTCTCGCGCTCTGGGCGCTGATCGGCGTCTCGGAGGACAAATCGGTCATCAACTATTTCTCGCCGGACAATCCGATGATGCCGAACTGGCCCGAGATGAGCCAAGTCAACCACGTCTGGCTGATGGTGGCGATGTATTCGCTGCTGCTCCTGCCCAAGCTCGTCGGGGCCTTTGTCCTGGTCGCCAGCGGCACGCCCCTGTCGCGCATGGGGGGCGGGCGGAACTTCGCGGGCTCCCTGGCCTTCGAGATCGCGGTGTCGATTGCCTATGCGCCGATCCTGATGGTGCAACAGACGCTCGCCGTCGGGGCGGCGCTGTCGGGGCGCAGGATGGATTGGGCACCGCAATCGCGCGAGGGCGGCATTCAGGGCTGGGCGGCGCTGTTGCGGTTCCACTGGCTCGAGACCCTGCTCGGTGCGCTGCTGCTGCTCGGGATGGCGACCGGCTTCATCTCGCTCTGGCTGATTCCGATCATGGCGAGCCTGATCTCAGCGGTGCCGCTGTCGCGCGTGTCGGGTTGGCCGATGCCCGGCACGATGGCCACGCCGCAGGAAGTGCGCGCACCGCTGGTGGCGAAGCGCGCGGCGCTCTGGCGCGAGGAATTGCGTATCAGTCTCGACGCCAAACCCGCCGAATAGGGGCTCACCCGCCGGGCTCTCCCTCGAACCAGTCGAGCATCATCTCCGCCCAGCCTGACGGAACTCCGTGCCCGCCGGGGAACAGGGCGAACTCCAGCGCCGATCCGGGATCGCAGATCCAGTAACGTCGCTGGAAACCCCCTGTCGTGCGGTGGCCATCGGGCTCCGTGTGATCGCAACCGTTGGCGTCGCGGAAGCGGTGCAGTCCGGTCAGGATGTCGCTCTGCTGGAACCGGCCGCCGCCCAGCGTGCGGCCTTCAAGCGGCACGGTCCGGTCGGTCCAGCCGTGGGTTTGGATGAGGCGCACGGGGCCCGCACAGCTTTCGGGGATCGGATCCCAGAAGCCACCGGAGACGGGGGCGTAGGCTGCGAAGGTTTCCGGGTCTTCACAGGCAAGTGTCGTGACCATGAAGGCCCCGGCCGAGAAGCCGGACAGGATGACCGCTTCGGGGTCGATGCCGAAGCGTTTCGCTGCGTCAGCGACGATCTGGTCGAAGAAGGCGCGCTCGTCGCGCCGGCGGGGGCGCTGCTCCTCGGGCAGGAACGACCAGAAGCCGCCGCTGCGGCCGCCCCGCCCGAGGCCGTCCGGCGCGAGGACGGCATAGCCGCGCGCCGTCAACGCTCCGATCGTGTCCGTCATCGAGAGCACCCCGAGCCCGGTGCCGCCGGACCCGTGCAGGAAGATGATGGCCGGGACAGTGCCGGCACCGGACTCTTCGGGCAGGGCCTCTTCGGGCAAGGCGGCGCGGTAGGTGCCCAGCGGCACCTCGCAGGCGTCGCCGTCGCGGCCGCAGGCGTCCTGGGCGTTGGCCGCCGAGGCAAACAGGGCGAGGGCAAGGGCAAGTTTCACGGCGTCGCGACCGGCAGCCCGCGCGCCAGCCAACCGGGCCCCCCGCCGGAGCCGAGCATTCCCTCGGGCACATCGATGACGCGGGTGAACCCGGCATCCGCCAGCCGCGCGCCGATGCGATCGGAGCGGACGCCGGCGGCGCAGATGAGCGCCACCGGCACGGTCAGGTCGCCCCCGGTCAGCGTCGTCAGCGCCTCGATGAAGTCCTCGCGCCGCATGTCGAGCGGTTCCGCGCCCGCGGCGATGCCGGTCCGCTCCCATTCGTCGGGGCGGCGGATGTCGATGAGCAGCAGATTGCCGGCCTGCAGGGCGCCAAAGGCTTCGGGCGGTGTCATGACGTCGCCCGTGAAGCGGTCGCGTCGCTGGTAAAGGGGGATGGCGACGGCGATGCCGGCAGCCGATGCGCCGCCCAGCATCAGCGACCGCCGCGTGGGCGCTTGCGACAGCGTGACGATCATGGCCGGTCCTCCCGCCTGTCGGCATACCGTGCGCGGGACGCCCGCCCAAGCGACGAAACGGAAGGTCACGAAAGGGTGACGGCGTTAGGAAGTTCTTCAGGTTTTGTGGCCATCAAGGACTCGCAGGGACCGCAAAAGTCATGAAGATGAGAGAGATGGCACTGGCGGAAACCTATATGCCCGATCCCGTTCGCTTCCTGCGAAGCCAGTTCGGCCGCAGGATCGACGTGGGCCAGGGCGAGTGCGCGGTGGTCGATCGACCGGGCGTGGAGCTCGCGGCGACGCTCGGCTCCTGCGTGGCGGTCCTGCTGCACGATCCCGCGGGGCGCCGTGGCGGGATGACACATATCCATCGGTGCGTCGACAGGGGCCCGCTGGGGGGTGCGGCCGTCGTGGCCGAGATCGAGACGCTGGTGAACAAGCTGATGCATCTGGGGGTGCGGCGATCCGACATGATCGGGCGCATCGTCGGCGGCGCGCATGTGCTCGGGCGCGGGCCCAACGTCGGTGGTTCCATCGTCGACGTCTGCCTCGACTACCTCCGGGCCGAGGGCGTTCCGCTGGCGCAGCAGGATCTGGGCGGGGTGCGGGCGCGGCGCCTGCTGTGGCAGCCGACGACCGGCGCGATGCGCGTGACCTATCCGGGGGCCGCCCATGTGGCCGACCGCGGCACGGCGCCCGCGCCGCCGGCCCGCCGCGGGTGCGACGTCGAGATCTTCCGGTCGCGGACCCGGACGTGAGGCATGGCGCCATCCGCCCGCGGCGGGGCGGTCAGGAAAACGTCTCTCCGCGCGCGGCGCGGGCCAGGGTCTCCGCAATCTCCGCGTCGTCGAGGCCGTAGGTCTCCCGCGCGGCCTCGGCGGTGATGTAGCCCAGACCGAGGTCGCGCCGCACCTTCGCCGGCGCGCGCTCCGCCACCGGTCCGTAGCCCGCACCCCCGGGGAAGGCCATCCGCACCCTCGCGCCGTGGGGGACGAACTGCCGCCCCTTGCCGCGCATCCTCGTCCCGTCGTCGCGCTCGACGGTGGTGGGCGCACCCGGGGCGCCGTCGCGTCGGCCGCGCGCCGGATGGTCGACCCCGTCGAACATCGCCTGCAGGTCGAACACGTGCCCCGCGCGCGCGCCGACCACCATGAATTGCCCCAGGCCGCCGCGATGGCACCCCGCGCCGCCGGAATCGGGCCGCAGCTCCTTGCGCCAGATAACGACGGGGCCGACCTGCTCGGTCGCTTCCACCGGCATCGTCATCACGCCGGAGGGAAAGGCGGTCGCGTTCAGCCCGTCGAGCCCGGGCCGCGCGCCGGCGCCGCCAGAGTTGAAGGTCAGGACTTCGGCGCGGCGGGCTCCCGGGGGGGCGGGGGCGTCGGTACGCGGCCGCAGCGAGACCTGGAAGTTGCACAGGCAGCCAGCCCCTTCGGCGGGCACCGTCCCGGGCAGCAGCTTGTCGAGGGCGGCGTAGACCGCGTCGGGCACCATGTGGCCGATGATGTGGCGCAGGGCGACGGGCGCCGGATGCAGCGCGTTGACGATGGTATTCTCCGGCGCGGTCACGACGAAGGGGGCGAGCGAGGCCGCATTGTTCGGGATCTCGGGCGCGATGGCGCATTTCAGGGCGTAGCAGGCGTAGGCCTTGGTATAGACCAGCGGCACGTTGATGCCCTTGGGGTCCGGCCCGCTGGTGCCCGCCCAGTCGCAGAGGATGCGGTCGCGCTCGATGGTCAGTTCCACGTGCAGGTCCACCGGGCGGGTATAGCCGTCGATCGCCATGTGTCCCCTCGCGGTGCCGGGCGTGAGGGCATTGATGCGGGCGAGGGTGGCCCTGCGGGAGTTGTCGAGGATGAAGGCGGAGATGCCGGCGAGGTCGGCCAGGCCAAACTCCTCCAGCATGTCGCGGAGGCGGCGGTGGCCGATGTCGTTGCAGGTGGCAAGCGCATGGAGGTCGCCGACGAGCTGGTCGGGCGCGCGTACGTTGCCGCGGATCAGCGCGATCAGCGTGCGGTCGACCTCTCCCTCGCGAATCAGCGGCATGATCGGGACGTGCAACCCCTCCTCGTAGACCGAATCGGCGTCGGCCCCGAAGCCGCGCCCGCCCACATCGGTGACATGCGCGGTGCAGGCGAAGAAGCCGACCAGGGATCCCGCGTGGAACGAGGGGGTGACGACGGTGAAATCGTGGAGGTGGCCGGTTCCCTCCCACGGATCGTTGGTGAGATAGACGTCGCCCGCGCGGATGTTGGCACGGCCGATGCGGCGGATGAAGTGCGGCACGGCGTCGGCCATGGCATTGACGTGGCCGGGCGTGCCGGTGACGGCCTGCGCCAGCATCGCGCCCTCGGCGTCGTAGACCCCGGCGGAGAGGTCGCCCGCCTCGCGCACGGACGTGGAGAAGGCGGTGCGGACGAGGGCCTGCGCCTGTTCCTCGACGATGGAGATCAGCCGGTTCCACATGACCTGGAGTGCTACGGTGGACGGCATGGATCAGGCCTCCTTGAGATGGATGTCGATGCAGCCGTCCGACAGGACCCGGGCGCGACGGCTGGCGGGGAGGACGATCGTGGTCTCCTCCTCGGTGATGAGCGCGGGGCCGGCGATGGTCCCGCCCGGCGGCAGGGCCGAGCGCGGGTAGAGGGCGGCGGGGGCTGACTGGCCCAGAGCGGCGTCGAAGAGATCACGCTGGCCTTGTGCGCCGGGCGCGCATGCGTCGGCAACGATCTCGGCGGGCGTGACGGGTGCGGAGGCGGTGCGGGCGTTGACGGACCAGACGGTGATCTCGACCTCCATTCCTTCGACCGTGCGGGAGAACATGGCGGCGTAATCCGCCTCGAACCGGGCGAGGAAGGTGGCTGGGTCGGCGGCCCGGGCCTCCCGGGGCGTCAGGGGGACGGGGATTTCCCAACCTTGCCCGGCATAGCGCATGTAGATCTTGTGCTCGGCGGTGATCTCCGCCTCCGCGTCGCAGGAGCGCACGAAGGCTTCCGCTTCCGCCTCCATCTCCGTGAAGAGGGCGCGGACGACACCTGCGTCGAACTGCGACAGACGCATGAAGACGGAGCGGTTTGCCTCGAAACTGAAGGGCGCGCGCAGAAAGCCGATGGCGGAGCCGACGCCCGCCCCCTGCGGCACCAGGCAACGGGCGAGACCCAGCTTCTCGCAGAGGCGCGCGGCGTGGAGGGGCGCGGCGCCGCCGAAGGCGATCATCGTGTAGACCGACAGATCCTCGCCGTTCTCGACAGCATGGACGCGGGCGGCGTTGGCCATGTTCTCGTCGACCACCTCGGCCAGACCGAAGGCGGCTTCCTGCGCGTCCATCCCGAGGGTCTCGCCGAGATGGGCGACGAGCGCCGTCGCCGCGCGGTCGGGGTGGAGCGGAATGGTGCCGCCGGCGAAGCTCTCCGGGTCGAGCTTGCCCAGCATCAGGTCGGCGTCGGTGACGGCGGGACGGGTGCCGCCGCGGCCGTAGCAGGCAGGACCGGGCTCGGAGCCTGCGCTCTCGGGGCCGACGCGGATCTGGTTCAGCCCGTCGACATGGGCGAGGCTGCCGCCGCCCGCGCCGATCTCCACCATGTCGATGACGGGAATGGAGATCGGCATGCCGGACCCTTTCTTGAAGCGGTAGCTTCGGGCCACTTCGAAGACGCGGGCGGTCTTCGGCGTGCGGTCGCGGATCAGGCAGATCTTGGCGGTGGTGCCGCCCATGTCGAAGGACAGGACCCGGTCGAGGCCGTGGCGCGCGGCGATGTCGGCGGCGAAGACGGCACCCCCCGCGGGCCCGGATTCCACGAGGCGCACGGGGAAGTTCGCCGCGGTCTCGATGTCGATGATGCCGCCGCCCGAGTGCATGAGGAAAACGGGGCAGTCCGCGCCTTCCTCGGCCAGACGGCCGCGCAGTCGGCTGAGGTAGGACTTCATCAGCGGCTGGATGTAGGCGTTGGCGACGGTGGTGTTGAAGCGCTCGTATTCCCGCATCTGCGGCGAGACCTCGGAGGAGATCGAGATCATCGCGTCCGGCAGGCGCTCGGCAAGGATGTCGCGGACGAGGCGTTCGTGGGCGTCGTTCACGTAGGAGTGC
>JBBQDX010000150.1:0-10807 GCA_038320125.1 Rhodobacterales bacterium | reverse complement strand
ACCGCGCGGCGCAGAGGCACCAGCGGTCGCCCGGCTTCAGTCCCGCGAAGCCGTATTCGGGGCGCGGCGTGCTCAGGTCGTTGCCGAGATACTTGGAATTGGCGAGGAACTCCGCCGTCATCACCGCGCAGACCGTATGGACGCCGCCGTCCATCGGCCCGGTGTTGCAGCAGCCGTCGCGGAAGAAGCCGGTGACGGGATCGGTGGAACAGGGTGCGAGGTCGCCGCCCGAGACGTTCAGCGCTTCGACCTGTCCGGGGGGTGTCCTGGCCATGGCGATCTCCTTTGACGCGACAGTTAGCACATAGCGCGGGCGCGTCCATTCAGCCGCCACTCGACGCGGCGGCCGTGAAAGTCGGCGCGCCCGGCGTCCAGCGAAAGGCGTCCCGGCCAGAGATGCAGGGTCAGCGCGGCACCGCGCCCGCCGTCCGCCCCCCTCCCGAGATGCGCGAGCGTGGCCTCGGCACTGGCCGCCGCGCCGAGGGCCCCGATGCGGGCGGTGGCACGGGCCTGGGTGTCGGGCGGAAAATACTGCCATGCGATCGTATGGCAGATGAGGCGTGTCGTGCCGGGCGCCTGCGGCGGCAGCGCGTCGAGCCGGTCGGCAGCATCGCCGCGATCGACCGGGGCGGGCGGCAGGGCGAGGGCGGCATCGGTCCGGGCCATGCGCCGGGGCTGATCCGCCCGGAGGTAGGCGCGCAGGCGCAGGGCGTCCATCGCGGGCGAGGGGGGGTTCAGGTCCACGCCCCGGCGGGAGGCGATCACCGGCTCGACGGCGGGTGGCAGCGGGCCGGACCAGACCGGGCTGAGCGTCAGGGTCGGGTCGGCGGGGCCGAACCGGGTGCCGGCGAGTGTCATGGCGTAGCGGTCCCGATGCAGGTTGAGGCCCGCCGAGGCCCCCAGTTCGCAGAGGTCCAGCGGCAAGGCATGGCGGGCGGCGAGCCAGTGACCGATGGCGCGCAGGACCGCGGCACGGCGGATCTCGTTGGTCTGCGGCGGGCTCCCGACCCAGTCGAGCAGGAAGGTCTCCTCCTGTCGGAGCGACCCGGCACAGGCCCGCCAGAGCGCGTCGTCGTCCGCCTCCCGCGGCGGATAGACGGCCGCCAGCGCCGCGTTCCTCCGCAGCACCAGCGCGTGCAGCCCGCCCGCCAGCCGCAGCGGCAAGGATGTCCCCCACGACGAGACGTCGCCGGGCCAGTCGTGGAGCGCGGCGGCGACCGCGCCGGTCGCGCGCGTCAGCCGTTCGGCGCAGAGACGCATCAGCCGCGCCATGAAGGGCGAGTCGAGGGCGGCGCAGCTTTCCGCCTGGTCGCAAAAGGCCCGGGTCAGCGTCACATGAAGCGGCGTGCGAGGCGCTGGAGCGGCGACAGGGTTTCCGCGGTAGGCTGCGCTTCGGGTTCCGGGCCCGGTTCGCGCGCGGCCGGTGCCTTGCCCTCCGAGGGCCGCCGCGGGGGGATCCGCTGCGCCACGGCGTTGGAGAACCCCGGCCCATCGCCCGCCGCGAGCTTCGGCGCGCCGTCGAGGATGCCGCGCAGGAGGTCGTCGAGCATCTCGCCCTCCGCCTTGGCGAAGTCCGACAGCACGTAGCCCGCCACCCGGTCCTTGTGCCCCGGATGGCCGATGCCGAGCCGTACGCGCGCATACTCCGGTCCGATATGCTGGTGGATAGAGCGCAAGCCGTTGTGCCCCGCATGCCCGCCGCCCTGCTTGAGCTTGAGGCGTCCCGGAGCCAGGTCCAGCTCGTCGTGGAACACCGTGACGTCGCCGGGCTCGAGCTTGTGGAACCGCATCGCATCGCCCACCGATTGCCCCGACAGGTTCATGAACGTGCCAGGTTTCAGGAGCCAGACCTTCGCGGAGCCGAATCGCGCCTCGGCCAGTTCGCCCTGAAACTTCGCCCGCCAGGAGGCGCCCTGATCCCCGGCGATGCGTTCCAGCGCCATGAAGCCGACATTGTGCCGGTTGCCCGCATATTTGGCCCCGGGGTTTCCCAGACCGACCCAGAGGTGCATCGCATGAGGCTCCCGAATTGTCGGCCTGGATCGCCAGTCCGAATTGCAGATCGACTATTAAGGCAACCGGCCCATCTGTTCCAGTCGGCAGCGGCAGGCGCGCCGCGATCCTGACATATGAGGAGGGACGTCATGCATATTCTCGTCTACGGGGCGAACGGCGCGACCGGGGCGCGGCTGGTCACCCTGGCGCTCGACCGCGGCCACCGCGTCCGCGCCTCCGATGTGACGCTGGCGGAGGGACGACCGCAGCACGAGCGCCTGGAATGGGTCGAGACGGACATCCTGACGCCCGCTGCCCCGGCCCGCGACATGGAGGGCATCGACGCGGTGCTCGACGCGGTCGGCATCGCCGCCGGGCCGAGCACGGTTTTCTCGCCGCCGCCGCTCTACTCCGAAGGCACGCGCAACGTGCTGAGGGCGATGGAGGATGGGGGTGTGAGCCGGATCGTCGTCATCTCGGCCACCTTCGTGGAGACGATGGCGCGCGGTCCGATCTGGTTCGAGGCGGCGGCGCGGCTGGGGCTTGCGTCGATCTTTGCGCAGATGGCCGAGATGGAGGAGGTGCTGCGCGCGTCCTCCGCCCGCTGGACGGCCGTCCGCCCGGGCTGGTTGCTCGTCGCGGACCCGAGCGGCGATTACGGCGTGTTCGAGGATGTGATCCCGGAAGATCTGATCCGCACGCGGACCGGCGATCTCGCCGATTTCATGCTGCGGTGCGTGGAGGAGGATCTGCACGTGCGCGGAACCCCTGCCATCGCGCGGGAGGAGCCGGCGGAGATGTCGGGCCCGGACGCGGTGCTGCGCGACATGCTGGGTTAGGCGACGCCGCGGCCGAGTGTCCGTCCGCGAAAGGCGGGGAGACTGCAGGCGGCGTTCGGCCGGGGGTGCGGTTCCTCACGAACGCCGGTTCAGACCGGATCGATCCGATGCGCCGGGCGAGGAGACCGACGGCGTGGCGACGACGAGAGAGCTTCGGGCTGCTTCGATGAACGATCCGTCCGTCTCCATGCCCGGATCGAGTCGACGTCCGGCGATCCCAAGACGCAGCATTTCCCGATCGACATCGCCTGTTCGGCAGAAAAGCTCGAGCCGGACCCGCGCCCGCAGCATGCCAGCGAGCGCGAAGGTAGAAGGGGCCCGGGGGCATTCCGCCGGGCCTTTTCGACCGGGGGGCGGGTTTCACCCCTCCATCGCCTCCAGCTCGTCGATGAAGCTCTCGATCATCGACAGGCCCTTGTCCCAGAAGGCGGGGTCCGATGCGTCGAGACCGAAGGGGGCCAGCAACTCGCGGTGGTGCTTCGATCCACCCGCGCGGAGCATCTCGAAGTACTTCTCCTGGAAGCCCTCCGGAGCGTCCTGGTAGGCCGCGTAGAGGGCGTTCACCAATCCATCGCCGAAAGCATAGGCATAGACGTAGAAGGGCGAGTGGATGAAGTGCGGGATGTAGGCCCAGAAGTGCTGGTAGCCGTCCATATACTCGAACACCGGCCCGAGGCTTTCGGCCTGGACGCTCATCCAGAGCGCGTCGATGTCGTCGGGGGTCAGCTCTCCCTCGCGGCGGGCGGCGTGCAGCTTGCACTCGAAGTCGTAGAAGGCGATCTGGCGGACGACCGTGTTGATCATGTCCTCGACCTTGCCTGCCAGCAGCACCTTGCGGGTGGCGTCGTCCTTCGCCCCGTCGAGCATCCGGCGGAAGGTCAGCATCTCGCCGAAGACCGATGCGGTTTCCGCCAGCGTCAGCGGCGTGGAGGACAGCATCTCGCCCTGACCCGCGGCCAGCACCTGATGGACGCCGTGGCCCAGCTCATGCGCCAGCGTCATCACGTCACGCGGTTTGCCCAGATAGTTCAGCATCACGTAAGGGTGGACAGTCGTGACGGTGGGGTGCGCGAAGGCCCCCGGCGCCTTGCCCCGCTTCACGCCCGCGTCGATCCAGCCGAGGTCGAAGAACGGCTCGGCCAGCTTCGCCATCTCGGGCGAGAAGCCGGCATAGGCGTCCATCACCGTGCGGCGGGCCTCGTCCCAAGGCACCGTCCGCGTCGCCTCCATCGGCAGGGGCGCGTTGCGGTCCCAGACCTGCAGCGTGTCGAGGCCGAGCCACTTGGCCTTAAGCGCGTAGTAGCGGTGCGACAGGCGCGGATAGGCGGCGACGACGGCGTTGCGCAGGGCCTCGACCACCTCCGGCTCGACATGGTTGGAGATGTGGCGGCCGGACTGCGCGGTCGGCAGCTTGCGCCAGCGGTCGGAGATCTCCTTGTCCTTGGCGAGCGTGTTGTGGATGCGGGCGAAGGTGCGCACGTTGCGGCTGAAGACCTCCGCCAGCGCCCGCGCCCCGGCCTCGCGGCGGCCGCGGTCGGCATCGGTGAGCAGGTTGAGCGTGGCCTCGATGCCCAGCTCCTCGGCGCCATCGGGCCCGTCGATGTCGAAGGTCAGCCCGGCGATGGTCTCGTCGAAGAGCTTGTTCCAGGCGGAGGCCCCGACCACCGAGGTGTCGTGCAGATACCGCTCCAGCTCGTCGGAGAGCTGATAGGGTTTCATCGCCCGCAGCCGGTCGAGCGCCGGGCGGTAGCGGGCGAGGCCCGCGTCGGCGGCCATCAACGCCTCGTAGTCGGCGTCGGCGATCCGGTTGAACTCCAGCCCGAAGAACACCAGCGGCGCGGTCATGTCGGTGATGCGCCCCTCCATGTCCGACATGAACTTGGCGCGGTCGCCATTGGTCGTCTGCTGGTAGTAGCGCAGGCCCGCGTAGGACATGATGCGGCCCGCGATCTCGTCGATCTTCTCGTTGCGGCGGATGCAGCGCAGCATTTCGGCGGCGCCCAGCCCGGCGAGGTTGCCCTCGTAGTCGCGCGCGAAGGCGGCGCATTCCCCGCCGAGCCACTCGAGGTCGCGGATGAGTTCAGGCGCATCCTGTGCGGTATAGAGATCGTCGAGGTTCCATTCGGGAAGGTCGCCCAGCGGCGTGCCCCCGGCGGTGGCGTTCGCGTCGTGAAGGCGGGCACCCGCGAGGGGGGCGTCGAAGGGATGGATCATGGGGGGCTCCGTATCTGTCGGTTGCCCTCTAGCTAGGCGGCGAATGGGCCGAGGGCAAACCCCCCGCCGGCCGGTCGCGGCAAATCACCATGCGGAACGCCCGCCCCGGGCTCCGCCGCATCGCCACGGTCATACGGCCAGATCGGGCCGCATCGTCAGACCGCAATCTCAGACTGCGCGCGCGTCCAGCGTCAGTGGCTTGCCGTTCGCCTCCATTCCCTCCGCCCGGTCGAAGCGCAGGTAGGCCAGCGCCCGGTCGCCCGAGACGGTATGGACGGTGCCCGCCGCGCGCCCCTCGGAGGTGATCGCCGCCCCGGGGGAGAGGCCGTCGCCCCGCACCCGAGCCAGACCCTTCCGAAGCTCGGTCTTGTGCTTCATGCGGGCCACGATCTCCTGCCCGACGAAGCAGCCCTTGCGGAAATCCACGCCGCCCAGCCGCTCGAATCCCATCTCTAGGATGTAGCTGTCGTCCGGAACGAGCTCGATGCCGGTTTCGGGGACGAGATGTTCGACCCGCAGCGCGTCCCAGTCGATTTCATTGCCGCTGAACGCGTCCGCCTGCAGACCGTAGCGCCGCCACCCCATGCCGGGCCGCGGATCCGGCATCGCGCCCTCGGGCACCGCCCCCGTGCCGCGCGACACGGCCAGCCCCGCGTCGGCGATCTCCACCTTCGAGCGCAGCCGGTACATCGCCAGCCGCCGCGCCAGCCCCTGCGCGAGGTCGGCTGCAACGTCGAGGTGCAGGGCGGTGCCGTCGTCGAACGTCAGGAAGTCCGCGAGGTATTTGCCCTGCGGCGACAGCAGCGCGGCATAGCCCAGCCCCCCGGCGGGCACGTCCCGCGTGATAAGCCCGTGCAGGAACTTCGCGCGGTCGTCGCCGGACACTTTCAGAACGATGCGATCCATGGGTCACACATGGGCCAAGCCGGCGCCCGCGCCAACCCCCGATTGACCACCCGCCCGCGCGGGCGTAGCGGTTTGCCGACCCCAGATCGAGGAGCCCCCATGTCGCTCGCCCACGGCCCCCAGACGCTCGCCATTCCCGGCCCCTCCATCGTGCCCGAGCGGGTGCTGCGCGCCATGCACCGGCCGTCGCCCAACATCTACGTCGGCCCCCTGATCGAGCTCACGCATTCGCTCATCCCCGATCTCAAGGCCGTCGCCCGCACCTCGCACGACGCGACCATCTACATCGGCAACGGCCACGCCCTCTGGGAGGCCTGCCTTGCCAACACCCATTCGCGCGGCGACCTCGTGCTGGTGCCGCGCACCGGCACCTTCGCCGACGGCTGGGCGCAGATGGCGACCGACCTGGGCCTCCGGGTGGAGTTCCTCGATTTCGGCAACCGCGATCCGATGGATGCCGCCGCCATCGGCGCGCGCCTGCGCGAGGACAAGGGCCACGAGATCAAGTCGGTGCTGGCCGTCCACGTCGATACCTCCTCGTCGATCCGCTCCGACATCGCCGCCATCCGGGCGGAACTCGACGCCGCGGGGCATCCGGCGCTCCTGCAGGTGGACTGCATGGCGTCGATGGGCTGCGACGTGTTCGAGATGGACGAATGGGGGGCCGACGTGGCGATGGCGGGCTGCCAGAAGGGGCTGATGACGCCCGCGGGCGTGGGCTTCATCTTCTACAACGACCGCGCCGACCGTCGTCGCGAAACCGCCGGTTGCGTCACCGGCTACTGGGACTGGCGGCGGCGCACCAAGCCCGACATCTATTTCAAGTATTTCTACGGCACCGGCCCCACGCACCACCTCTACGGGCTGCGCGAGGCGCTCGACATGATCGTCCACGAGGAGGGGGTGCAGGCCGTCTGGGCCCGCCACGCCAAGATCGCGGGCGCCCTGCACGCCGCCTTCGCGCGGTGGGAGGATCACGGAACGAACGGTGCCGGGCTGGAGCTGAACGTGCGCGACCCGTCGTGCCGCAGCCACGCCGTCACCGCCGTCCGCCTGCCCGAGAAGGGTTCGCGCCTGCGGCTCTGGACGGAGGAGGAGATGGGCCTGACGCTGGGCATCGGCCTCGGCATGGCTCCCCCGGGCGATCCCGCCTGGGACGGCTTCTTCCGCATCGGCCATATGGGCCACGTCTCCGGGCATTCCATGATGGGCACGCTCGGGGCGATCGACGCGGGCCTCAAGGCGCTCGACATCCCGCATGGGGCAGGCGCTCTGGAGGCGGCGGCACTGGCGGTGGCGGCGGCCTAGCGCCGCGCCCGCTCGAGTGCCGCGGCGACGCGCCTGTCCCAGTCCGCGGCCGCTACGCTTTGCCGCAGGCCAAGGCGTCGGATGCCGTGCTGCAGCGCCGCACAGAGCGCCAGCGCCAGCGGATAGCCCCAGACGCCCCAGACGACGACCAGCACCATGACGAGGATCAGGTAGGCCATGCCCACGAAGGCGTTCGTGTAATCCTCGACCTCGCCCTGGCCTTGCATCGCCGGTCCTCCCCGACACAACTCTAGAGGACGGACCGGTGAAGGGAACCGGGAAGTTTGCCGAAACCGGCGGTCCTTCCCGAGACTGCGCACGAGAGGACTGCGCGGGAAAGGCGGTCGGCCTCGACGCGGTGGAGGGCGTGCGGTCCCCTCCGACGAGGATCCGGCGGCCCGGATCTGGCACCGCGCCTGCCGTCGGTCAGGGTGGCGCGGGGTCGCGGCGACCGCCTGCGGGTTTGCAGCGGCGCGCGTGGCGTGGGAGACGTCGCGCGAACGCATGGAGGACGCGATGGCACTTCTCGACACGGTCGACCCGCAGGGTCTCGACGAATTCTCGGTCGTCTTCACCGACCGCTCCCTCAACCACATGTCCGCCAGCTTCCAGCAGGTGATGCGCGACCTGCATGCCGGACTGACGGAGGTCTACGGCGCGGACCACGCCGTCATCGTGCCCGGCGGCGGCACCTTCGGGATGGAGGCTGTCGCGCGGCAGTTCGGGCAGCGGGCGCGGGCGCTCATCGTGCGCAACGGCTGGTTCAGCTATCGATGGTCGCAGATCCTCGAGGCGGGGGCCTTTACCGGAGGGACCGAGGTGCTCAAGGCGCGCCAGTCGGGCAACGACCCCCAGTCGCCCTTCGCGCCGCCACCCGTGGAGGAGGTCTGCGCCCGGATCCGCGAGACGAAGCCCGATGTCGTCTTCGCGCCCCATGTCGAGACCAGCGCCGGCGTCATCCTGCCCGACGACTATATCACCGCGATGGCAACCGCCGCGCACGAGGTGGGGGCACTGATGGTGCTCGACTGCATCGCCTCGGGCTGCGTCTGGGTCGATATGCGGGCGACCGGCGTCGACGTGCTGCTCTCGGCGCCGCAGAAGGGCTGGAGCGCCTCGCCCTGCGCGGGTCTCGTGATGCTGTCGGAGCGCGCCGCCGCCCGGGTGGTGGAGACGACCTCGGACAGCTTCGCCATCGACCTCAAGAAGTGGCACACGATCATGCAGGCCTATCTCAGCGGCGGCCACGCCTATCACGCGACGATGCCGACCGACGCCCTGCGCGCCTTCCGCGATACCCTGCAGGAGACGCGGGCCTACGGCTTCGACCCGCTGAAGGCGGCGCAGTGGGATTTGGGCCAGAAGGTGCGGGAGTTGCTCGCGTCCAAGGGCATCCGCTCAGTCGCGGCCGAGGGGTTCAGCGCGCCGGGCGTCGTGGTCAGCTACGCGCCGAGCGCCGAGGTGCAGTCGGGCAAGGCCTTCGCGGCGCGGGGCATGCAGATCGCCGCGGGCGTGCCGCTGCAATGCGACGAGCCGGAGGGGTTCTCGACCTTCCGGATCGGGCTCTTCGGCCTCGACAAGCTGAAGGACGTGGACGGCACGGTGGGCCGGCTGCGCCGGGTGGTGGACGAGGTCTTCGCCGAGCGGGCCTGAGAGCTCGGGCCGCCGGGCGACAAGGGGTCAGCGGCGCGTCCCGGTGACCCCCAGGCCCAGCCGCATGACGGCGCGGCGCAGGGGAGCGACGTCGTGCAGCGCGGCGACGCCGGCCGCGCGCAGGGCCTGGACGGGCCTCAGCCCCACTATGGAGGTGCGGTTGAGCAGGTCGATGCCGGCCACCCGCAGGGCGACATCGCGATGACGCTGGCGCTCGTAGGCGTCGAGCATCTCCGCCTCACCGATAGGCCCCTTGGCACAGAGATCGCGCAGACAGGCGATGTCGCGCAGCGAGGTGTTGAGCCCCTGCGCCCCGATGGGGGGCATCGCATGTGCCGCCTCCGCCGCCAGCGCCACGCGCCGCGCGGTGAAGCGGTCGGCCAGCATCGCGACGACCGGCCAGGCAGCGCGGCCGGGAACGGGGCGCAGCACGCCCATCACGCCCGCCGAGCGCGCCTGCGCTTCCGCCGCGAACGCCGCGTCGTCCAGCTTCATGCGCGCCGCCTGGCGCGCCGTGTCGTCCATCCAGACCACGGCGGAGCGATGTGCGCCGTCGCGGTCGGGCAGGGGCACGAGGGTGAAGGGGCCGCCGCGCAGGTGGACCTCCGTCGAGACGTTGTCATGCGGCGCATCATGCGCGACCGCGAAGACGATGGCCGTCTGCGCATAGTCGATGCGGCGCGCGCCGATGCCGGCCATGCCGCGCAGCGGGCTGTCGCGCCCGTCGCAGGCGAGGACCAGCCGCGCCGTGACCCGCGCCCCGTCCGACAGCGTGACGCGCGCGCCCGCCTCGCGGACGAAGAGCGCCTCCACCGAGACGCCGAACTGCGCGTCGACCTGTGGCAAGGCACCGACACGGGCGAGCAGTTCGCGGCGCAGCAGCCAGTTCGGGAGGTTCCAGCCGAACGGCCCGTCGGACACGTCGCCCGCCTCGAAGTCGCGCGTCACCGGCGCGGCCCCCGAGGCGTCGACGATCCGCATCGTGCGGAGCGCCGTGGCGGCGGTGGCCAGCCCCTCCCATGCGTCGGCCCGGTCCAGAAGGTCCCGCGCCGGTTGCAGCAGCGCCGTGGTGCGCAGGTCGGCCCCGGGCGCGTCCTCACCGGTGACCGGGGGGGCCGGATCGACCAGCGTGACGCGGTGCCCCTCCGTTCCGAGGGCGCAGGCGGCGGCGAGGCCCGCCGGACCGGCGCCGGCGATGAGGATGTCGGTGTCGAACGTCATGCGTCGCACCTAGGGCGCGCCGGGCTCAGGCGCCAGTGTTCAGGATGCCGCGCAGGAAGCCGGTGAGGTCCGTAGCGTGATGGTGGACATGCGCGCCCTCGGCGCGGACGGGGGCGACATGCACCGTGACGAGGCCCATCTCGTGGGGGACCGCAAGGTTGCGGGCCGTGTCCTCGAACATCGCGGCCCGCCCGGGGTCGAGGCCGTCGCGCGCGAAGACCGCCTCGTAGGCGCCTCGGTCGGGCTTGGGCAGGTAGGAGGCGTGCTCGACGCCCCAGATCGCGTCCCAGAGCCCGGAGAGACCGCGCGCCGCCAGCACTTCGGCGGCGTAGGACGCGGTGCCGTTGGTATAGATGATCCGCCGGCCGGGCAGGGCGGCGAGGGCCTCGCGCAGCGCCGGATCGGGGGAGAGGACGGAGAAATCGATCCGGTGGACATCCTCGAGAAAGGGGTCGGGGTCGTCGCCATGCTCGCGCATCAGGCCCGCGAGGGTCGTGCCGTGATCGTGCCACCAGCGGCCCCGCAGCACGTTGGCCTCGGCCCGCGTGACGTTCAGGCGGCGCACGATCCAGTCCACCATCCGCGCCTCGATCTGGGGAAAGAGCGGGACAGAGGGCGGATAGAGCGTCTCGTCGAGGTCGAAAACCCAGGTGGTGACGTGATCGAAGGAC
>JBBQDX010000149.1:0-10854 GCA_038320125.1 Rhodobacterales bacterium | reverse complement strand
CTGCATCAGATAGCTGTCGACGCGGGCGACGTTGTCGGAGGGCAGGAAGCTCGTCCCGATGTTCACGCGGCTTTGCAGGATGTGGCCGTCGCTGTAGGTCGTCGAATTGCCGGCGCCGGAACCATTGTCGTCGAAGCGGATCTGGGCCGTGGCCGCCGCGCCCCTGACGAAGGTGATCCCGGTGATCGACGACCAGGCTTCGAGCGCCCATTCGACGTGCTGGCGTCCCATGCGGCCCTGCGCGGTCGCGCCAAGGCCGCTCACGTCGTAGGTGAGGGTACCGTTCGAGGCGTCGAGATCGAAGGTGCTGCCCGCGCTGCCGCCGCTGGCTTCCCAGTAGCCGTCCTCGAGATAGTCGGCGATCTGGCCCCAGGTGTAAGTCCGGGGGACGTGGGGCGTCACGGCGAGGTGGTAGCTGCCGGAGCCGCCGTCGGCGTAGGATCCGACGGAGAGATAGAACGTGCCGCCCTCGGCCGAGCCGAAAAGCAAGCGGCTGTGGGAGCCGCTGGAATCGTCGTTGGCGCGGATTTCGGCGCCGTTATGGCCCCGGACCCGCAGATAGGGGTCGGTGAGCGTGTCGCCGGCGAGCAGGACCTCGATGCGTTCGCCCGCTGCAAGCGAGATCGCGACCCAGTCGCGGTCGCCCGCCGAGAGGGTGCCCGAAAAGGTCTGGCCGGCGGTGATGACGTAGGGCGTGGTGTTGGTGGCGGGAGCATCGGCACGCTCGAAAAGGACAGTCTGGGCAGAACCTGTGCTGGGCATCATGGCCTCCGGGGAAAATCAGCGGAAGTGAAAGAGGATGAGCGCGTTCTGCGCGAGAGGGTCGATGTCGGCGGCGTCGAGCGGCCCGTCCCGGGCATCAATGGGGACGACCGGAGCCATCGGCCCGTTCGGTGCGGCCCGGAGACCGCCCGCGGGCACGATAGGCCGAGCACGAGGCGCAGGGTCGCCGGATCGACACCGGGAAACGGCGCCGCCGGATTGCGGGCGAAGGCATCGCGGGCAGACCGCCGCCGGCGCTCCTTCACCATCCTGCCGCACACGGCGCACGCGGGGCGCGGGCGGTCGGCGAAGGCGGCGGACGACGACAATGTCCCCGGGATCGCCGGCGCTGACGCGCCTATGGTGTGCAGTCTTGTCATGGGCTTGGGGGTGCCACGGCAAGAAGGCATCACAAGGGCGACGCTTCTTCAATTAGAGACGATTGCCACCGACCTGCGCGGCGGACCTTCGCGCATCGCGCATGGCGATCGGCGTCGCGAAACCGCTACCCGGCGGCGTAGAGCGCGCCCGTCCGCGTGGCGAGGAACTCGGCGAGGGACACGTCCTCCTGGCGCAGGAACCCCCGTTGCGGCAGGGCCCCATCCCGCACCATCTCGACGATGGCGACGACCGACGCGGCGGTCGTCCAGGCGATGGCGGTGCGCCGCTTGCCGGCCACCGTGAGGGGCCGGTATCCGCGCACGAACTCGCGTCGCGCGGGGCGGCCCTGCACCTGGCCTTCGGCGGCGACGTGGACATAGACGACATCGTCGTCGACGGGCGGCTTGGCATGGACGAGGATCTCGCCCGCCTGCTGCCGCCGCTCCCGCATCAGGAGCTCATGGAAGAAGAAGTTCATCAGCCTTGCGTGACCGGGATAGCGCATCGTCTTGTAGTCGAGGTTGGCGACCCGGCCGTGGTAGGTCTCGCACATCGTTCCGAGGCCCCCCGACGTCGTGAAGGCCTCGAGCCGCATGCCGTCGATATGGATGTCCTCGAGCCATTCCATCGCCGAGACGAACTTGCGCGCCCCGTCCTCGATCACCTCGCAGTCGTTGAGATATTCGTTGACCACGCCTTCGGGCGACCAGTTGAAGGAATAGCCCATCATCCCCGTGGGGTTCTGCGGCAGCGCCCCGACCCGCATCCGGCAGGAGCGGCAGCTGTCGAACTCCTCGATCAGGCTGGCCCCGACGATGCCGACGAAGCCCGGAGCGAGACCGCATTGCGGCGCCATGAGCCCGGCCGAGGTGGGCGCGAGCGCGCGGATGCGGTCGGTCGTTGGCACATCCTCGGTCAGGTCGAACCAGTGCAGCCCGGCGGCATGCGCGGCCTCCGCCAGGCGCGCGTTGAGATGGAACGGCAGGCAGGAGAGCACGGCGTCCTGCCCGGCGAAGAGCGCCCCTGCGTCGGCGGCGAGATCGGCTGCGCGGGTGGCGAAGGGAAGGTCGTCGCGGACCGCGGCGTCGATGCCCGTCACGGTGAAACCGGCCTCGTGCAGCAATTCGGCGGCGAGCGTGCCGACCTTGCCCAGGCCCAGAACGGCGATCGTCTTCATGGATTATCCTTTGGTCGGCGATGTCGCCGCCTGTTTCCGCCATCGCGGCCCTCTGGACAACCCGCCGCATCGCGGGCCACGTAGGCGCCATGGATCTCGACGTCAGCTACCCCGCAATCTCGGACCTTCGCGCCCGCGCCCGACGCAGGATGCCGCATTTCGCCTTCGAGTATCTCGACTCCGGCACGGGGCGCGAACTCGGCGTCGCCCACAACCGCGCGGCGCTCGATGCGGTGCGCTTCCGTCCCGCGATCCTCGGCGGCGAGATCGTGCCGGACCTGTCGACCATGACGCTGGGGCACAGCCATCCGGTGCCCTTCGGCATCGCCCCGCTGGGCCTTGCCGGCATTCTCTGGCCCGACGCCGAACGCCTGATGGCCGAGGCCGCCTGCCGGCACCGGATCCCCTACGGCCAGTCGACGGTGGCCGCCGCCCTGCCCGAGGATACCGGGCCGATCGCGGGCGACCTCGGATGGTACCAGCATTACCCGGTGAACGACGCGGGCATCCGCCGCGACATGCTGGCGCGTATCGCAGCCTCCGGCTGGCGGGTGCTGACGGTGACGGTGGACGTGCCCGGCGAGAGCCGCCGGGAGCGGCAGCGGCGCGCACAGGTGTCGATGCCGCCGGTGATGACGCCCGGGATCGTCGCCTCGATCGTCGCCTCGCCCGCCTGGGCGCTCGGCATGGCGCGCAAGGGGATGCCGACGATGAAGTTTCCGGCGTCCTATGCGCCCCACGCCAGGGGGGCCGCCAGCTTCACCCACGCGGGCCGCTTGATCCGGGGGTTTCCGGGCTGGGATTACATCGAGGCGGTGCGGGCGGATTGGGCCGGACCGCTGGTGGTGAAGGGCGTGCAGGAGCCGGAGGACGCGGAGCGGCTGATCGGAATGGGCGTCGACGCGGTCTGGGTCTCGAACCATTCGGGGCGCCAGTTCGAGGGCGGGCCCGCGGCCCTCGACGCGCTGCCGCCGGTGGTGGAGCGGGTCGCGGGCCGGGTGCCGGTCTATTTCTGCTCGGGTCTCGCGGGCGGGCTCGACATCATGCGGGCGCTGGCCCTCGGGGCCGACTTCACCTTCCTCGGCAAGGCCTGGTATTTCGCGCTCGCCGCCTTCGGGCCGAAGGGGATCGACCATCTGGTCCACATCCTGCGCGACGACATGGTGGCGAACATGACGCAGATCGGGGCGCGGTCGCTGGCAGACCTCAAGGGGCGGCTCCTGACCTGACGGGCGGAGCGCTCCGCGCGGGAGTATTTGCGGAACGGAGACCTTGCGATCAGCGCGTGAGCGTCCGGCGCACCGCATCGGTCCAGCCGTCGTACCGGGCGGCGCGTTCGTCCGCTGCCATCTTCGGCTCGAAACGGCGGTCCAGCGCCCAGGATTTTGCGAACTCCTCGCGGTCCGGATAGACGCCGGCGCGCATGCCGGCGAGCCAGGCGGCACCGAGCGCCGTCGTCTCCAGCACCTCCGGCCGGTCGACGGGCGCGCCGAGGATGTCGGAGAGGAACTGCATCGACCAGTCCGACGCGCTCATGCCGCCGTCGACGCGCAGGACCGTCTCCTCCATGTCGGGCAGATCGGCGCGCATCGCCTCGAGCAGGTCGCGCGTCTGGTAGCCGACGGATTCGAGGGCGGCGCGGGCGAACTCCGCCGGGCCGGAACTGCGCGTCAGCCCGAAGATCGCGCCGCGGGCCTCCGGGTCCCAATAGGGCGCGCCGAGGCCGGTGAAGGCGGGCACGAGGTAGAGGCGCTGCTGCGGGTCGGCCTTGTCGGCGAGCGGCTGCGTGTCCGACGCCTGCCCGATGATGCCAAGGCCATCACGGAGCCATTGCACCACCGCGCCGGCGACGAAGATCGACCCTTCGAGGGCATAGGTCGGCTTGCCGTCGAGCTGATAGGCGATGGTGCAGAGCAGGCGGTGCGTCGAGGTGGCGGCGGTGTCGCCGGTGTTGAGAAGCGCGAAGCAACCGGTGCCATAGGTCGACTTGAGCATACCCTTCCGGAAGCACGCCTGCCCCACCGTAGCGGCCTGCTGGTCGCCCGCGACGCCGCGGATCGGGATCCCCGGGCCGAGCAGGTCGGTCGTGCCGAAGTCGGCGGCGCAATCCTTCACCTCGGGGAGCATTCCCATCGGGATGCTCAGAAGCTTGCAGATCTCCGCGTCCCACCGGCCCTCGTGGATGTTGTAGAGCATGGTGCGGGCGGCATTGGTCGCATCGGTGACATGCGTTCTGCCTTCTGTGAGCTTCCAGATAAGGTAGCTGTCGACGGTGCCGAAAAGGAGCTCGCCGTCCTGCGCCCGCGCCCGCGCGCCCTCCACGTTCTCAAGGATCCAGCGCAGCTTCGTGGCCGAGAAATACGGATCCATCAGCAGGCCGGTTCGCGCCGTCACCATCGGCTCGTGGTCCTTCATCTCGCGGCAGAAGGCCGCCGTCCGCCGGTCCTGCCAGACGATGGCGCGATGCACCGGCTCGCCCGTCCCACGATCCCAGACCAGGGTCGTCTCGCGCTGGTTGGTGATGCCGATCGCGGCGATGTCGCGCGCCTCGATACCCGATTTCGCCACCGCCTCGCGGCAGGTCTCGACGGTCGTGCGCCAGAGGTCGGCCGCATCGTGCTCGACCCAGCCGCTGTCGGGGAAGTGCTGCGGAAACTCCTGCTGCGCCGTGGCGACCTTGCGCAGGGCTGCGTCGAACAGGATCGCGCGGCTTGACGTGGTGCCCTGGTCGATGGCGAGGATATGGGTCATGGCGGGCCTCCCTTTGCCACGGGTCTGCCGGAGGACGCCGCGCCGGGCAAGGGAGCTCCGTCAGTCGGCGACGCGCGCGGCGAGCTCCATGACAGCAGGACCGAGGGCATCGACGATGCGGGCCACGCCGTCGCGATTGGGGTGAATGCCATCCGCCTGAAGATACCGCTGGCGGGCGGTGGCAAGATCGGTGCCGGCCACCAGGGGGCCAAGAAAGTTCGGCTCGAGCTGCGTGCCGTACTCCTCCGAGAGGTCGGCATACATCCCGTTGAAGGCGGCCTGGAAGGCGGGCCCGTAATTGCCCGGCGCGCTGAGGCCGATGAGCAGCACCGGCAGGCCGCGCTCGTCCGCGACCGTCGACAGGATCGCGTCGAGGTTGCCGCGGGAGGTCGCCGGGTCGAGCCCGCGCAAGAGGTCGTTGCCGCCCAGGGCCACGATCATCGCGTCGGTCTCCTCCGACAGCGCCCAGTCGAGCCGCGCGAGGCCCCCCGCCGTCGTGTCGCCGGAGACACCCGCATTCACCAGCGTCACTTCCGCCCCGCGGTCGTCGAGCCAGGCCTGCAGTTGCGGCACGAACCCCTCGCCCTCGGGCAGGCCGTAGCCGGCGGTCAGACTGTCGCCGAGCGCCACGACCCGCACCGGCTCCGCGATGGCCAGCGTGCCCGCCGATGATGCCGCACCTGCGAAGAACGTGACGGCCAGCGCCTTGCTCGACCTTTTCAAGGCCCCATATCCCCAGACAACCGAACGAAAGAGGTATTCCATGGTCCTGTCGCTGCGCGACGTCTCGCTGTCGCTGCAAGGAAACGCGGGCGTGGTCGACATCCTTCGCGGAATCACGCTCGACGTGGCCAAGGGCGAAACGCTGGGGCTGGTCGGGCCGTCTGGGTCTGGCAAATCGTCTCTCCTGATGCTCATGGGCGGGCTAGAGCGCGCCACCGGCGGCGAGGTCATGGCCCTCGGCCACGACCTGACGGCGATGGACGAGGACGCGCTGGCCCGGTTCCGCAGGGGGCATATGGGGGTGGTCTTCCAGTCCTTCCACCTCATTCCGACGATGACGGCGCTCGAGAACGTCGCCACGCCGCTCGAACTGGCCGGCGTGGCCGATGCGTTCCCGCGCGCACAGGCGGAGCTCGAGGCGGTCGGACTGGGCCATCGCACCGGGCATTATCCGTCGCAGATGTCGGGCGGCGAACAGCAGCGCGTGGCGCTGGCCCGCGCCGCGGCGCCGCGGCCCGACATCCTGCTCGCCGACGAGCCGACCGGCAACCTCGACCAGGCGACGGGCGAGGCGATCATGGATCTGCTGTTCGGCCTGCGCGACACCCATGGCGCGACGCTGGTGCTGGTGACGCACGCGACGAAGCTCGCGGCGCGTTGCGACCGCACCGTCCGGCTGGTCGACGGGCGGCTCGACGGCGAGACACGGCGACCGCGTTCGCAAGCCGCGACAAGGGCCGCCGAATGACCTGGCTGAAGCAGGCCGCGACCATCGCGCGGCGCGAGCTGCGCGGCGGGCTGTCGGGGTTCCGCATCTTCCTTGCCTGTCTGGCGCTCGGAGTCGCGGCCATCGCCGCCGTCGGCTCCGTCCGCGTGTCGATCACCGAGGGACTTGCGCGCGAAGGCAGCGTCATCCTCGGCGGCGACGCCGAGGTGGAGTTCAACTACCGGCTGGCGACGGAGGCCGAACGGGCGACGCTGGCCGAACTCGGAACGGTGGCGGAGGTCGTCGATTTCCGCTCCATGGCCGCGACCGGCGAGGGGGCCGACGCCGACCGGGCGCTGACCCAGGTGAAGGCGGTGGACGACCTGTATCCGCTGACGGGCTCCGTCGAGCTGGACCCGCCGATCCCGCTGGCCGAGGCGCTCGCGGACGGCGGCATCGTCGCGCATCCGGTGCTGGTGGACCGGCTGGGGCTGGACATCGGCGACACCATCATGCTGGGCACCAAGGCGTTCACCCTGCGAGCGCGGCTGATGCGGGAGCCGGACGCGGGCGGGGCGGGCTTCGGCCTCGGGCCGCGCACCATCGTGCGGACCGACGCGCTGGCGGGCTCGGGGCTGCTGGCGGAAGGTTCGCTCTTCGAGTCGAAATACCGGATCGCGATGCCGGGGGCGACGGACGAGGAGCTGGACGCCGGCGAGATCGCGACCGAGACGGCCTTTGCCGAAAGCGGCGCGCGCTGGCGCGACCGCCGCAACGCCTCGCCGCAAGTGGCCCGCTTCGTGGACCGGATGGGCAGCTTCCTCGTGCTGGTGGGCCTCGCCGGGCTGGCCGTCGGCGGCGTCGGCGTGTCGGCGGCGGTGCGCGCCTATCTCGACCGCAAGACCGGCGTGATCGCCGTCCTCAAGACGCTGGGGGCGGAGGGGCGCGTGATCTTCGCGGCCTACATGATGCAGATCGGCCTGCTGGCGCTCGTCGGCATCGCCATCGGGCTGGTCCTCGGCACGATCATCCCGATCGCCATCGCCCCGCTCATCGAGGCGCGGCTGCCGGTGCCCGTCGACCTCGGCGTCCATCCCGGCCCGCTGGCCGAAGCGGCGCTCTACGGGGCGCTCACCGCGCTCATCTTCACGCTCTGGCCGCTGGCACGCACCGAGCAGGTGCGCGCCGCCTCGCTCTTCCGTGATGCGAGCGCCCCCGCGCGGGGCTGGCCCCGCAAGCGCTACGTCGCGGCGCTGGCGCTTGCCGCCGCGGCGCTGATCGCATCGTCGGCGCTGCTCTCCGGCATCCCGACGCTGGCGCTCTGGTCGGCGGGCGGCATCGTCGCCGCCCTGGCCGTCCTCGTGCTCGCGGCCGCTGGCGTGCGGCGGCTGGCCAAGGCGCTCTCGGGTCGGGTGCGCGGCCATCCGGCGCTGCGGCTGGCGCTCGGCTCGGTCGGCGGGCCGGGGGGCGAGGCGCTCTCGGTGATCCTGTCGCTCGGGCTCGGCCTGACGGTGCTGGCGGCGGTGGGCCAGATCGACGCGAACCTGCGCGCCGCCATCGACCGCGACCTGCCCGAGATCGCGCCCTCCTACTTCTTCCTCGACATCCAGCCCGACCAACTGCCCGCCTTCCTGAGCCGCGTCCAGAACGATCCCGCCGTGAGCCGCGTCGATGCGGCACCGATGCTGGGGGGCGTCGTCCGCTCCATCGGCGGGCGG
Source organism: Rhodobacterales bacterium (assembly GCA_038320125.1). GTDB lineage: Bacteria > Pseudomonadota > Alphaproteobacteria > Rhodobacterales > Rhodobacteraceae > Jannaschia. The sequence continues at coordinate 2,636 of JBBQDX010000149.1, read as the reverse complement.
GCGGCGGCGGAGATCGACCATTGGGTGACGCGCGGCGACCGGCGGATCAGCTTCGCCGACGCGGTGCCGCAGGGCACCCGGATCGTCGCGGGGGAGTGGTGGCCCGAGGGTTACGATGGCCCGCCGCAGGTCAGCTTCGCGCGCGAGGAGGCGGAGGAGATCGGCGTGGCGCTCGGCGACGAGGTGACGATGAACGTTCTCGGCCGCGACGTCACGGCGACGGTCACGTCCTTCCGCGAGGTGGATTTCAGCTCCGGCGGCATCGGTTTCGTGCTGATCTTCAACGAGGCCGCACTGGCCGGCGCGCCGCACACCTGGCTCTCGACCGTCTATGCCGAGGAGGGGGCGGAGGCCGCGATCCTGCGCGATGTGGCAAGCGACGCGCCCAATATCACCGCCATCCGGGTCCGCGATGCCATCGCGCTGGTGACAGAGGCGCTCGGTGCGCTGTCGGCCGCGACCAGCTGGGGGGCCGGCGCGACGCTGCTCACCGGCTTCGTGGTGCTGATCGGCGCGGCGGCGGCCGGGGAGCGCGGGCGCGTGTTCGAGGCCTCGGTGCTCAAGACGCTCGGCGCCACACGCGCCACGGTGCTGCTCAGCTTCGCCATCCGCTCGGCGCTTCTGGGAGCGGCGGCGGGCCTCGTCGCCATCGCGGCCGGTGCGCTCGCGGGCTGGGGCGTGCTGCGCTTCGTGATGGACGCGCCCTATGCGTTCGAGCCGGTGTCCGCCCTGGCCATCGTGCTGGGCGGCGCGCTGGCGACGCTGCTGGCCGGGCTTGCCTTTGCGTGGCGCCCGCTCGCGGCGCGGCCGGCACGGATTCTGCGGGCGCAGGATTGAAAAGGACCCCGGCGGGGGGGAGCCGCCGGGGTCGATCATGAGTCAAAAGTTTTTGGGGGTAAAATCCGTTCGGTGCGGTTCCAAAGGCATTATCTTGCCGCACCGCGCGTCGACCTCTCCACGGCCTGTGGAGCGGATGCGCCGCGTCCCTTCGACTCCAGCCTACCTCCGGCCCTGACGGGGAGAAGAACCGGGTGGTTGCAGCACATGATTGCGTCCTCCGGACCTTGGCTCGACGCGCAGTTGATACCAAATGGGTTGTCACCACCGAATGACGGCCCGGTGTCGGTTTTGCGACAGGGCGCCATCGCCGCGAGACGATGGCCGCAGCCGGGGAACCGGACCATTCGCGTCGATGTCAGGTGTCGGGCAGCGCGAAGCCCCCCTCGCCGTCCCAGCCGGCGATGCGCCCGGCGTGTCGATGGCGCCTCGAACCGCTTGTCGGGGTCGGGGGTTCAAGGCTCGGCGAAATCGGATCTGTCGCGGATGATCTCCCTTTCCGGGTTCTGCAGGACCAGGGGCGCGCCGCTTGCGGGCCTGGACGCCGCCGGACCGCGATCGCCGCGCGCGGGCCGGCCCCGATGTCGGCGACCCTGCCGGCGGTGTGCCGGGTGCAGAATCGGCTGTCACCATCGTTATCGACCTTACCGTCGTTGCTCATCGGCAGGTCGGGGATCCCCTCGCCCTTGTGGGTCGACGGGGCGGAGATGTCGAAGTCCGCCACCAGCCCGGCCCCCTGTGGTGATGTGCTTGCTTGGTGCCGATGATCCGCGGAGGCGGGGTACGACGGCCCGGCCGAGCAGGCGAACCCGGTTCCGAAGCCTTCCCCTCGCATCCGGCACCCCCTAACGTCCGGGCGATGCGGCACCCGTTCCTCTCCCGCCTGATCTCGCTCGCCCTCTCGCTCGTGGCGGCCAGCGTGGTCATCTTCGTCATGTTGCAGGCCGTGCCGGGCGATCCCGCGGCCTTCATGCTGGGCACCGGCGCGCAGCCGGACACGGTGGCGGCATTGCGCGCGGAACTGGGGCTGGAGGGAGCCCTGCCCGCCCGCTACCTCGCCTGGGTCGGCGGCATGCTGACGGGGGACTTCGGCATTTCCTACACCTACAGGGTGCCGGTCGCGGAGTTGGTGGCCGACCGGATCGGCGTGTCCGGCCCGCTCGCGGCCTACGCGCTGGCCCTCACCGTCGCGATCGCCATCCCGGCGGGGTTGATCGCCGCGTCGCACCGCGGCCGCGCGGCCGACTGGGGCGTGATGGGGGTGACGCAACTCGGCATCGCGGTGCCGAACTTCTGGTTCGCGATGCTGCTGGTGCTGCTCTTCGCGGTGAAGCTCCGCTGGGTCTCGGCGGGCGGCTTTCCCGGCTGGTCCGACCCGCTGGCGGCGATCAAGGCGCTGACGCTGCCCGCCATCGCGCTCGCCCTGCCGCAGGCGTCGATCCTGGCGCGGGTGATGCGCGGCGCGCTGATCGACACGCTGGGGCAGGACTACATCCGCACCGCCCGCGCCAAGGGCCTGTCGCGCCGCGCCGCCCTCTTGCGCCACGCGCTGCGCAACGCGGCGATACCGGTGCTGACGATCCTCGGGCTGCAGTTCTCCTTTTTGCTGGCGGGGGCCATCATCATAGAGAACGTGTTCTTCCTGCCGGGCCTCGGCCGTCTGATCTTCCAGGGCATCACCCAGCGTGACCTGATCGTGGTGCAGTCGGTGACGATGCTCCTCGTCTTCGCGGTCATCGCCGTCACCTTCGCGGTGGAGATGGCCTATGCGCTGGCCGACCCGCGCCTGCGACGCCGGT
>JBBQDX010000148.1:0-11036 GCA_038320125.1 Rhodobacterales bacterium | reverse complement strand
CTTCAACGATCCGCGCCATCCCTACACCCGCGCGCTCCTCAAGACGATTCCCTCGGTGACGGGGGCGCGGGCGGCGAAGCTGCAGGTGATCGAGGGGCAGCCTCCGATCCTCGGCGCACCGCCTTCGGCCTGCTCGTTCCGGGACCGCTGCCCGCTGGCGTTCGACCGCTGCGCGCGCGAGAACCCAGCGCGGGAGATCGTCGCGCCCGGCCATGACGTCGCCTGTTTCCACCCGTCCGCGCGGACCGGTGGCGAGACGGGTGGCGAGACGGGCGGAACCGCGCGGCGCGAGATGGAGGCCAGCGCGTGAGGCCGCTGGTCGAGGTCCGCGACCTGAAGATGCACTTCCCGATCCATGCGGGCCTGCTGCGCCGCAAGGTCGGCGCGGTGAAGGCGGTGGACGGCGTGACCTTCTCGATCATGGAGGGGGAGACGCTGGGGCTGGTGGGCGAGAGCGGCTGCGGCAAGTCGACCTGCGGGCGCGCCGTCCTGCGGCTCTACGACATCACCGACGGCGAGATCGTCATCGACGGACGCGCCATCGGCCGGGCCGGACAGGGCGAGCTTCGCAAGATGCGCCCGACCATGCAGATGGTGTTCCAGGATCCGCAGGCCTCGCTCAACCCGCGGATGACGGTGGGGTCGATCATCGGCGAGCCGCTGGACGAGCATACGACCCTGAGCCGCAAGGAGAAGACCGCGCGGGTCCGCGAGCTGATGGACCGGGTCGGCCTGAACCGCGCCTTCGTGAACCGCTATCCGCACGAGTTCTCCGGCGGCCAGAAGCAGCGCGTCGGCATCGCCCGCGCGCTCGCGCTGAACCCCAAGTTCATCGTCTGCGACGAGCCGATCGCGGCGCTCGACGTGTCGATCCAGGCGCAGGTGGTCAACCTCCTGGAGGAGCTGCAGGACAGCCTGGGGCTGACCTACCTCTTTATCAGCCACGACCTCAGCATGGTGCGCCACATCGCCGACCGCGTGGCGGTGATGTATCTGGGCAAGGTGATGGAGCTCGCCCCCCGCGACGACCTCTACGCGACGCCGCTGCACCCCTATACGCAAGCGCTGCTCTCCGCCGTCCCCGAGCCCGACCCGGCGCTGGCCGGGACCAAGCGCGACCGGATCGTGCTGCAGGGCGACGTGCCGAGCCCGGCGCATCCGCCCGAGGGCTGCAACTTCTGCACCCGTTGCCCCAAGGTGATGGACATCTGCCGCAGGGTGGAGCCCGACTTCAGAGAGGTGCGGCCCGGTCATTTCGCGGCCTGCCACCTCCTCGACGACGACCGGCAACCGGGCCGACCCGCGTGACCGCCACCCCCGAAGATGCCGCCCCCGAGACGGCCCCCCAAGAAGGTCTGGCCCCCCGGAAGGTCTTGCCCCCCGGAAGAACTGGCCCCCAGACGACTCACGACCCCAACATGGAGAGAGACACATGACGACGAAATCAGCCCTGCTCTGCGCGGTCGCCGCCTTCGCCTATGCGCCCGCGGCCTTCGCCGAAGGGCATGAGGGCGAGCGTGGCCGCGACGGACAGCTCAACATCATCTACTGGCAGGCGCCCTCAATCCTGAACCCGTATCTTTCGAGCGGCACCAAGGAGGTCGAATCCTCTTCCCTCGTGATCGAGCCACTGGCCCGGATCGACCAGAACGGCGAATTCGTGCCGTGGCTCGCCACCGAGATGCCGACCGTCGAGAATGGCGGCATCTCCGAGGATCTGACCTCGATCACCTGGAAGCTGAAGCCCGGCGTGCTGTGGTCCGACGGCACGCCGCTCACCGCCGAGGACGTAGTCTTCACCTGGGAATACTGCACCGACCCCGAGGGCGGCTGCGCGCAGGCGCAGTATTTCGACAACGTCACCAGCGTCGAGGCGGTCGATCCGACGACGGTCAAGATCACCTTCAACGAGCCCAAGCCGTTCCCCTACACGGCCTTCGTCGGCTCCGAATCGCCGATCATCCAGAAGGCGCAGTTCCAAGACTGCAAGGGAGCCGAGGCGCCGACCTGCACCGCCGCGAATTTCGGACCCATCGGCACGGGGCCGTTCGTGGTGGACGATTTCCGGCCCAACGACGTGATCTCGTTCTCGGCCAACCCGAACTTCCGCGAGGAGGGCAAGCCCGCCTTCGCCTCGGTGAACTTCAAGGGCGGCGGCGACGCGGCGGGAGCGGCGCGCTCGGTTCTCGAGACCGGGGAGTACGACTACGCCTGGAACCTGCAGCTCGCCCCCGAGGTGCTCGAGCAGATGGGTGCTGCAGGCATCGGCCAGGTGGTGGCGGCCTACGGCACCTCGGTCGAGCGGATCGAGGTCAACCAGACCGACCCCTCCGCGAGCCTCGGCGACGAGCGTGCGACGACGGCGCATCCGCACCCGTTCCTGGTCGACGATGCCGTGCCGAAGGCCATGTCCATGGCCATCGACCGGCAGCTTCTGGTCGATATCGGCTACGGCGCGGGCGGGCAGGCGACCTGCAACATCCTGCCGGCGCCCGAGCTCTACGCCTCCACGGCCAACGACGATTGCCTGACCTACGACATCGAGGGGGCCAAGCAGATCCTCGAGGAGGCCGGCTGGACCGACGAGGACGGCGACGGCGTGCGCGAGAAGGACGGGGTGCGGCTTTCGGTTCTGTTCCAGACGAGCGTCAACGCCGTGCGCCAGGACATCCAGGCGCTGGTCAAGGAGGACTGGAACGAGATCGGCATCGAGGTCGAGCTGCGCTCGGTCGACGCGTCGGTGTTCTTCGGCGGCGATCCGTCCTCGCCCGACACCTTCCAGAAGTTCTTCGCCGACGTCGAGATGTACACCAACAACTTCACCGGCGTCGACCCGCAGGCCTACATGGCGGGCTGGCGGTGCAGCGACATCCCGGAGCCGGAGAGCCAGTGGCAGGGCCAGAACATTCCGCGCTTCTGCTCGGAGGAATACGACGCGCTGGTCGACGAGCTGGGCCAGACGGCCGACCCCGAGCAGCGCGGCGAGATCGCCAAGCAGCTCAACGACATGCTGATCCAGGACTACGCGATCATTCCGCTCATCCACCGCGGCAGCCCGGCGGCGCATGCCAACAGCCTGGGCGGCCACCTGATGAACGACTGGGACAGCGAGCTGTGGAACATCAAGGACTGGTACCGCATCGGGGAGTGACCCTCCCGGGATGACGATGACGCTCCGATGACAGGGGGGGCGGCGTTCGCGCCGCTCCCGCTCCCGCACCCGATGCCTGTGCCAGCCCCCTCTCCCTTCCCGGATCCGTGCCGATGCTGACCTTCACCTTCCGGCGACTGCTGACCGCGATCCCCACGCTGATCTTCATCAGCCTGATCCTGTTCCTGCTCTTGGAGCTGGCGCCGGGGGATCCGATGGCGCAGATGCCGCTGACCATGCCCGACGAGGTCCGCCAGAGGATGCGCGAGGCGCTGGGTCTCGGCGAGCCGTTGCACATCCGTTACTTCAAGTGGCTGCTGCAGTTCTTCTGGGTCGAGCCGCTGCATCTCGTGGATGCGCTCTTCGGCACCGAGTTCGGCCAGGGCATGCAGCGCGTCCTGTCGTGGCAGACCCGCAGCCCGGTCATGGAGCTCGTGGTGCAGCGGATGCCGCAGACGCTCTGGGTCGTAGGCACCGCCTACGTCGTGGCCATCCTGATCGCCGTGCCGGTGGGCATCTACTCGGCCTACAAGCACTACTCGGTCTTCGACCAGGTCGGCACCTTCGTGACGATGGTGGGCTTCTCGGTGCCGCCGTTCTTTTCGGGCGTGCTGGTCATCATCATCTTCGCGGTGCAACTCCGCTGGTTCCCGTCGATCTACGACACCACGCTGGTGGTCAATTCCTGGGCCACCCTGCAGCAGCAGGTCGCGCAGATGTTCCTGCCGGTCATGGTGCTGGCCCTGCAGATCACCTCGCAGCTCAGCCGCTTCATGCGCGCCTCGATGCTCGACAACCTCGGGCAGGACTACGTGCGCACCGCCCGCGCCAAGGGCCTGCGCGAGAAGACGGTGGTGCTGGTCCATGTGCTGCGCAACTCGATGATCCCCGTGGTGACCGTCATCGCCCTCGGCATCCCGCAGGTGTTCGGGGGCGCCATCATCACCGAGCAGGTGTTCAAGGTGAACGGCCTCGGCCAGCTCCTCATCACCGCGATCCAGGCCAACGACCTGCCGCTGGTGCAGACGCTGACTTTCATCTTCGCGGTGCTCATCGTCCTCTTCAACCTCGTCGCGGACGTGCTCTACGGCATCCTCGACCCCCGCATCCGATATGATTGAGCGCCCATGACCGACGCCCGCGACCCCCTCTCGCCGATCGGTGCCGAAGGCGCCGGCCCGGTTGCAGCTTCCGGCCCGCTCGGCGGGGCGGAGCCGGTGCAGGTCGACGTCACGGCCCGCAACCAGTGGTGGGACGTCTGGGATCAGTTCCGCACCCACAAGGGCGCGCTCTTCGGGGCGGCGGTCTTCGTGGCGATCGTGGCGCTGGTGCTGCTCGGGCCGCTGGTGTGGGACATGGAGTCGGGGGTGAGCTCCGACATCCGCAACCGCAACGCCCCCATGAGCCTCGCGCATCCGATGGGCACCGACCAGCTCGGCCGCGACATGTTCGCCCGGATGATCGCCGGCGGCCGGGTCTCGCTGGCCGTGGGGATGACGGCGATGGCGCTGAGCCTCTTCGTCGGCACGCTCGTCGGGGTGCTCTCGGGCTACTTCCGCGCACTCGACGGGCCGCTGATGCGGTTCACCGACCTGTTCCTGGCGCTGCCGCTGATGCCGCTGCTCCTCGTCATGGTGCTCCTGTTCCGGGAGCCGCTGACGGCGGCCTTCGGCATCGAGACCGGGATCTTCCTGCTGATCGTCACGGCCATCGGCGTCACCTCCTGGATGCAGACGGCGCGGATCGTGCGCGGCGAGGTCCTCGCCCTCAAGGAACGGGAGTTCGTCCTCGCCGCCCGCTCCATCGGCACGCCGTCGCGCCGGGTCATCACGCGGCACGTGCTGCCCAATGTCCTCTCGCCCATCATGGTCTCGGCCACGCTGGGCATCGCCACCGCGATCATCACCGAAAGCGCGCTGTCGTTCCTCGGCCTCGGCTTCCCGCCGGACTTTCCGACCTGGGGGCGGCTCCTGAACGACGGCATCCAGTACATGCAGCAGTACCCCGAGCGGGTGTTCTGGCCCGGCGCCGCGATCTCGCTAGTGGTGCTGTCGATCAACTACGTCGGCGACGGGCTGCGCGACGCGCTCGACCCGCGAATTCGCGGCCGATAGGCCCGTAATTCGCCGCGGATCCGGGGGCGGTAGGGCCGGGACCGGGGCTGCGGATCCGTGGCGATCGGGCCGGTGGACGGGACTTGGGACGCCGCGGATCCGGGGGCGTTCAGGTCCGGTGAAATCCGTCAGCTCCCCTCGAGCCGGTCCGCGAGATCGAGGGCGGCCATGTTGCTCCGCTCGTTGAGGATCGCGACGACGACGACCGTCTCCTGCTCGAGACCGTAGAACACCTGATAGCCTCGATGGCGGATCGACCGGAGGCCCGGGGCGATGGCATCGCGCTGCCGTCCCATCCGCGGCGTCTCGATGAGGCGCGCGATCGCCTCCTCGAAACCGGCGAGGAAATCCATCGTCCTGCCGATGCCCCAGGTTTCGACGCCATACTGCCGGATCGCCGCCACATCCTGCCGGACCGCCTTGCGGTATCTAATCCGCAACGGGTGTCGTCTCGGCCTCGAGGTCGCCGTAGAGCAGGTCGTGGAGGTCCGCCTCTTCCGTCGGCTGCTCCATCCGGCGGGCGATGTCGCGGCGAAGGCGCTCGAAAGCCGCGGCTCCCTCGTCCTCCATCAGCCTGCGTATCCCGGCGCGGACGACCTCCGAGAGATTGCCGTAGAGGCCGGCCTCGACCTGTCGTTCGGCATAATCCTGCATCTGTCTGGTGAGCGCGACATTGGGCATTGCAGTCTCCATGATGTCCCGTTTCAAGGTATCATGCCCGATCAGGCCATAGTCAAGGAGCTTTCGCCACCCCCACGCCGATCATGCTGTCGCGGGTGACGAGGGCGGCGAGGTCGGCTTCGGCCATTCCATCCGTGCCGTCCGGCCGCGCCGGGACCACGATGTAGCGCATGTCGGCGGTCGAATCGTGGACCCGGACGGTGGTGGTGGCGGGCAGGTCGAGGCCGAACTCGGCGAGCACCTTGCGGGGTTCGCGGACGGTGCGGCTGCGGTAGGCGCGGGACTTGTACCAGTCGGGCGGCAAGCCGAGCAGGTTGCGGGGATAGCAGGAACAGAGGGTGCAGACGACGACGTTGTGGACGGTGTCGGTGTTCTCGACGGCGATGAGCTTCATCGGGCCGACATCGAAACCCATCTCGGCCGAGGCCGCGCTGCCGTCGGCCAGGAGCCGTTCGCGGAACGCCGGGTCGGTCCAGGCGCGGGCGACGACGGCGGCGCCCTGGGCGGGGGAACGCGCGTCCATCGCGTCGATCTGGGCCGTGACTTCGGCGGCGGTGACCACGCCCTTCTCCACCATCAGCTCGCGAACCGCGATCTCCATCGCCTGCCAGTAGCTGAGCTCCCTGTCCTGATCCGCGCGGTAGGGATGGCCGGAGGGCGACATGCCGGAAGGACCGTGGTCGCCGGGACCATGCTCGTGGTGATCGTGGGGCATCAGGGGGTCTCCAGCCAATGGGCGTAGATTTCGGCGTCCACCGTGTCGTCGGGCGTCTCGGCGTCGCTCCAGACGTCGGCCATCCGGAAGCGGACGCGGTAGAGTGGCAGGCGGTCGGCCGGATGGCGGTAGGCGAGCTGCTCGGGGTTGGGATGCGGGCCGAGGACGCGCTCGACGGTGCCGATGGCGCCGCGCAGGTAGGCGGGCGTGCGGATGTGACCGGGGGCGGCGAGGCGTTTGACGCGGACCGCGGCCCCCGGTTCAAGCGGTCGCATCGCTCGCCTCCGCGTAGGTCGCGCCGCGCGCCTGCACCCGCGCCATGCGCTCGGCAAGCTCGGCGACGGAATAGGTGCCCGCCTCCAGCAGGTTCTGGTTGAGCGCGGCGACCCAGCGTTCGTAGTAGCTCATCGTCTCGAAGCTCTCCTCGCCCATGTCCTCGAGCACCCGGCGCAACCCGTCGACGCTGAACACGCCCTTGAGGCCCGCCAGGATGACGAGGGCGTCGACGCGTTTCTCCCAGATCGCGAAGTCGTGGGAGGCGTGGGGCACCGGGCCGGCGAGGGCTCCGCCCATGTCGTGCCAGCGGCGGGCGGGGTCCGGACGGGCGGCGTCGGGACGAGAGGGGTCCGGACGAGACGGGTCGGGACGGGCGGGGTCGGGCTTCGCGGGCTTCGGCTGGCCGGTCATTTCGCGCGCTCCAGCGACAGGATCTGCTGGCGCATCCCGTCGAGCGGGAAACCGGCGCGTCCGGTCGCGGCCAGGATCTCGTCCACCGGCATCCGCCCCGCCATGGCCAGCGCCCAGAGGATCGTCGAGCGGGTGCCGGAGGCGCAGTAGGCGACCACGCCGCCTTCCGCCGCGCCATCCACCGCGTCGGCCTGTTCCTCCACCGCCTGCATCGTCAGCTGCTGCATGGTGACCGGGTTGAAGACGAAGGCCATGCCCGCGGCCTCGGTGGCGGCCTGCATCGCCGCGGCCTGCCGGTCGGGCGGGTTCTCGGCATCGGGCCGGTTGCAGATGATCGTGCCGACGCCCGAGGCCGCGAGGCCCGGCAGGTCGGCGGGGTCGAGTTGCGGCGTGACGGACAGGGTATCGTCGAGGGGGCGCAGGTCCATGGCGGGTCGCTCGTCTCTTGCAGGGGCGGGGCAGGAGGATCATGCCCGGCGCGGGGGTCGAGGTAAAGGCGCGCGCGTGGGGGGGGCCGGGGTCACGCCGCCATAGAGCGCGACCACATCCGCTGTAGCGGCGCGCGCGCGGGGCCGGGGACGGATCGACCTGCGCGAACCCCGTCTTCTGCCGTAAAGGCGCGCGCGGGGGCCGGGGTCGGCATGGCTGGAGTATCAGGACCGCCATATCGTAGCGGCGCGCGCGGGGGGGCCGGGACACCTCGACCTCTTCGATTTGGGCATCGGGCCGGTAAAGGCGCGCGCGGGGGGGCGGGGCAGGGCGGGCGCGATCTCGGCACCCCTTGCCGCCGCCCTCCGCCCGCTCCTAGATTGATGGGCGGCAGAGAGGGAACGACATGGGCTGGAAAGAGGAATGGGAGCGGGCCAGGGCGGATCCCGAGGGCTTCTGGATGGAGCAGGCGCGGGCCATCGACTGGGACCGGATGCCGTCGAAGGCGCTTCACGACACCGGCGGGCCGGTGCCGGAATGGTACGCCGACGGGCAGGTCAACACCTGCTGGAACGCGGTCGACCGGCACGTGGCGGCGGGGCACGGGGACCGGCTCGCCATCATCCACGACAGTCCCGTCACCGGGACCGTCGCGCGCGTGACCTACGCCGAACTGCAGGACCGCGTCGCGCGGCTGGCCGGGGTGCTGGCGGCACGGGGCATCGGGGCCGGCGACCGCGTCATCCTCTACATGCCGATGGTGCCCGAGGCGATCGAGGCGATGCTGGCCTGCGCCCGGATCGGCGCCATCCATTCGGTCGTCTTCGGCGGCTTCGCGGCCGCCGAGCTTGCGATGCGGATCGACGACGCGACGCCGCGCGCCATCCTCGCGGCCTCCTGCGGGATCGAAGGGGCGCGGGTGGTGGCCTACAAGCCCCTGCTGGACGCGGCGATCGACATGGCGCGGCACAAGCCGGAGTTCTGCGTGGTGCTGCAGCGCGACGCGGCGCAAGCCGAGATGGGCGCGCGCGACATTGACTGGGCGCAGGCGGTGGCGGCGGCAGAGCCCGTCCCTTGCCTGCCCGTCGCGGGCAACCACCCGGCCTACATCCTCTATACCTCCGGCACGACGGGGGCCCCCAAGGGCGTGGTGCGGCCGACCGGCGGGCACCTGGTGGCGATGGACTGGTCGATGGCCAACCTCTACGACGTGCGCCCCGGCGAGGTGTTTTGGGCCGCCTCCGACGTGGGCTGGGTCGTGGGGCACAGCTACATCTGCTACGCGCCGCTGATCCACGGCTGCACCACCATCCTCTTCGAGGGCAAGCCGGTGGGCACGCCGGATGCCTCGACCTTCTGGCGTGTCATGGCCGACCACCGCGTCGCCGCCTTCTTCACCGCGCCGACCGCCTTCCGCGCCGTGCGCCGCGAGGACCCGGGCGCCGCCCAGATGGCGGGACACGACCTCTCGGGGCTGCGCACCATCTTCCTCGCGGGCGAGCGCGCCGACCCCGACACGGTGGACTGGCTGGCGCGCGTCTCGGGCAAGCCGGTGATCGACCACTGGTGGCAGACGGAGACGGGCTGGGCCATCGCCGGCAACCCCATCGGGCTCGGGGCCCTGCCGGTGAAGGTCGGCAGTCCCTCGGTGCCGATGCCGGGCTATGACGTGGTGGCACTCGACGAGGCGGGGCAGGAGGTGCCGCGCGGCACGCTGGGCGCCATCGCCATCCGCCTGCCGCTGCCGCCCGGCTGCCTGCCGACCCTCTGGAACGCGGAAGCGCGGTTCGTGAAGGCCTATCTGACCACGTATCCGGGCTTCTACGAGACCGGCGACGCCGGGCGGATCGACGAGGACGGCTATCTCTGGATCATGGCGCGCACCGACGACGTCATCAACGTCGCCGGCCACCGGCTGTCGACGGGGGCGATGGAGGAGGTGCTGGCGAGTCACCCGGACGTGGCCGAATGCGCCGTCATCGGCGTGGCGGATGCGGTGAAGGGGCATGTGCCGGTCGGGTTCCTGCTGCTGTCGAAAGGGGTCCGGCGCAGCGAGGCCGAGATCGTGGCGGATTGCATCGCCCTGATGCGGGAGCGGATCGGGCCGGTGGCGGCGTTCCGGCTGGCCTGCGTGGTGGACCGGCTGCCGAAGACACGGTCGGGCAAGATCCTGCGCGCGACGATGGCGAAGATCGCGGACGGCGCGCCCTTCAAGGTGCCCGCGACCATCGACGACCCGGCCATCCTGGACGAGATCGGCGCGGCGCTGTCGCGGCTCGGGTATCCTGGGCCATGACGCAGGACGGCATGACCGACGACGGCGGCGGCGGCGGCGGCGGCGGCGGCGATGCGATCCCGGGCCTGGGCGGCACCCGCGATCCGGCGGACGGCGGCGCGGCGGCGGGGACGGGCGCGGGGGCCGGGGGCAAGGGGAGCGGGCCCGACATGCGGCAGCTTCTGGCGCATGACATCCGCGCCGCCGTCTCGGACGTGATCGGCGGCCTGCGCCTTCTGGACCGGGACCGCCTGCCGCAGGAGGCGACGCGCCAGATCGACCGGGTCCATGCGGCGTCGGAACTTCTGGCGCGGCTGGTGGAGGATCTGCTCGACGACGCGCCGCGCGACAGCATGGCGGCGGTGGGCAACCTCAACCTGCGGCGCTTCCTCGACGACGAACTGCGGCGCTGGCACGGGGCGGCACATGGCACCGGCACGCGGGTGACGCTCGACCGGGCCGCCGACCTGCCGGAGATCGTGCAGCTCGACCTCCTCCATCTGCGGCGGATCGTGGCCAACATCATGGGCAACGCGCTGAACCACGGCGGCGACGCGGGCGGCGACGGGCGGCTGGTGCTTGGGGCGGACCTCTACGCCGACCGCACGCTGTCGATCTGCGTCACCGACGACGGACCGGGATTTCCCGAGGCGCTGCTGCCGAACGTCTTCGACCCGAGCGCGCGGGCCGGCGACGGCCGCAGCGGAATGGGCCTGCACCTCGCCGCCGCCCACGCCTTCGCCATGGGCGGCACGCTGCGGGCGGAGAACCGGGACACCGGCGGCGCGCGGGTGACGCTGACCTTTCCGCACAGCATCTGGCGGCGCGCGGAAATCCCCGCCACGGACGAGATGCCCGATCTTTCGGGGCGCCGCGTGCTGGTGGCCGACGACAGCGCCACCAACCGGACGCTGCTGCGGGCGATGCTGGTGCGGCTCGGCGCGGAGTGCGAGGTGGCGCGCGACGGGATCGAGGCGCTGAACT
>JBBQDX010000147.1:0-11051 GCA_038320125.1 Rhodobacterales bacterium | reverse complement strand
GCCTGAACGAGGAAATCTTCGACAGCTTAGCCGACGCCCGCCGAACGCTGGCCCTCTGGCGCTACGACTACAACAACGTCAGGCCGCATTCATCGCTAAAGAACCAGACCCCGGCAGAAGCGCGCCGGACGCTTGAGCAATTTGATGGCACCACGCCCGGCGCGCTTGCCACACCCGAAACCGACCACTATCAACCCCAAGGACTCTCATTATGAACGAGGGACGACCGGGGGGCAGGTCAACTGGTACCCTCGCCGACAAATCACCGCCCAAGCCATCGGGGCGGCGATCTCGGGTTCGGTGCAGGCGACCCGTGTCCTCTTCGCGAGCGGCCCATGGCGGCCGGGGCGTCAGATCTCCCGGTCAGGACCGATCTGCCGGCGGTCAGCCCAGCAGCAGGGAGATCCGCCGGTTCGACCGTCCCTTGTTCTCGATCTTGCCGACGGTGACGGAGCCGATCTCGCCCGTCGAGCGGACATGGGTGCCGCCGCAGGGCTGGAGGTCCACCGGCGTTTCGCCGGCCCCGATCCGGATCAGCCGGATGCGCCCCGCGCCGCGCGGCGGCTGCACCGAGCGCGTCTTGACCAGGCCGGGGCTGGCGTCGAGCTCGGCCTGCGTGATCCACTCCTCCGTCACCGGATGATCCCCGGCGATCAGCGTGCCGATGCGCGCCTGGATGAACTCCGGCGCATGCGACAGCTCTGGCATGTCGAAATCGAGCCGCGATCTTTCGGCCCCGATCTGGCCGCCGGTGACGGGCAGCGGCACGACGAGCGACAGCAGGTGCAGCGCGGTATGCATGCGCATGAACCGGTGGCGGCGCTCCCAGTCGAGACGCATCTCGACGCCCATGCCCTCGGGCGGCAGCGGCGCCTCTTCGGCGGGCAGCAGGACGATCTCGTCGCCCTCGCCCTGGACCGCGTCCGCGATGGCGCAGGTGCCGCCGTCCCAGACCAGCCGGCCGCTGTCTCCCGGCTGGCCGCCTCCCCTGGGGTAGAAGATCGACCTGTCGACCACGATGCCGCCCTCATCGGTGACCCGCCGGACACGGACGGTGGCGGATTTTAGGTAGGGGTCGGTGCGGTAGAGGGGCTCGGTCATCGGCTGTCCGTGGCTGGGTCGGAGTCGGATTCGGGGTCGGCGCCAGCTTCGCCGGTCTCCCGGCCCCCGTGCAAGGTGTCGCGCCATGCCGCCGCCCGGTGCGCGTCCTCCCCGTCCCGCGCCGGGGCCGCCTCGCGGTCGAACAGCCCTGCGCGGGAAGCGCCGGCATCGCGCGGCGCCTCTGGGTTGCGCAGCCACACCTCGCGCTGCGGGAAGGGGATCACCAGCCCCTCGGCGCGGAAGCGCGCGTCGATGGCATGGTTCAGCTCCGACGCGACGATCGGCTTGAACAGGATGTCGCGCACCACGACGCGGACGGTGAAGGTCAGGCTGTCGGCGCCGAAACCGTCAAAGGTCACCAGCGGCGGCGGGTTCAGAATGACCATCGAATGGTCCTCCGCCACCTCCTGGAGCACCCGCTCCACCTTCCGCGTGTCGCTGCCGTAGGCCACGCCGACCGTCAGCACGACCCGGCCCACCGAATTGCCCAGGGTGTAGTTCGTCACCACGCCGGCGATCAGGTCGGCGTTCGGCACGATCACGTCCTGGCGGTCGAAGGTCTCGATCCGGGTGGAGCGGACGGAGATCTGCCGCACGAAGCCCTCGACCCCGCCGACGTTGATCCAGTCGCCCAGCTTGATCGGCCGTTCGATCAGCAGGATGATGCCCGAGACGAAGTTCTGCACGATGGTCTGCAGCCCGAAGCCGATACCGACCGACAGCGCGCCGGCGACGATGGCGAGGCCCGACAGGTCGATCCCGGCGGCCGTGATCGCCACCAGCGCCGCGACGGTGATGCCGACGTAGCTCGTGCCCGACAGCACGGCATTGGTGCCGCCCGCATCCATCCGCGTCTTGGGCAGCACGCTGGTGCGCAACACGCCCTTGACCAGCCGCACCAGCAGCCAGCCGATGAGGAAGACCACCGCGAAGGTCATGAAGTTCGTCGGCGAGATCCGGGTCTCGCCGACCGCGAACCCCTGCTGGAACGTCACCCACCATTCGCCCAGCGTAGAGGGCCGCACCCCCCAGACCAGCGCGAAGACGGGCGTCGCCGCCACGGCCAGCCCGAAGCCGACCAGCGTCGGCACGAGTGCGTCGCGCCCCGCGTCCGCCCGCCGCGTCAGCGCCGCGAAGAGGTCGAAGATGAAGCCTTGCAGGATGCCGATCAGCATGACCAGGGCCAGCGAAAACACCGACGGCCAGAGGATCGCGAGGCCGAGGTTGACGTAGCCGAAGCCCGCCAGCACCGGTGCCGTCACTCCCACCGCCATCAGCGCGCGCCCGATCAGCCGCTGCACCTGTGCCCAGAAGCCCGCCGCATCGTCCTCGCGCGCCGCCAGCCCCTCGGAGAGCAGGAGCCGCCCCAGACGCAGCAGGTTGATGCCGGCGATCGCCAGCAGCACGAAATGCGACACCGCCCGGCTTACCGTCGGCACGGTGGAGGACGGCGCGATCACCTCCACCGCGAAGGCGCAGGCCAGCAGCACGCCGAGGATCAGCGCGTAGAGGCGCGCCTCCGGGCGACGCTGCGAGCTGACCGGCAAAAAGGCCTGCGCCGTTCCGCGGACCGGCAGCGCTTGCAGCGCCAGCCAGCGGGCCAGCAGGATCGTCAGCCCCATGAGCGGCAGCAGCGTCACCGCCGCCTCGATCCGCACCCCCGTCGCCCCCATGAGCTGCAGGATGCGCGTGACGGCGAAGAGGCCGAGCACCGGCAGGATGAGGCGCAGCAGCGACACCGCGAGCAGCAGCACGCGGGCGGTCGGGTTTTCCGCCTCGACCAGCGCGATGCGATCGCGCAACCGGCCCAGCCAGACGCCGGAGCGCCAGAGCAGGACGACCGACAGGAACACCAGGACGCCGAGTTCCACGCCCCGCGCCTGCCAGACCGCGCGCGCCGTCGGCGTGGCGAAGGGGACGCGGAGCTCACGCCCGAAATCCACGAGCCAGGACCCGATGCCGCTGAAGGTCGGCGGCCAGTTGGCGGGGTTGAGCGGTGCGGGGGCCTTCGAGAAGGTCTCGGCGCTGTTGGCCGTCTCGATCCGCGTGTCGGTCTCCGCGATCAGCCCGTCGGCTTCGCTGAAGGAGGCCTGCGCCGCGCGCACCGGGGCCAGCAGGCCCTCGAGCCTGGTGGCGAGTTCGCTGCGCTCCACGCCGATGTCGGGAGCCTCCGTCTCTCCCTCCGCCGGGGCCGGACCCAGGGCCTCGATCTGCGCGCGCAGCGTCTCGATGCGGCCGGCGTTCTCGGTCTGCGCCTCCTGGAAGCGGGCGCGCCAGCCGACGAGGTCGGCGCGCAGCGCCTCGAGGGTCTCCACCGACACCTCCGCCTCGCCGTCCAGCACGGCATCGGCGCGGGTCGAGACGACCTGCCAGTCCAGATCGGCATCCTGCGGCGCGCCGTCCTGGGCCGTCGACGCGCCGGGCGCCAGCGCGAGGACCAGCGCCAGCAGCAGGGACGCGAGCAGGCGCGTCATGCGAAGGCCGACGGCACCTCGCGCGCGGGTCCCTCGAGCCAATCCGGCACCGGCAGGCCCTTGTTGCGCAGGAACGCGGGGTTCCAGAGCTTCGACTGGTACCGCGAACCGTAGTCGCACAGGATCGTGGCGATGGTATGGCCCGGTCCCAGATGCCGCGCCATCTTCACCGCGCCGCCGATGTTGATGCCGGTGGAGCCGCCCATGCAGAGCCCCTCGCGCTCGAGAAGGTCGAACACGAGGGGCAGCGCCTCCTCGTCGGTTACCTGACAGGCGAAGTCGGGGGTGAAGCCCTCGAGGTTGGCGGTGATGCGCCCCTGCCCGATGCCTTCGCTGATGGAGGAGCCCTCTGATTTCAGCTCCCCGTGCGCATAGAAGTTGTAGAGCGCCGCCCCCATCGGATCGGCGATCCCGACCTTGACGCCCTTCGGCTGGAGCACCTCCGCGACGCCCGCGACCGTGCCGCCGGATCCGGCGGCGCAGATGAAGCCGTCGATGCGACCCTCCGTCTGCTCCCAGATCTCCGGGCCGGTGGTCTCGACATGGGCCTGACGGTTGGCGGTATTGTCGAACTGGTTGGCGAAGATCGCCCCGTTCGGCTCCGTCGCGTCCAGCAGTTTCGCCAGCCGCGCCGCATACTTGATGTAGTTGTCGTCGTCCCGGTAGGGCTTCGGCGGCACTTCGACCAGGGTCGCGCCGGCGAGGCGCAGCATGTCCTTCTTCTCCTGGCTCTGGCTGTCGGGAATGACGATCACGCAGCGAAAGCCCATCGACGCCCCCACCAGCGCCAGCCCGATGCCGGTATTGCCCGCCGTCCCCTCGACGATGGTGCCGCCCGGGCGCAGCGCCCCGGAGGCGATCGCCGCGCGGATCATGTAGAGGGCGGCGCGGTCCTTCACCGACTGACCCGGATTCAGGAACTCCGCCTTGCCCAGGATCTCGCAGCCGGTCTCCTCGCTGACGCGGTTGAGACGGATCAGGGGGGTGTTGCCGATGGCCTCGGCGAGGTTCTGGTGAATCTTCACGGGCAGGGGTCCTTCGGGCGCGGCTATCGCCCCGATGTAGCGGCCGCGCCGCGCGGCTTCAACCGCGCTGGCCGGACCGGCCCAGGCGGTCTGCATTCAGCGCGATCCACTGGGCGCTGACGATCAGGGGGGCGTTCGCCGCCTCGCCGCTCGGGATCATGGCGAGGAGGTCGGGGAGCGACACCAGATGGCCGCGGATGTCCTCGTGCTCCTCGGCCAGGCCGTGCAGACCCGCGATCCCGTCCGGCAGGTCGCAGAGGGCGACGAAGGAATGCAGAATCTGTGCCAGACCGCCGGGGCTGGGGTAATAACGGCCAACGAAATGAAGGTCTTGCGGCGCGATCTTCAGCCCCGCCTCCTCCTCCAGCTCGCGCAGCGCCGTCGTCTCCGCCGTCTCGCCCGCGTCGATCAGCCCCGCCACCGGCTCGATCAGCCAGGGCCGCGGGTCGCCCTTCGCCAGAGCGCCCGCGCGGATCTGCTCCACCACCAGCACGCGGTTGCGGGCGGGGTCGTAGGGCAGCACCGTCGCGGCGTCGGTCACGTGGCTCACCGCACGCGTGATCTCGCCGGACCGGCCGCCGTCGAAACGCGGGTGGTCCAGCCGCCATTCCTCGACCCGCAGGAACCCCTCGTAAGGGTAGGCGACCGCGGCCACGCGGACCGTCTCCGCCCCGGTCCCCTCGCCCACCGTCACCGAGCGCAGATAGGCCCGCGCCGCGACGATGCCCTGCGCCCGCGCCTGCACCGCGCCGCGCCGCGCCGCCAGAGCCTCCGCCGTCACCCGGCCCCGCGCGCGCAGCACCTCCTCGGCGGCAAGCAGCGTGCGCGGCCCATGCGTGGCGACCCAGGTCAGGATATCCCAGGCGACGCCCGCGCCGCCCTGCCCCTCCGACTCGCGATAAGCCAGCGCCGGGACCGGGCCCTCGGCCGTCATCACCGCGACGGCCTCGGGCGCATAGCCGAAGGCGGTCTCGTACCAGTCGAGCCGCGCCTTCGCCGCGTCGTCCAGCGCCTCCGTCAGGAGCCCCGTCGCGCGCGCGCTGCTCGCCGCCACCAGCACCGGCCAGTCGCCCGCCGCGGCACGCTCCACGCGCCTTCCGGCCAGCGTGGCGGGCGCGCAGGCCACCGCCCGTCCCGTGACCCGCGCGCGCAGGTCGGGCCACATCAGCGTGCCGAAGAGGAAATACCGGCTCATCGCCAGGTGCGCCCGACGAGGCCGGAGACGAGACCCACGACGGCGCCGCCGCCGAACATCAGGCCCGCGATGAGCGGCGTGGCGACGGTCTGCACGTCGGTCCACACGAAGGCCATCCAGGCCGACGCCGCCTCGCCGATCGCATCGTAGCGCAGGCCGAGCGACTCGCCGATCTTCGCCCGGAAGCCGTGGATCACCAGCGCCAGCATCGACAGGATCGCCGCCGCCCCGAAGCCCGCGGTCACCGCATGGGAGAGCGTCGTGCCGCGACCGGTCGGCCCCGAGGCAGGCCGCCCGATGGCGCGCCACCCCACCAGCAGCCCGCCGAACGCCAGCATCTCGCGGAAGTGGCCCACCCGGACGCCTTCGGGCAGGGCGGTGCGGACGATGGCGTCGGCGACGATCCAGCTCAGGGCGGCGAAGAGGATCGCGGCGACGAGCTTGGCCGGCGTCGGCATCAGGCCGGCTTTCGCACGGTCAGCTGGATCACGTCGCACATGTCGTATTCGAACGCCCCGGCACAGCCCGCAAGATAGAGGTTCCACATGCGCCGGAAGCGCTCGTCGAACCCATGCGCCGCGATCTCGTCCCATCGGTCGTTGAAGCGGTCGGACCAGCGCCGCAGCGTGATCGAATAGGCCTTGGCGAAGCTGATCGAGCCGCCGTCCTCCAGCCCGGCGCGGGCCAGCTCCTCCGAGAGCTTCATTGGCGCGGGCAACATGCCGCCCGGAAAGATGTATTTCTGGATGAAGTCGATCCCGCGCGAATAGACCATCCAGCGGCTGTCGGGCACGGTGATGATCTGCAAGCTGGCCTGCCGGCCGGGGCGCAGGCGTTCCCGCAGGATCCTGAAATAGACAGGCCAGTAGCGCTGGCCTACCGCCTCGAACATCTCGATGCTGGCGATGCCGTCGTAGCTGCCGGTCTCGTCGCGGTAGTCCTGCAACTTGAAATCCACGAGATCCGATAATCCCGCCTTTGCAATCCTTTCCCGCGCGAACTTCAACTGCTCCCGGCTCAGCGTCAGGCCGGTGACCCGCAGGCCCCGCTCGCGCGCCGCATACTCCGCGAAGCCGCCCCAGCCGCAGCCGATCTCGAGGACGTGCTCGCCCGGCGCGACCTGCATCCGGTCCACGATGGAGGCGTATTTGGCGATCTGCGCGGTCTCGAGGCTCTCCTGCCCGGTGGCGAACATGCCCGAGGAATAGGTCATCGTATCGTCCAGCCATAGGCCGTAGAAATCGTTGCCCAGGTCGTAATGCTTCGAGACGTTGCGCTTCGCCTGCGTCCTGGTGTTGCGCGACAGGAAGAACCGCGTCTTCTCGTAGGCCCGCACGAAAACCATGCCCGGAAACTGCTGGATCAGCGCGTCGCCTTCCTTGTTGATGTAGTCGAACACCGCCTGCAGATCGGGCGTCGACCAGGACTCGTCCATGTAGCTTTCCATGAAGCCCACGTCGCCTTCGCGCACCAGCCGCGCGAAGACGTCCGGGTTCGCGACGGTGATCTCGGCCACCGGACCGGGGTGCCTGCCGTCGTGGCGGAAACGGCGCCCGTCGGGCAGCAGGATGTCGAGCCGGCCCGAGCGCGCGCCCTGCGCCATGGCAAAGGCCTGCCGGAAGTAGCGCGGCAGGCCGCGTTGCCCGTCCAGTATGGTGATCGCGTCCATCGGCCCCTCGAATGTCCAGCGTGACAGGATCATTCCCGACGTGCCGCGGCAAGGCTTGCCGCGCGCGGCAGCCCGGATTACCCGGCGTCGCGTTGCCCATAGGCCTCGAGCGCCCGCTGCCGCCCCTCGGCGAGGCCGACGATCGCCGCCTTCGGGCGGGAGTCCGCATGCAGCGCCCAGCTTCTCGGCGCGGCCGCGTAGAAGGCCTCCGAGCCGAGCCACCGGCGCCGATAGGCACCCTCCGGGTCGAACTTCTCGGCCTGGGTCTGCGGGTTGAAGATGCGGAAGAACGGCGAGGCATCGGGCCCCGACCCCGCGACCCACTGCCAGCCGAGCGCGTTCGACGCCGGATCCCAGTCGATCAACGTATCCGCGAACCAGGCCTGCCCGACTTTCCAGTGCGTCATCAGATGCTTGGTCAGGTAGGAGCCGACCAGCATCCGGGCGCGGTTGTGCATCCGCCCGGTGACGAAGAGCTGCCGCATCGCCGCATCCACCACGTCGACGCCGGTGCAGCCGCGCCGCCACGCCTCGGCCTCCGGCCCGTCCCCGCGCCAGGGGAACGCGTCCCAGTCGGGCTTCCAGTTCGCGGTCGTGAGCCGCGGGGTGTGATAGGCGAGATGGTGGGCGAAATCGCGCCAGACCAGCTCCCTCAGGAACGTCTCCGCGCCCGCCCTCCCGTCGTTCAACGCGCGCCGACCGGCCTGCCAGCAGGTTCGCACGGAGATCTCGCCCCAGGTCAGGTTCTCGCTCAGCCCGCTCGTGCCGTCGACGTCCAGCTCGTCGCGCGCCGTGCCGTAGTCGTCCATCCCGTCGGCGACGAAGGCGGCGAGCCGGGCCTGCGCCGCCGCTTCGCCGACATGGACATGCTCCGCCACGACCCGCGCGCCCCGCCGCATGGCATGGCCCAGCGCCCAATCGCCCAGCGCATCGCTCGCGGGCCAGGACGCCGGCGCCGACAGCTCGGAGGGAGCTTGCGGCGCCGCAGCCACGTCGCGGTCCCGCACGGCGCGCCAGAAGGGCGTGTAGACCTTGTAGGGGCCGCCGGTCCCGGTCTCGACGGTCCAGGGCTCGAAAAGGACATGGGCATGGAACGACCGCGCCTCGAGCCCGTCGCCGCGGAGCGCCTCCTTGACGCGCGTGTCGCGCGCCCGCTCGTCGGGAACGTAGAGGCGGTTCCAGACGACGGTCTCCGCCCCCGTCTCCTCCGCCAGCGCGCGCAGCGCCGCCAGCGCCGCCAGCGCCTCGCCCCGCCGCAGGATCAGCCGCGACCCGATGCCCGCCAGCGCCGCCGCCAGGGCCTCGAGCCCCAGGCCCGCCCGCCACTTCGGCGCGGCCCCCCAGGTCTCCACCACCTCGTCGAGGAGGAAGACCGGGATGACGGGCCGTCCGGACGCCGCCGCCCAGTCGAGCGCGGGGTTGTCGGCCAGCCGGAAGTCGCGGCGCATCCAGAGCAGGATCGGTGTCATGGGTCCAGATCTAGGCCATCGCCCCGCGAGGCAAGGCGGTGGTGCGAAAACGGGGGCCCGAAGGCCCCCGTCGCGTGCCGATATCGGGTCCGGCTCACATCTTGGCGCGCTCGCTCCGCAGGCCCTGGAAGATGCAGAAGCACATCACCAGAAGGACGACGGTGAACAGTAGCCCCGTCGAGATCACCATCGACTGCAGGGCCGCGAGACCACCGCCGAGCAGAAGGGCTATGGCCACCGCGCCCTCGAACACGCACCAGAAGATCCGCTGCGGCACCGGCGCATCCACCTTGCCGCCCGACGTGATCGAGTCGATGACGAGCGAGCCCGAGTCCGACGAGGTCACGAAGAAGACGATCACCAGGACGATGCCGATGAACGACGTGATCGACGCCAGCGGCAGTTGCCCCAGCATCTCGAAGAGCTGGAGCGGCAGGTCCGCATCCTGCGCGCCGGTGAAGCCGTCGGTGACGACCTGATGGATCGCCGTTCCGCCAAAGATCGTCATCCACATAACGCAGACCATCGACGGGATCAGCAGCACGCAGACCACGAACTCCCGCACCGTGCGGCCCCGGCTGACGCGGGCGATAAACATCCCGACGAAGGGGGACCAGCTGATCCACCAGGCCCAGTAGAAGGCCGTCCAGCCCTGGCTGAAGTTCACGTCTTCGCGGCCGAACGGGTTGGCGAGCTGCGGCAGGTATTCGACGTAGGCGACGAGGCTCTGCCAGAAGAAGCTGAGGAGGAAAACCGTCGGCCCGACCAGCAACACGAAGCCCGCCAGCAGCCCGGCGAGCCCCATGTTGATCTCCGACAGCACCTTCACGCCCCCGTCGAGGCCGCGCAGGACCGAGATCAGGGCAATGGCGGTGATCACCGAGATCAGGATCACCTCGGTCGTGTTGCCGATCGGGACGCCGAAGAGCGCGTTGAGGCCGGCGTTCGCCTGCGTGGCGCCGAACCCCAGCGAGGTGGCGAGGCCGAAGAGCGTGGCGAAGACCGCGAGGATGTCGACGACATGGCCCGGCCAGCCCCAGATGCGCTCGCCGAAGATCGGATAGAAGGCCGAGCGGATCGTCAGCGGCAGGCCCTTGTTGTAGGTAAACAGGGCCAGCGCCAGTGCGACCATCGCGTAGATCGCCCAGGGGTGCAGGCCCCAGTGGAAGATCGTCGCCGCCATGCCGAGCCGGATCGACCCCGCCTGATCGTCGAGCGCACCGCTCAGCGGCGCCCAGTCGGAGCGCAGGTCGCCCTCCATCGTGGAGCCGACGATGGCCGTCGAGAAATGCGTCAGCGGCTCGGAGACGCCGTAGAACATCAGGCCGATGCCCATCCCGGCCGCAAACAGCATCGAGAACCAGCCGATGTAGGTATAGTCCGGCGTGGCGTCGGTGCCGCCGAGGCGGACGCTGCCGAAGGGCGTCACGATCAGCAGCAGCGCGAAGATCACGACCAGATCGGCCGAGGCGATCAGGAACCAGTCGAAGTTCCGGGTAGTGAAGTCGAACATCGCCGAGAAGATCGAGGCCGCCTGTTCGGGGAGCGCGAGGGTGAAGAACACGAAGGCCACGACCGAGAGGCCCGAGATCAGGAACACCGGGTTGTGGATGTCGTAGCCGAACGGGCCGACGCTGGATCGGATGTTGTCCTGACCGATCTCGTAATCGGTCTCGATGACCGCCGTATTGCCTTGCGGTACGGGCAAGCCGGTGTCGGTTGTCGCATCCGTCATGCGGTTCCTCCCTGTTGAGTCGTTTCCGAGACTTCGCAGGGGAACACCCCCCGGCCGGGCTTTCAACCGCAAGACTATGCGCATTCGGCCGAAAAAGTCACCGAGAATCGCGCGGGACCGGCGTTCAGCCGTTCAGGTCCACGACGACGCGCCCCCGAATTTGCCCCTTCAGGATGTCGCGGCCGAGCTGTGGCAGATCGGCCAGGATGGCGGGCACGACCATCTCCTCCAGCCGCTCCATGGGCAGGATCCGGGCCAGACGCGACCAGGCGCGCACCCGGTTCTCGTAGGGCTGCATCACGCTGTCGATGCCGATCAGCGACACCGCCCGCAGCAGGAAGGGCACGACCGACGCGGGCAGGCTCGTCCCCCCGGCCAGGCCC
>JBBQDX010000146.1:0-11246 GCA_038320125.1 Rhodobacterales bacterium | reverse complement strand
GGCAGCTCCATCTCCCAGTGCCGCCAACGCTCCTGCGCGTCGCCGTGTCTCTGCAGCGCGTCCAGCGACATGCCATGCGTGCGCAACTTGCGGGCGGTTTCGGCAACTGAGGGATCCAGAGTAACGAGCATGCCGCCTTCGCCGAGCGGAAGGTTTTTGGTAGCGTAGAAGCTGAAGCAACTAGTGTCGCCGTACAGCGCCACCGACTTGCCGCAGAGGCGCGCCTCAGTCCCGTGCGCCGCATCCTGGATCAGCGCAAACCCATGCTTGCGCTTCAAGTCCAGGATCGGCTCCAAATCGACCGGATGGCCAGCGAAGTGAACGACGATCACGGCGCGAGTGCGCGGGGTGATCGCCCCGGCGAGCTTCTCCGGATCGATGTTCAGGGTCGCCGGATCGACATCGACCAATACGGGCCTGGCGCCGACATGCACCACGGCGTTCGTGGTGGCGGCGAAAGTGAAGGGCGTGGTGATGACCTCATCGCCTGGACCGATGCCATGGGCGAGCAGCGCGAGATGAAGCGCCGCGCTGCACGAGGAGACGGCAACCGCCTCCCCGCCACCGAGATATTCGGTGAAATCGCGCTCGAAGGCGCGCACCTCGTTGCCGTTGGAGAGCCATCCCGAGTTCAGCAGCGTAGCGATCGCCGCATGATCGAGGTCAGGGAAGGACGACAACGAGAGCCTTACGCGCCACGGCATCGTCGATGTCACGTTGTTGCGCTCCCCTTGCGATGATTCGGCACCGACACCTGCTCCGAACCGATGAACTCGACAAGCGGAACACTATGCTCGCCAGGATGTCGCGCTGGACAAACAGCTTCGCAGCCGCGAACGAATGACATGCCGCCTCTCACGTTCCACCTCCAGCCCGATGGTAACCGGGCCGGTCGACGGATGCCAAGCCGTTTGTCGTGGCGCCGTCGAGGCAAATGGCCGGTGACGGGTACGCGCCTGAATATGAAAGCTGGAGAGTTTAGCAGGAACGTTGAAACCCAATTTCGAATCGGTGCAAGCTTACTGGTCCTCGGCAATGACGATGATCTCCGCGAGGCCCCTCTGCACGGTGTCCCAGGCCGCCTCCGGCGTGTCGCCGACAGCCAGCACATAACCCTGCCGGTCCTTGGCGGAGGCGAGCACGGCGAGGCTCTGCCCGGCGCGGAGCCGGCAGTCGACGCGGATGACGCCGGGGATCGCGCGGGCGCGCTCGACGCCCCGCACTTCGCGTACGGTCATCGATTCGTATGCGAGGAAACCGATCGCCGCGGCGGGCGCCCTACTCGGGCTCGGCGGAAGATCGAAGCCAAGGAGATGCGCGCAGGCCGCGCGGTTGAGGTTCACGCCGCAGACGAGTTCGACCAACGTGCAAATCTGACCCCCGGCGGCGCGGGTATGCGTCTCGATAATCACCGGCTTGCCGTCGGCGGCTATGCGAAGCTCCGAGTGCCCGGGCCCGGCGCGATGGCCGATAAGATCGAGGAGATCGCCGACCATCGCCTCGATCCGACGCCTCAGGACGTCGGAAACCCGACCCGGCACGCAATGCCCGATCTCGATGAAGTGCGGCGCTCCGTTGGTGCGCTTCTCGGTAATGGCAACCACATGGTGCCGGCCATCAAGGGTCACAGTCTCGACGCTGAGTTCCTGCCCGTCGATATAGGCTTCGGCGATCGGCGGCTCTGTGCTGCTCCGCTTGCACCAGGCGAACGCCTCGTCGATTTCCGCGCGGTGCTCTATCCTGGTTACGCCCATGCTTCCCGAGCCGCGGCTTGGCTTGAGCACGATCGGGCCTGCCGTTTCCGACAAGAAGGCTTCGACGTCGCTGGGCGACCTACAGCATCGATAAGGGACGGGGCTGAGCCCATGTTCGTTCAGCAGGGCTCGCATGGCGAGCTTGTCAACGGTCAAGGCCACAGGCCGGACGAGATTCCCGGGGATGTTCAAGTCCTCGGCGACCGCCGCCGCCGACAAGAGCCCAGCGTCAAGGAACGACACGACCGCGTCGAACGGATGAAGCGCGTGGAAAGCACGGGCGAGCGCCACCGTTTCGCCGGCCAGCTCGATGTCGAAGACACAAGCGCGACGGGAACTCGCGATCTGCTGCGGCGTGACGAGCCGCGCCACCTGGAAAAGAGTCACGTCCGCTTCGAACGCGGCCATTGCCACCGAGTCGTTCTGGCCACCGACGACGAGTAGATGTTTTCGCAAGCGTGGCGCTCCTTCCAGGCGAGTTGCAGGCCGGGGTGGTCGACAATGCCGATCTGGCGGCGCGAAAACGTCGCTTACCAGCCCAACGTCGAAACCAGCCGTTGCCGCACGGCGGGCCACTCATCGTTCAGAATGCTGAACAGCAGAGAATCCCGCACCCGACCGTCCTTATAGATGAGATGACGTCGGATCACGCCTTCTTGAACGGCCCCCAAGATCCTCATCGCCGCTTGAGAACTCAGGTTGTGGGGATCCGTGATCAGTTCGACACGGTTCACCGCCAGCTCTTCGAACACGTACGTCAGGGTCAGCAGCCTGACCTCCGCGTTGACCAACGTTCCTCGCGCATCGGGCGCGTACCAGGTCGATCCGATCGCCAGCCGGCGATGGACCGGAACCATATCGTAAAGGCGCGTGGTCCCGACAATTGCGTGGTCGTCGCGGCGCTTCACGGCCAAAGGGTAATGACGATCCTCCGCGGATAGCTGCATAGTGCGATCGAACCACGCATCGAAGTCGTCGCCCGCGCCGTTGAAATCCATCGGGAAATAGGTCCAGATCCTTTGATCCAGGGCGGCGACGGTCCGGAGGGCTTCCCGGTGGTGCGAGCTCAGCGGAACAAGGTCGATCGCCCGTCCCTGCAACAGGCCGGGCCGGGCGAACGCGTCGCTCTTCAGCCCGGGCGCGGCCATTACCAGGCCCGCCGCCTGACGATCGACGTGGCGAGCTGGCCGAGGAAATCGGCCATGCCATCGAACGCCACGTCAGGGTAGATGTAGAAGAGGGGCTGATCGCCCAGTCCGAGCACAGCCTGCGGATCGTCGACCCTCACCGGGACGGCTCCGCCTCCCTCCAGCGCGACGACCGGGAGCGTGCACAGCTTCAAGCCGCCTCCCCTCGCGCGTTTGAAGACCGCGGACCCCGCCCAGGCCTGAACCGTCAAGCCGGCGACCGTCGGCACCGCTACCGCGATCTGCCCCCGTTTGGCGTGAATGGTCCAACGAATGTGGCCCGGCAGGCAAGTCAGGATCGGGTCCTCGTCCAAGTCGCGATCGCTTTTGATCTCGGCCATGTAGAGGATGGTGGCGTCCCACGCCTCGCGAAGAATTTCGCGCCGCAGCGCCTCCTTCGCGCTGTCGGGGAGGGCCAGCCCTTCTCCCTCTCCGTCCTTGGGGGCAGGGAGGTCGGGAACAGTGGGGGACGAAGCCGGATAGGGCGTGAACAGGTGAGCGGTGATCTCGCGGTAAAGCGAGCAATAGGCCGCGGACCGGGGCGCGTGGACGCGGCCCAGCGCCCGGTAAGTGATCGTATAGACCAGCGACTTCAGCAATGAGACGAACCGCCCCTCCGGATTGGCACACTCCGGATCCGGCTCGACCTCCGCGGCGCGGCGAAGGCTCCGCTCCATGTCGTCCGGGTCGAACACCGCGCACATCACCGCGGCGTAGTCGGCCGCGGCGGCCGCCGCGATCGCCGCCTTGCGAGCCCGAGCGGCCGCGGGCAGCCTTTCCGAGAGAAGGTCGCCATAATCGTGGATTGTCACGTAATCGTCGATCCCGAGCCGCTCGGCCCATTCGGCTAGGCCGCGGCGGTACCGGCGCACGACGGCGTCCGATTCGCCGACCAGAGCGCTGAAGCGGGACCCGTCGGAGACGACCGCGAATTCCGCAAGGCGGCCTGCGCCGGCCGCTCCCGCCGTCTCGGCGTACAAGATCTCTACCGTCAGTGCGATCTCGTAAAGGTCCAGAAGGAAATTCACCTCCGCCAAATCCGGCAGCTGCCCGCGGCATTTCAGCGGCGACGCGATCTTGAACGGCAGCGCGGGGATGGCCATCCGGACCGGTGCGCCGGCCTCGATCGCCGCCGCGACCTGAGCGCACAGCAGCTGCTTCGAATAGTTCTTACGGCTGCCGCGGGAAAATTGCCGGTCGAACATCGCTTCCGCGATGAACTGCGGAGCGCCGGCGGAGTCGGGGCCGGCCAGGCCGTAATCCGCGAAATTCTCCCTCACCCGCTGCCGGGCCTGCGCAGCGCGGTCGCGAGCGAAGCGCCTGGACGCGTCAACCAGCACGGGCAACAGCGACTCCAGCACAGCGTCGGTCCCGATTGACAGCGACCGGCGGCGAATCTCTCCCTCGCTATAGTTGTTCAGCCGCTCGTCGGCGCCGAAGCGGTGCATGAAATGCGAGCTGACGACCGCCTCTTGAACCTTGTCCAGACCGGGTTGGTACGCCAGGACCTTCAAGGATGAGGTTTCGTGGATCATAGATTCCGAAAACGCGCCCGTAATACACGGCCCCGACTTAATCGATAGGGTTGTCAGGGGCTATCAGGCGAAGTCCAAATGTCAAGCAGCGCGGCGCGGCCGGGCGCGCCTTCAGAGTCAAACGATGCGTATTTTACCGCCTTCCACTTTTGCCTCGTCCCCGATACCAGTAACAACTTGTCCATCGCTGTGTATCCTCCTCTCCATGGAAACGGCGGCGCAGAAAGGAACCAAGTTCGGTGCGTATTCTGATTCTGGGCGGCAACGGTTTCATCGGTAGCGCGCTCACGCGCGAGATCCTGGCGACGCGCGACTGGGACGTAGTCAACCTGGACCTTTCCAGCCATCGGCTGGAGCACTTCGACGGCCACCGGCGCTTTACCTTCATCCGCGGCGACCTCAGGGTGATGCACGACGCCGTGGACCGGCTGATCGCCGACTGCGACGTTGTGCTGCCGCTGGCCGCCTATACGACCCCCGCCACGTACGTGCAGGATCCGATCGGCACGTTCGAACTCGATTTCGAGGCGATGCTCCGCGTCGTCCGGATGACGGCCAAGACCGGTCGCCGCCTGATCTTCCCCTCGACATCGGAAGTGTACGGCATGTGCGCCGACGAGTCGTTCGACGAAGAGGCGAGCCAGCTGGTCCTGGGGCCGATTCGCAACACCCGGTGGATCTACGCCTGCTCCAAGCAATTGCTCGACCGGGTTATCTGGGCGCTGGGCGACCAAGGGCTCAACTTCACCATATTTCGGCCGTTCAACTGGTTCGGACCCGGGCAGGACAATTTCCGGGACGCCCGACCGGGCAGCTCGCGCGTCATCCCGCAGTTCATCGGCCATTTGTTGCGCGGCGAGCCCATCCAGCTTGTCGAGGGCGGCGACCAGTGCCGCACCTTCACCTACATAGACGACGGCATCGACGCGCTCATGCATATCCTCGACAACGAGGGCGCGCTGGTCGCCGGCCAGATCTTCAACATCGGCAATCCCGCCAATTCCATATCGATCCGCGACTTGGCCGAGATCCTGATCGAGGAATATGCCGAGCTGATGGATCGTCCGCCGCCGCCGCTCGAGGAAGCGATGGTGACGGTGTCGGGGCTCGATTATTACGGCAAAGGCTATGAGGACATGCGCCATCGTCGCCCCTGCATCGACCGGGCGCGGCGGCTCGGCTGGTCACCTCAGGTAGAGCTGCGCGAGGGCCTGCGGCGGATCCTGACTCACGACCTGCCAAAGCCCGCATCGCACACCGGCGCAGACCCGCGGACCCGCTTCGCCGCCGCCGGCGGCGGCGCCGCGATTCTCTGAGCCACCCCGAGCGTTCCCGGTCAGGTTCGACGGGACAAGGAGCAAGATGACCAGATCGGCCAGCCTCGAGGTGATTGAGGCGCAAAAGGACAAGAATTTCCGGCACTTGCGACAGAACGGCATCGACCGGACGGCGTTCGACGCCTTCGAATCGTTCATCCGGGATCCGGCGACGCTCGACCGCGAGTCGCTGATCCTCCGCTGCCGGTTCTCGCACGGTAGCGTCGAGACCCGCCTCGTGCTCCACCGGGAGAGATCGCAGCGGCGCAAGGTGGCTCAGTTCGAGCCGTTCCTCCGCCGCATCGCATCGCGAATCGAAGGCGAGGTCGATGTGTTCTTCCTCGTCAGCGACACGATCTACGTGGCCGAATCGAGGCGTGCCGAGTTCGTCGGGTTCCTCAAGACCGTGCCATTCCTGCGGTGCGACTGGCTCGACGGCGACGATGTCAGCGAGCATGCGATCATCATTCCCGACTACCGCCTCCAGGCCGATGCCTATGCGGAGGATTTGGCGGCGGTGTGCGCCGCCGCCGAGCGGACGCCGTACGAGGATCGGGCGGCTATTATCGGCTGGCGGGGACGCCTGTCGGGTCCGACCTACCCCGACATCGACAATTGCGAGATTTTCCCGCGCTATCATTTGTTCAGGCAGGCCGCGCGGCATCCCGACATCGTCGAAATAGGGGTGACGAACTTCACCAACTTCCCGGACACCGACGCGGCGAGGACGCTTCGGCGCGAGATTGAGGCCCTGCTCGGCCCGCCCGTTCCGGAGCTTCGGCCGGAGGAGTTTGTCCGCTACCGCTATCTGCTGGCGGCGGACGGGGTGACGGCGCCCTGGAAGACGGTGCCCATGCGCATGGCGACGGGTTCGGTCGTTCTGATGCAGAGCCGCTGGAACCAATATTTCAGCGTCGCCCTAGAGGCCTGGCGCCATTATGTGCCGCTGCGCAACGATTTCGCGGACCTCGCCGACCGCTATGCCTGGCTGCGCGACCATCCGGAAGAAGCGCGCGCGATCGCCCTCGCCGGCCAGGCGTTCGTCAGCTCAGTGATGACGCCGGCGCTGATCGACGACTTCTTCGTCGGAGTCCTCGCCCACTGCCGCGACCTTGCGCGCGACGGGCGATGAAACCGGCGCGTAAGGCGCGTCGCGGGCCGGCCTTGCTGCTCGGAGTCGGTGCCGCCGCCTCGTCGGCTCTCTGCGGCCTTCCCGCCGACGCCCAGACCGCCCAGACTGCGCCGGTAGGGGACGCAAAACCGACGGAGACGAAGAAACCCGACGCCGAAACGCCCACCATAACGGTGACGGGTCAGCGCCCGCAAACGAAGCGGACCCCCGATTCGGTCACCTACGACACCAGCGACAACGCCCAGGGACAGGCCGGCACCGCCGCGGACGTGCTCAGCACCGTCCCGTCGGTGAATGTGTCGGGGGACGGCAGCGTCACCGTTCGCGGCAGCGGCAACGTCCAGGTCTACGTCAACGGCAGGCCCACCGCATCGATGCAGGGAGACAGCCGCTCGACGACCCTTCAGTCCATGTCGGGATCGTCGATCGCCGGAGTGGAGGTGATCACCACCCCCTCCGCCAAGTACGATTCGAACGGCGGCGCCATCGTCAATCTCATCCTGAAGAAGGGCGCCGACCCCGGCCCCCACGCCACCGTCACCGCCAATGCGGGCGATCGGGGGCGAAAGAACGTCGTCGTCGCCGGCTCCTACGGTGCGGGGAGCCTGGCCGCCAACCTGAACGTCAGCCTGCGCGACGACGTCCGCCTGACCAGAACGTTCGGCGATCGCCGGCTGCGCTCCCCAGACGGCACCGTTATCGGGCGCAACGTGCGGGTGGCGCGCTATACTCCGACCCACGCCCGCGCATTCCATGTCGACGGTTCGCTGGAGTACAAGCTCTCGCCCTCGGCGGACCTGGGCGCGGACTTCAGCTTCGAACGCAGCTCGCCCAAAAACCGCATCTACGAGCACCGTATCGACTATGATGCTGCCGACACGGTCACCGCCGAGTATGACCGGGTGCGCACCGGCGTCTACTACAACCGCAGTTCCGACGCGTCGGTCTATTACCAGCAGCGCGGTTCCCAGACCCGCGACAGCCTCAAGGTCGTGGCTCAAAGCGGCCGAAGCTCAGTCGAGTTCGATCGCCCGTTCGTGACCACCTTCACCGTGCCCGCAGCCCCGCCGACCGGAGAGCGGATCTACAATCGCTACGTCACCCGCCAGCAGCGGCTGGCGATAGACTACGAAAAGCCGCTCGGCCGCCGCCTGCGCCTCAGCCTCGGCACCGAACTGAAGCGCACCGACATTCGTCAGGACAACGGCCGGGCGTCGATCGACCCGGCGACGGCGGGGGACCTTTCCAACCCGCCGGTCCTCTATCTCTTCGACGCGCGTCAGACGAGTGCCGCAGCCTATGCGACGCTCCAGGCTCAGCTTGGGCGCTGGACCTTGCAGGCGGGCGAGCGCGGGCAGATCGTAACCATCGACCCGCATTTGTCGCCGAGCACGGCGCTCCTCCACCGGCGGATCACTGGCGCCAATCACAGTCTCTCGGTGACCCGCGAAATCGGCGCGGGACAAGTGTCGGCCAAGCTCAACCGGGCCCTGCAGCTCTTCGACCCGCGCGACCTCAACCCGCTCGTCACCTACGTCGACCCGGTGAACCGATCTGTCGGGGACCCGACGCTTCTGCCCCAGAAGGTGTTGAGCGCCGAGGCGGGCTACGGCCTCAGCAAAGGTGCCCGGGACGCGAGCGCGTCCTTCTACTACAAAAGGGTCGACGACATCCTGGTCGACTACAATTTCTTCATCGCCGACAACGTCCAGGTGGGCGCCAAGCAGAATTCCGGCTCGGCGAGCTCCTACGGCGTCGAGGCGAGCCTCTCGGATGCACTGACCAAGACGCTCAAATACAGCGTCACGGGCAACCTGTTCCACAGCACTTTGCCGGTGCTGGACGGCGACGGCTCGCGGCAAACGGATCGGCGCTTCTCCTATATCGTCCAGGGTTCGCTCGACTGGAAACCGAACGGCAAGAACCAGATCCACCTCGACGGCAGGATCCAGGGCCCGACTCTCGTCCCGCAGGGCGTCAGATCGGGCACGGCCTCGCTAAACCTGGTCTGGCGCCATACGCTGTCGCCTCGCCTCGCAGTTTCGCTGACGGCGCAGAACATCGTGCAGCGCACCTATGTCACGACTCGGATCGACGCGCCGACGGCGTTCGATGTCAGCCGATCCCTCAACGGGCGGCAGGCTATATTCGTCGGGGTCAAGTATAAGCTCCGTTGAACCGCGCTGCCCTTACTCAATCGAACCGGGGCAAGCCGATGTCGGCCTTCCCGGTTGATATGCCGGTCCGAACGTGATGACATTCAAGCAGGCGGCTCTACCCAGAGGTTTGGCATCGTAATATGCGAATTTGGAAATTGCACGCGCTGGGTAACAACTTCGTCTTCGTTCGACACGAAGAGACGGTCGATTATGAAAAGCTTGCGGTGGCCTTGTGTCGCCGCGACGTCTCGGTCGGAGCGGACGGGCTGCTCTCGATCGATTTCGCCTCGTCGCCGCCGATGGTGCGGATGTGGAACCCCGACGCCACTCCCGACTTCTGCGGCAACGGTCTGTGCTGCGCCGCGCTCCTCCTCCAGCATGCGGCGGGGCAAGATGTGTCGTTGCTCGACACGCCTTTCACCGCCGTGCCGGTGCACATTGAGCGGACCGACGGACAGTCGGCGCAGGTGACGATCCGCATCCGGCACCCGGACTTCGACCCCCGGACGATCCCGCTCGAGATCGCTCACGGGGTCGCGGTCGAGGGGGGATGGCGAATCCAGGCCGACGATCAAACCTTCCATGTCGTGCCCGTCAGCAACGGCAACATGCACACCGCAATCTTCGTCGACGAGCTTCCGACGGAGGAGGACTTCAGCCGCTATTCGCCTCTGATCGAGACTCATCCGCTGTTTCCGTACAAGACCAACGTGCTCTGGTGCGCAGTCAAGGACAGCCGCCTGCAGATGCGCATCTGGGAACGCAGCGTCGGGGAGACCTTCTCCTGCGGCACCGGAGCCGCCGCCGCCGTCGCGATCTGCGCCTATGCCGGGCACGACTTGCCGCGAACTGTCGAGGTCGTGACGCCCGGGGGAATCTCCCATGTCTCGCTGGGGGAGGACGGAGTCGAACTCACCACCCGGGCCACGCTCGTTTTCGAAGGAGATTTGATCGGCGAAGATTGAGCGAGGCGAGCGATCAGGGGGGGGGTCCGTGCAGCGCCTTTTTGGTGGCTGGTAAAAAAGAAAGCCCTTCACTTTTCTTGAAGGAGGGATAGGCTGATCTCCAAGGCCCGTGTGGAGCTTCATGATGTCTCACCGTGAGCGCGACCGGGACACTTACTTCGGAATCGAAGTGTCCAAGGCGGCGATTCAACAATTGTCTGCGAAGGACCCCTGGGTCTCCTCTGCGAAGGTCGCCGCTTATTTGTTTTTCGTCGGCGTGTTCGCGGCCGTCTATTGCGTCGCCGACAGTAGCTTGCTTAGGGCGCTGGCGGTGATCGCGCTTGGCATAACCTACGCCCACGGCGTGGAGCTGCAGCACGAGGCCTTGCACGGCAATCTGTTCGGCAGGACTGCGCTCGACCGCACGGTCGGTTTCCTGACGGGGGCGCCGATGCTGGTCTCGTTCACCCAGTATCGCGCCTACCACCTCCATCACCATCGTTGCGTGGGCACGGAGAAGGACGAGGAGCTGTTCGACTACACGCCGCGGTCGCTGAGCAACCCACTCTCGGCGTTCCTCAGGGTGTGGAACCTGGTCAAGCTGCCGGCCTTCCTGGCAACCTTCCTCAAAATGCTGCAGGGGGAGTATCCCGACAAGGTCAAGCCCGCTGACCGGCGCGCCTTGCTGGCGGAATATACGCTCCTGTTCGCGATGCTGTCGCTCGCCCTGGGCAGCGCGGTGTGGCTCGGCGACGCCACTTTGCTGATGCTGTGGGTCGTGCCGTGGCTCGCGGTCGCCGAGCCGGTCCACTTCATGGTGGAGGTGCCCGAACATATCGGCTGCAACCGGAGCACGCGGTCGATCCTGGAGAATACGAGGTCGTACCCTGCCCACCCGCTCTGGGCCTATTTGACCAATTTCAACAATTTCCACATCGAGCACCACCTTTTCCCGACCGTGCCGGCGCACCGGCTGGGGGTTCTGCACGCCAGGATCCGCCGCGCGCAGGGCCATTGCAGCGAGGGCTATTGGCACGCGCTTGGCGAGGTCTACTCGACCGT
Source organism: Rhodobacterales bacterium (assembly GCA_038320125.1). Taxonomy (GTDB): domain Bacteria; phylum Pseudomonadota; class Alphaproteobacteria; order Rhodobacterales; family Rhodobacteraceae; genus Jannaschia. Next base: position 157 of record JBBQDX010000146.1, on the reverse strand, counting down.
CCGCCGGGATCGCGAAGCCTAGGACGGATCGACATTCAGCGCATCCAGATCATGGCTGCGGCGAGCTGGATGAAGCTGAGGAAGTGGAGGGCTCTTCGGTCGTACCGCGTTGCGAAGCGGCGGAAGTGTTTGAGCTTGTTGAAGCATCGCTCGATGC
>JBBQDX010000145.1:0-11255 GCA_038320125.1 Rhodobacterales bacterium | reverse complement strand
CGTCCGCGAGAAACAGGGCGAAACCGGGGACGGGTTGACGGCAGACCATCCGGGCGACCGGACCGGAGCGGGGTTCGCGCGTGCATGGGACAAGCGCTTCGAGCGCCGGTGAGCGCCAGGGGGTGCGCGGGCGCCTGCTTGCGAATGCGCCGGCCGATGGGGGTTCAAAGGCATGCCGATGGGATCGTGCCGACCGGATACCCCGGGGGACCGGATAGAGCCGGCTCTCGACGCTTGCCGCAGCTTCACCCGGGAAACGCGTTGCGTCTGCCAGAATATCCGAAAGGCACGTCAGGGTGAAATCCGAACCCTTACCAGATTTAGCCCGATCGCGCTGTCAGGGACGGCACCGCCCGACCGCTCTCGTGCCCATCGGCGGATGGAAACGCAGGCGCAATCGTTGGGCCCCATCGCCGCAGGGGCGCGCGCGCGGTTCGACCCGTCCGCCCGCCATCCTCACCCCACCCGCACCACCATCTTGCCGAAGTTCCGCCCCTCCAGCAGGTCCAGGAGCGCGCGCGGCGCCGCCTCGAGGCCCTCGACGACCTGCTCGCGGTAGCTGACGTCCCCCGTCTCCAGCCAGCCGGTCATGTCGCGCACGAAGGCGTCCTGCGCCTCCGCCCCGAAGCTGTCGAAGATGATGAACCCTTGCACCTTCACCTTCTGCCGCAGGATCGTGCCCATGATCTGCGGCCCATGGTCGGGCCCCCCGGGCAGCCCGGTCTCGTTGTACCAGGCGACCATCCCGCAGACCGGCATCCGCGCGAAAGGGTTCAGAAGCGGCAGGACGGCATAGAGGACCTTGCCGCCGACGTTCTCGAAATAGACGTCGATTCCGTCCGGACAGGCCGCCGCAAGCTGCGCCGCGAAGTCCTCCGCACGATGGTCGATGCAGGCGTCGAAACCGAGCGTGTCGACGGCATGCCGGCATTTCTCGGGACCGCCGGCGATGCCGACGGCCCGCGCGCCCTTGATGCGGGCGATCTGGCCGACCGTGCCGCCGACCGGGCCGGTCGCCGCGGCCACCACCACCGTTTCCCCCGCCTTCGGTTCGCCGATCCGCAAGAGCCCCGCGTGGGCGGTGAAACCGGGCATCCCGAGGATGCCGAGGAACCACGACGGGTGCTCCGGCGCGGCGCCGAGGTTGCGGACGCCCGCGCCATCCGACACGGCATAATCCTGCCAGCCGCTGCCGGCGAGCACCTGATCGCCCGGTGCGAAGCCGTCGACGTCCGAGGTCACCACCTCCGCCACCACCTGCCCCGTCATCACGCCGCCGATCTCGACGGGGGTCGCGTAGGACTTCGCGTCGCTCATCCGGCCGCGCATGTAGGGGTCGAGCGACAGCCAGACGGTGCGCAGCAGCATCTGCCCCGCGCCCGCCTCCGGCATCGCCGCGGCTTCCAGCTTCAGCGTGGCATCGTCGGGGCGGCCCTTCGGGCGCTCGGCGAGAAGGATGCGGCGGTTGGTCTGGGATGTCTGGATCACGGTGCGTCTCCTTTGAACGTGCCGGTCGACTGGACCTGCCGGTCGCCTGGACTTGCCGGTCAACGCGGTGCGGACGGCCACGTTCCACCCCAGGGCGCGTCGCAGAGCCACTGTTCAGTCCAGTTCGCCACGGCTATAGGTCCAGCGATGTCCATCGCCGTCGAACAGTTCTTTCTCGACCCCGCGCACCGCGGCACGTTGCAGCGGCAGCTTCAGGAGATCGTGACCGGCGGCATCCTCGCGGGGCGCTTCCGGTCCGGCGAGAAGATGCCCTCGTCGCGTGGCCTCGCCCGCCACCTCGGGATCAGCCGCATCACCGTCACCCTCGCCTATACGGACCTCGTCGCCAACGACTACCTCAGCGCGCGGGGCCGGTCGGGCTATTTCGTCTCCGACAGCGCCCCGCGCCCGCCCAGTTTTCCGGCGTCCGCCCCGTCGGAGTCCCGGGTCGACTGGTCGCGCGCCATCGGCCAGCGGTTTCCGCAGGCCGCGATCCTGACCCGGCCCGAGGACTGGCGCCGCTACCGGTATCCATTCATCTACGGCCAGACCGACGCCCGCCTCTTCGACCACCAGAACTGGCGCAAATGCGCGCTGCAGGCCCTGGGCGCGCGCGATTTCACCGCCCTGACGGAGGACAGCTACGGCCGCGACGATCCGCAACTGGTGGATCAGATCATCCGGCACATCCTCCCCCGGCGCGGTATCGTGGCGGAGCCTTCGCAGGTGCTGGTGACCTTGGGGGCGCAGAACGCGCTCTGGATGCTGGCGCAGGTCCTGCTGACGCAGCGGCGCACGGCGGTGATGGAGTTTCCCTGCTACCCGGCGCTGCGCGAGATCCTGGCGCAGTCGCGCTGCAACACCGCCGAAGTGCCGGTGGACCAGGGGGGCCTGCCGCCGGGCGCGGTGCCGGCGGAGGCCGACGTCGTCTTCGTCACGCCCTCGCATCACTGCCCGACCTCCGCGACCATGCCGATGGACCGGCGGCGTGCGCTTCTGGCGCGGGCCGATGAGCACGACTTCCTCATCGTGGAGGACGACTACGAGTTCGAGCTGGCCTTCACCACCTCGCCCTCCCCGGCGCTCAAATCGCTCGACCGCGCGGGCCGCGTCGCCTACCTCGGCAGCTTTGCGAAATCCCTTTTTCCCGGCCTGCGCCTCGGCTACGTCGTCGCCCCCGAGCCGCTGATCCGGGAGTTGCGGAGCCTGCGCTCGCTCATCGTGCGCCACGTTCCGGGCCATATCCAGCGCGCGACGGCGTATTTTCTGGCGCAGGGGCATTACGACGCGCAGGTCCACAAGATGGCCCGCGCCTACCGCGAACGGCGGGCCGTGACCGAGGCGGCGATCGGGGCGAATGGCCTGACGCTGGCGGGGTCCAGCAACTTCGGCGGATCGTCCTTCTGGATGCGCGCCCCGCCCGGCGTCGAGGCCGCGACGCTGGCGCAGCGCCTGCGGCACCGCCAGGTCCTGATCGAGCCCGCGGGCGCATTCTTCGGCGCGGGCCGCGACCCCGGCACGCATTACCGCCTCGCCTATTCCTCCATCGCCGGACCGGACATCCCGGAGGGCATCCGGCGCATCGCGGAGGAGGGCGCGAGCCTGGCCCGCGGCGCCGCAACCGCCCCCGCCGCGACGATCTGGCCCTAGTCCGGCCGGTCGGCTGGCCCTATCGCTCACGCGACCGCCGCCGTAGTCATACGGCAAAAGCCGCCAGATCGAGACGTCGCGTCTCAATTCCGCGATCCCCCGTGAGGAGAGACCCCATGAAGATGACAACCGAAGAAGCCTTCGTCAAAACCCTGCAGCGCCACGGCATCCGCCACGCCTTCGGAATCATCGGTTCGGCCATGATGCCGATCTCCGACATCTTCCCGAGCGCCGGCATCACCTTCTGGGACTGCGCGCACGAGGGGTCCGCCGGCATGATGGCCGACGGCTACACCCGCGCCACCGGCGAGATGTCGATGATGATCGCGCAGAATGGCCCCGGCATCACCAACTTCGTGACCGCCGTGAAGACCGCCTACTGGAACCACACGCCGCTCCTGCTCGTGACGCCGCAGGCCGCCAACAAGACCATCGGCCAGGGCGGGTTTCAGGAAATGGAGCAGATGAACCTCTTCAAGGACTGCGTCTCCTATCAGGAGGAGGTCCGCGACCCGACCCGCATCGCCGAGGTGCTGACCCGCGTGATCGCCAAGGCGCATCGCCTCTCCGGCCCGGCCCAGATCAACGTGCCGCGCGATTTCTGGACGCAGGTCGTGGATATCGAGATCCCCGAGCCGATCGAGTTCGAGGCCTCGCCCGGCGGCGAGAACTCGGTGGCAAAGGCCGCGGAGCTTCTGTCGAACGCGCAGAACCCGGTCATCCTGAACGGCGCCGGCGTCGTGCTGTCGCCGGGCGGCATCGCGGCCTCCATCGCGCTGGCCGAGCGGCTCGATGCACCCGTCTGCGTCGGCTACCAGCACAACGACGCCTTCCCCGGCTCGCATCCGCTCTTCGTCGGCCCGCTGGGCTACAACGGCTCCAAGGCCGGGATGGAACTGATCGCGGACGCCGATGTCGTCCTCTGCCTCGGCACCCGCCTCAACCCGTTCTCGACATTGCCGGGCTACGGCATCGACTACTGGCCGAAGGATGCGAAGATCATCCAGATCGACATCAACCCCGACCGCATCGGCCTGACCAAGAAGGTCACCGTGGGCATCGTCGGCGATGCGGCCAAGGTCGCCCGCGGCATCCTCGCGGGCCTTTCGGAGAGCGCGGGCGACGCCGGGCGCGAGGACCGCAAGGCCCGCATCGCGCAGACCAAGTCGGCCTGGGCGCAGGAGCTGTCGTCGCTCGACCACGAAGAGGACGATCCCGGCACCACCTGGAACCAGCGCGCCCGCGACGCGCATCCCGACTGGATGAGCCCCCGCATGGCCTGGCGCGCGATCCAGTCGGCCCTGCCGCGCGACGCGATCATCAGCTCGGACATCGGCAACAACTGCGCCATCGGCAACGCCTACCCCGACTTCGACGAAGGCCGCAAATATCTGGCCCCCGGCCTTTTCGGCCCCTGCGGCTATGGCCTGCCGTCGATCGTGGGGGCCAAGATCGGCAAGCCGGACGTGCCGGTCGTGGGCTTCGCGGGCGACGGCGCCTTCGGCATCGCGGTCAACGAGCTGACGGCGATCGGCCGCGGCGAATGGCCCGCGATCACGCAGATCGTCTTCCGCAACTACCAGTGGGGCGCCGAGAAGCGGAACTCGACACTCTGGTTCGACGACAACTTCGTCGGCACCGAGCTCGACATGAAGGTAAGCTATGCCGGTATCGCAAAGGCTTGCGGGCTCGAGGGCGTGGTCGCGCGCACGATGGACGAGCTGACCGCAGCGCTCAGCACCGCCATCAGGGACCAGATGGAGAACGGCAAGACCACCCTCATCGAGGTGATTCTCAACCAGGAACTTGGCGAGCCCTTCCGCCGCGACGCGATGAAGAAGCCGGTCCGCGTGGCGGGCGTGTCGAAGGACGACATGAACGTCGCCGCGGAGTGAGTTGCCGTCGCACGATAAACGGAGCGGCGGCATGACCTCGCCGCTCCTCGCGCTGCGCGACCGCACCGGCAAGGCGCGGCACCACCTCGTCCTGCCCGAGGGCACCGACCCGCGCGTGCAGGAGGCCGCCGGTCGCGCCGTGTCGGAAGGCGTCGCCCGCGTCACCCTCCTCGCGTCGCCGGGAACCGCCGTTCCGGACGGCGTGTCGCTCCGCGACCCCGCGCTGGCCGACGCGGCGATGGTCGCGGCCTATCTCGAGGCGCGCGCCATGCGTCACCCGACGCCGGCGCAGGCCGCCGAAGCGGTGCGCGACCCCCTCACCCATGCCGCCCTCATGGTCCGCATGGGGCTGGCCGACGCCACGATCGGGGGCGCGACGCATACAACCTCCGAGACCGTCCGCGCGGCGCTCCAGATGATCGGCACCGCGCCGGGGGTTCCCCTCGTCTCCAGCTTCTTCCTCATGGTCCTGCCCCAGTCGCATCCGACCCGCCCCGGCGCGGCGCTCCTCTTTTCGGACTGCGGCCTCGTCATCGACCCGGACGCCGCCGAGCTCGCCGCGATCGCGATCACGACCGCCGCCTCGGCGCGCGCGCTCCTCGGGGCTGACCCGAAGGTTGCGCTCCTGTCCTTCTCCACCCGCGGCAGCGCCCACCACATGCACGTGAACAAGGTCACCGAAGCTCTTGAAATCGCGCTCCGAACCGCTGATTTCGAGATCGACGGCGAGCTTCAGTTCGATGCGGCCTTCGACACGGACGTGGGCGCCTCGAAGGCTCCTGGCAGCGCCGTCGCGGGCCGCGCCAACGTGATGATCTTCCCGAACCTCGATGCGGGCAACATCGGCTACAAGATCGCGCAGCGCATCGGCGGTGCCACCGCCATCGGCCCGGTCTTGCAGGGCCTCGCAAAGCCCGCCAACGACCTCAGCCGGGGCTGCACGGCGGACGACATCCTCGACATGATCGCGGTCACCTCGGCGCAGGTCGACGCCGCCAGAGACACGAACGGGCCATCCCGATGAACCAGCCAGTCCTGAACCTCTCCCCCAAGGTCTCCGACGAGATCCGCAAGACGACCTGCTACATGTGCGCCTGCCGCTGCGGCATCGACGTCCACATGATCAATCAGCCCGACGGAAGCCAAAAGGTCTCCTACATCGAAGGCAATCGCGACCATCCGGTCAACCGCGGCGTCCTCTGCGCCAAGGGCAGCGCCGGCATCATGCAGCACAATTCCCCCGCCCGCCTGCGCGCCCCGATGAAGCGCGCCGGCGAGCGCGGCTCCGGCGAGTTCGAGGAGATTTCCTGGGAGGAGGCCTATTCCATCGCCGAATCCTGGCTCCGCCCGATCCGGGAGACCGACCCCTCGAAGCTCGCCTTCTTCACCGGGCGCGACCAGTCGCAGAGCTTCACCTCCTGGTGGGCGCAAGCCTTCGGCACACCGAATTACGCGGCGCATGGCGGTTTCTGCTCGGTCAACATGGCGGCGGGCGGCATCTACACGATGGGCGGGGCGTTCTGGGAGTTCGGCCAGCCGGACTGGGATCGCGCGAAGCTGTTCCTCCTCTTCGGGGTCGCCGAGGATCACGACAGCAACCCGATCAAGATGGGGCTGGGCAAGCTGAAGAAGCGCGGCGCGAAGGTGGTCGGCATCAATCCCGTCCGCTCCGGCTACAACGCCGTGGCCGACGACTGGTTCGGCATCACGCCGGGCACCGATGGCCTGCTGATCCTGAGCCTCGTCCATTGCCTCCTGAAGGCCGGCAAGATCGACCTCGAATACCTGCGCGACTTCACCGACGCGCCGGTCCTGATCGACGCCGACCCCGCCTCGCCCACCCATGGCCTCGCGCTTCTCGACGACGATGGCCACAAGCTCGTCTGGGACCGCACGGAAAAGCGCGCCCGCTGCTACGACGCGGCCGATGTGAACCCCGACCTCGCGGGCGTCTGGGACGTCGACGGCGTCCGGCATCGCACCGTCTTTGTGCACCTCGCCGAGAAGTATCTCGACGCGGCCTATACCCCCGAGGCCGTCGCCGGGCGCGTCGGCATCCCCGCGCCCCGGATCCGCGCGCTGGCCTCCGAGATCGCCCGCGTGGCCTTCGACGAGGCCATTGAGCTCGACCGGGAGTGGACCGATTTCCGTGGTCGCATCCACAAGACCATGAAGGGTCGCCCGGTCGCGATGCACGCGATGCGCGGCATCTCCGCCCATGCCAACGGCTTCCAGACCTGCCGGGCGCTGCACATGCTGCAGATCCTGATCGGCAGCGTCGAGACCCCCGGCGGCTTCCGCTTCAAGCCGCCCTATCCCAAGGCCGCCACCGCGCATCCCAAGCCGCATAGCAAGGTCACGCCGGGTGCCCCCCTCGACGGCCCGCACCTCGGCTTCGTCCAGGGCCCCGCCGATCTCGCCCTGAAGGACGACGGAACCCCCGCCCGCATCGACAAGGCCTTCACCTGGGACAACCCGATGTCGGCCCATGGCATGATGCACATGGTCATCTCAAACGCCCACGCGGGCGATCCCTACAGGATCGACACGCTCTTCATGTATATGGCGAACATGGCGTGGAACTCGTCCATGAACACGTCGGGCACGATGGAGATGCTGTCGGACAAGGACGCGAACGGCGACTACGTCATCCCGCACATCATCTACTCCGACGCCTATTCGTCGGAGATGGTGGCCTATGCCGACCTCATCCTGCCCGACACGACCTATCTCGAACGCCACGACTGCATCTCGCTGCTCGACCGGCCGATCTGCGAGGCGGAAGCCGCCGCCGACGCGATCCGCTGGCCGGTGGTGGAGCCCGACCGCGACGTGAAGGGCTTCCAGTCGGCGCTCGTGGACCTCGGCGCGCGGCTCGGCCTGCCGGGCTTCGTCAAGGACGACGGGTCGCGGAAGTTCGCGGATTACGCCGACTACATCGTCAGCCACGAACGTCGTCCCGGCGTCGGGCCGCTGATGGGCTGGCGCGGCAACGGGGAAGAAACCGGGCGCGGTGCTCCCAATCCAGCGCAGCTCGACCGCTACATCGAGAACGGCGGCTTCGCGATCGCCCACATTCCCGAGGAGGCGCAGTTCTACAAGCCGTGGAACAAGGCCTATCAGGATTGGGCGGTCGAGATCGGCCTCTTCGACAAGGCCGCGCCCTATCTCTTCACTCTCTGGTGCGAACCCCTCCGCCGGTTCCAGCTCGCCGCCGAAGGCCATGGGGACCGGCAGCCGCCCGAGCCTCTGCGCGCCCGGATCAAGGCGACGATGGACCCGCTGCCGATCTGGTGGGATGCCTCCTTGGGGCAGGACGGCGACGGCGAATTCACCGTGAACGCGCTCACGCAGCGCCCGATGGCGATGTACCACTCCTGGGGCGGCCAGAACGCCTGGCTCCGCCAGATCCACGGTCGCAACCCGATGTATATCCCCACGAAACTCTGGGAGCTGCATGGCTTCGAGGAGGACGGTTGGGCCCGGATCACCTCGCCCCACGGCGCGATCACGGTCCCCGTCGCCCACATGCCCGCCCTCAACGCCAACACCATCTGGACGTGGAACGCCATCGGCAAGCGCAAGGGGGCCTGGGCGCTCCACGACAACGCGCCCGAGGTGAAGGAAGGGTTCCTTCTCAACCACCTGATCCATGAGTTGCTGCCGCCCAAGCGGGACGGCATGCGCTGGTCGAACTCCGACCCGATCACCGGCCAGGCCGCGTGGTTCGACCTGAAGGTCAAGATCGAGAAGGTCTCGGCCCCGGACGGCGCGCGGTCGAAACCCGACAGCGGCACGCAGAAGTCCCCCGTCGGCAAAGGCCCCGATGCGCTTGCCTGGGAAGTCGGATGAGCCTTCTTCGTTCCCGAAATACTCCCGCCGGAGGCTCCAGCCTCGAAACACGCGAGGCCACCCGATGACAGCACTCCCCACCACGACCAAGAAGAAACTCGGCCTCGTCATCGACCTCGACACCTGCGTGGGCTGTCATGCCTGCGTCACCGCCTGCAAGGGCTGGAACACGCAGAACTACGGTGCGCCGCTCTCCGATCAGGATCCCTACGGCAAGGCCTCGGGCACCTTCCTCAACCGCATCCACAGCTTCCAGGTGACGCCGGAGCGCGACGACGGCGCGCCGGTCCTGGCGCAGACCGTCCATTTCCCGAAGTCCTGCCTGCACTGCGAGGACGCGCCCTGCGTTACCGTCTGTCCCACCGGGGCCAGCTACAAGCGGGCCGAGGACGGCATCGTTCTGGTCAACGAGGACGCCTGCATGGGCTGCGGTCTCTGCGCCTGGGCCTGTCCCTACGGCGCGCGCGAGGCGGACGCGGCGGCCGGGATCATGAAGAAATGCACCCTCTGCGTCGACCGGATCTACAACGAAAACCTGCCGGAGATCGACCGCCAGCCCGCCTGCGTGCGCACCTGCCCCGCAGGCGCGCGGCACTTCGGTGACCTCGCCGACCCGACCTCCGATGTCTCGATCCTCGTGGCCGAGCGCGGCGGGGTCGACCTGATGCCGGAGCAGGGCACGAAGCCCGTCAACCAGTACCTCCCGCCCCGCCCGCGCGACACGATCGGGATGACAGGCCCAGCGACCGGCGCCGCCGATACGCTCTCCGGCGAGGAGGACATCCTCGCGCCGTTCCTCGCCTCCGTAACGGAGGAGCCGCAGGGCTTCCTCGGCTGGCTCGACCGCGCGCTGGAGAAGCTCTGAGATGCATCCCGCACCGTCCGTCATCCTGTTCTCGTCGCTGTCCGGCGCGGGCTTCGGGCTGCTCTTCTTCCTCGGCCTCGGCTTTCCCATCACCACCGGCTGGGTCGCCTTCGTCTTCTACGCCATCGCCTATGCCCTCGCCGTCGGCGGCCTCCTGTCGTCGGTCTTCCATCTCGGCAACCCCAGGAACGCTATCAAGTCCTACAGCCAGTGGCGCACCTCCTGGCTCTCGCGCGAGGCCTGGGCCGCCGTGTCGGCCCTCCTCGTGATGGCGCTTTACGCCGCATTGCAGGTGTTCTTCGCCATCACCGTCCCCCCTCTCGGCTGGCTCGGCGCGGCGCTGTCGCTGGCCACCGTCTTCACCACCGCGATGATCTATGCCCAGCTGCGCGCCATTCCGCGCTGGAACCAGCCCGCCACTCCCGCCTTCTTCCTGGCGTCGGCGCTGGCGAGCGGCGCGCTGCTCTCGGGCAACGTCGTCGCGGCGATCGTGCTGCTGCTGGCGCTCGCCGCCGTCGTCGCCTTCCACTGGTGGAAGGGCGACCGGCGCTTCGCCGAGGCCGGCACCACCATCGGCACCGCCACGCGGCTCGGCGGCCGCGTCTCGCTCTGGGAAAAGCCGCATACCGGCGAGAACTACCTGACGCGCGAGATGGTCTACCAGGTGGCGCGCAAGCATGCCGTCAAGCTGCGCGTCATCGCACTCCTCATGATGTCGCTGCTGCCTGTCCTGCTGCTTCTGGCCTTCCCGGCGCATCACTGGCTCGCCGCCATCGCGGTGCTCCTGCACCTCGCCGGCATCATCACGCAGCGCTGGCTGTTCTTCGCCGAGGCCGAGCATGTCGTCGGCCTCTACTATGGCGCACACATCGGGCGGGCGGCCGCGCACTGACCGCCGTCAGGGGTAGAGATCGCCGAACTTCGCGTCCAGATAGGCCATCAGCGGCGCCGAAGAGGGAGCCTCGCCCGTCGCATGCTCCACCGTCGCGGCCGGCGTCCGGAGCGCGCCGAACCGCTGCAGGCGCTCGCGCATCCAGCCCGTCGCCGGCGAGGGATCGCCCCGCGACAGGGCGGCGTCGAGACCCGGCAGGTCGCGGCGGGCGGCCGCCATGAGGCACCCCGCGTAGAGGTTGCCCAGCGTATAGGTCGGAAAATAGCCCATCAGCCCGACGGACCAGTGCACGTCCTGCATGAAACCGTTCGACGGCCGATCGACCGCGACGCCGAAGTCCGACAGGAACCGCGCGTTCCACGCCCCCTCCAGATCGCCGACCTCCAGATCGCCGAGCATCAGCGCGCGCTCCAGATCGAAGCGCAGCACGACGTGGAGGTTGTAATGCAGCTCGTCGGCCTCGGTGCGGATGTAGCCGGAGCGGACCGCATTGACGGCGCGGTAGAAATCGCGCTCCGACGCCACGCCCTCCGACAGCCGCATCGCGTCCCCGAACACGTCCCGCATCCGCCCGTAGAGCCAGCCGCAGAACGCCTCCGACCGCCCCATCTGG
>JBBQDX010000144.1:0-11335 GCA_038320125.1 Rhodobacterales bacterium | reverse complement strand
CGCCGTCGGAGAAGCTGTCCGGCGTGACGTTGAGGATACCCATGAGACTCGGGCGGCGCGGGTCGAGGCCCGCGACGATCGCGCGGGGGGCGGTGAGGGCGTCGAGACGGTCGGCGGGGATCTCGCCGGCGGGGACGATGTCCGGCGCGCGCCCGCGTTCGAGGAGCGCGACCCGATCGAACCGCATCCAGCCGCCGGCCAGACGCGGACCGGTCGCATGGGGCGCAGGCAGGGGCAGGAGGTAGACGGTCACGTCCGGGCGAGGTCCCCTGCCAGATCTGCGGTCAGCGCGTCCGGCAGGGTCGTGGCGGCGGCGTGGAACGCTTCGGCGAACCAGCGCGCCAGCGTCTCGGGGGTGACGTCGGCCGGGCCGTGAGTCGCGTCGAGCACCAGCCGTGCGGGGGCCCAGACCGACAGCCGGCGCTGACGCATCGACCAGTCGAGCTCGGTGCGCGAATCGACGACGATGCAGCGGCGGTCGCGGTCGGCCAGCCGCCAGGCCGCCTGCTCCAGCGCCAGAAGGTCGAGGCGGCGCTGCGGCAGGGCGTGGGTGGCGCGGGGGGCCGCGAAGTCGGGGGTGGCGACGAGGACGGCGGGGGCGGGGGCGGCGGCCAGCCGGTCGAGAAGGGCCGGCAGGCCGGGCGCATCCTGCGCGCCCGCGGGGAGCAGCAGGACGTGGGGGCGGGGCACGCCGCCCTCGGCGCGGGGGGTTGCACCTTCGTCGCGGGCGCGCACGATCTCCACGCCGAGGACGTGCGGGCCGAGGTCGAGCTTCTCGATGCGCACGAAGACGCGCGCGGCCCGGTCGTGCATCAGGACCCGCGCCGCCAGCCGTTCGGCCAGCGTCTCCAGCAGGTTGAGACGCTCGGCGTCGAGCTCGGTGTCGATGGCCTCGATCAGCGTGTCGTAGCTCAGGATGCCATCGACGTCGTCGCTGACCCCGGCCCCCGGGGTCGGGGTGACCTCCGCCACGATGTCGAACCTGACCCGCTGGCGGCGGCCGCGTTCCTGCTGGAACGCCCCGATCTCGACCTCGCGGACGTGCTCGCGCAGCGAGATCCGGTCGAGCGGCAGGCCGGCGGCGCGGGCGCGGTCGATCGGAGCGGCGAAGGCGAGGCGGAGGGCGTCCGTCCGCTCCGCCTCCCCCGCGGGGGGCGGGGCGTCCGGCGGCGTTTTCGTCTGGGCGGGGGAGGGCACGGCGGTCTCCGGGGCGCGGGTCGGCCCCCTCCCCTCAGACCACGTCGGCACGCCGCGCGAAAGCCCGCCCGCGCCGCCTTGCGGGCGGTTTGCGCCCCCGGGCCTCAGGCTCCGGGGATCTGGCGGTAGAAGTAGTGCCGCCCGAGCGTCGCCGTGCGGGGATAGACATGGGCCCAGTTCGGGTCGACGTAATCCGCGTGGTAGTGCGTGGCGTCGCCGCTGAGCTTGCGGGCGCCGCCGTCGATCAGATAACGCGCAATGCCGCTGGCCGTGTCCCAGGACCTCGGGTCGGTCACCCGGTCGGGAATGCCGTCGCAGGTGTAGCTGAACTGGCAGGCCGGAGCATGTTGCGCCCCCTGATGCACGACGGCGCAGACCTCGTCGGGGTAATTCGGGGCGTCGACCCGGTTCAGCACGACCTCGCCCACGGCCACCTGCCCCTCAAGCGGCTCGCCGCGCGATTCAAAGTAGATGGCTTCCGCCAGGCACTGCAGCTCCGCGTCGCCGGTCTGGCGCGGCGCGGCGGGCATTGCCGGACGCTCGAGGAGATCGGGCGCGCGGGCCTCGCTGCGCGACCGGCGTTCCAGGAGCCCTCCCTCGCGGTGCTCGTTCTGGCGCGAGAGCGGCATCGCCGAGCCCGAAAGCCTGCGCGCCTCGCCGCCGAGACTGGCCATCCGGGTAAAGCCGCCGAGGCCCACGCCGCCCGCCGATTGCGCGGAGGCGGACCCGGAGGGCGCCGCGAGCCCGAGCGCGGCCGCGAGCAGCATGCCGCCGCCGAATTTCGCAAGGACCATCCGCTACCTCTCCGCGTCCCGGCCGGGTGTAGCGCGCGGGCGTTAGGGAAGCGTGAAGACGGCTTCGGGAGGGCGGGAAAACGGCTCCTTCGGGGCGGAAAACCGGCTTCGATGCGCAGGCAGGCGCGCCGCCCGACCTCAGGTCGCGCGCGGCTTGCCCAGAAGCGTCGCCTGCGCCGCGGCGAGCTTGGTCACCGGCACGCGGAAGGGCGAGCAACTGACATAGTCGAACCCGGCCAGCCGGCAGAATGCGATGGCCTCGGGGCTGCCACCATGCTCGCCGCAGAGCGCCAGCGTCACGTCGGGCCGCGCCTTGCGCCCGCGTGCCGAGCCGAGCAGCAGCAACTCCCCCACGCCCTCGACGTCGAGCGTCGTGAAGGGGTCTTCGGGATAGACGCCCTCGTTGACGTAGGTCGACATGAAGCGGCCGGCGTCGTCGCGCGACAGGCCATAGGTCATCTGCGTGAGATCGTTGGTGCCGAAGCTCAGGAAGGCCGAGATCTCGGCGATCTCGCCGGCGCGCAGGGCGGCGCGCGGCGTCTCCACCATGACGCCGAGGCGGTAGGTGAAATCGACGCCGGTCCGCTGCCGGACGGTCGCGGCGACGCCATCGATGCGGCGCTTGACGAGTTCGACCTCACGGCTGGCGGTCACCAGGGGGATCATGATCTCGGGGCGCACGTCGGCCCCCTTGGCCAGCGCCGCCACCGTCGCCTCGAAGATGGCGCGGGCCTGCATCTCGTAGATCTCGGGCAAGGCGATGCCGAGCCGGACGCCGCGCATCCCCAGCATCGGGTTGTATTCCTGCATCGCCTCGATCCGCGCCTTGACCTCCGACAGCGGCCGGTCGAGCGCCTCGGCCAGCGCGCGGATGCCTTCCGTCTGGGTCGGCAGGAACTCGTGCAGCGGCGGGTCGAGCAGGCGGATGCAAACCGGCAGGCCCGACATCAGGCAGAAGAGCTCGGTAAAGTCGTCGCGCTGCATCGGCAGCAGCCGGTCGAGCGCGGCGGCGCGGTCCTTCGAGGTCTCGGCGAAGATCATCTCGCGCATCACTGTCAGGCGGGCGCTGTCGAAGAACATGTGCTCGGTGCGGCAAAGACCGATGCCGTCGACGCCGAAGGTGCGCGACAGGGTCGCGTCGGCCACGGTGTCGGCGTTGGCGCGCACGCCGATGTCGCGCACGTCGTCAGACCATTTCATCAGGTCGCCGAACGCCCCGTCGAGCGCCGGCTCCACGGTCGCAACCACGCCGGCCAAAACCTCGCCCGAGGAGCCGTCGATGGTGATCTCGTCGCCCTCCCGCAGGACCTTGCCGTCGGCCAGGGTGACGAGGCGCTTGGTGGCGTTGACGGTGAGGCCCGTGGCCCCGGTCACGCAAGGGAGCCCGAGGCCGCGGGCGATGACGGCGGCGTGGCTGGTGGAGCCGCCGCGTTCGGTCAGCACCGCATCGGCGGCGTGCATGCCGCGCACGTCGTCGGGTGCGGTTTCCCGGCGCACGAGGATGCAGGGTTCGCCGCGCGACTGGGCGGCCTGTGCGGCGGCACTGTCGAAGACGATGCGACCGGCGGCGGCACCCGGCGAGGCGGCGATGCCGCGCGCCAGCACCCGGCGTTCGGCGCCGGGGTCGATCTGCCGGTGCAGCAGGCGCGACAGCGTGCCGGGAGCGATGCGCAGGAGCGCGTCCGCCCGGGTGATGACGCCGTCGCGGGCGAGGGCCGTGGCGATGGCGACGCTGGCGCGGGCCTCGCGGGGGCAGCGCACCGCATCCAGAACGAAGAGACGACCCTGGTCGATGGTGAACTCGACCTGCATCTCCTCGCGCAGCCGGTCCCGGCAACGGTCGCCGACGCCGAGGAGTTCGGCATAGACCTCGGGCAGCAGGTCCTCGAGCGAGGGGCCGCGGGGATCGCGGGTCAGATAGAGGGCGCGGTCGCGTTCGCGCAGGGCGTCGCGGCCCATCGCCTGACCCATGTAGCGACCGTTGACCTGCCGCTCGCCGGTGGCGGGGTTGACGAACTGCACCACGCCGGCCCCCGACTGGCCCGGCCCCATGCCCTGCGCCATCCGCTGCACCACGAGCCCCAGGCCCGCATCGATCGGCGCACCCTGCGCCTGGCGCAGCAGGCGGGCGGAGGTGCCCTCCCAGGCGCGCGCCATGGAGCGCAGCACGGCGGCAAGCTGATCGGCGGCGGCTTGCGGGAAGGCTTCGTCGGTCTCCGCTTCGTAGGTGTCGCGGGCGGCGGCGGGGGTCTTGGCCTCGAGGAAGGGCTCCTCGTCGAGGCGCATGACCTCGGTGGCAAAGGACCGGATGAACCGAAGGTAGAGTGCGTCGGCGACCGCCCCGCCCAGCGTGTTGGCGAGCCAGGCATGCGCCTCGTCGTTCATGCCGATGTTGAGGACGGCATTCGGCCCGCCCCAGTCCTGAGCCTCCGACGAGGAGCGCACGGAGAGCAGGCGGGGCGAGGCGTCGAAAAGGCCGATCATCGTGGCGAGGTCGGGAAGGCGCCCCTCGGCGATCTCGCGCACGGTGGCGAAGGAGAGGGCCACGGTCTGCGGCACCGGCAGGTCCATGCGGATCAGGCGCTGGAGGCATTTCGCACGGTTGCCATGCCGCTCGACGTCGATATCGGCGGTCGGCGTGACTTCGACGAAGCCGGGCGTATCGAGCATGGCCTGGGCCTCCGGGAAGAACGGACTGTGCAGTCGCAGCATCATGTGATGTTGCGGCGCAGCATTGCAAGTCTATTCCTTAGGAGGTTAAGGCTTTCCCAACGTTTGCCCAGCCTCGCGTCACCCCTCGATGCGCGACAGGTCGCCGATGCTGGCGCAGATGTCACGGATGCCGTGCAGGAGGTTCAGGCGGTTGCGGCGCAAGACCTGTGAGTCGGCGTTGACCTGCACGGCCTCGATGAAAGCGTCGATCGGCGCGCGCAGCGCGGCGAGGGCGGCCATGGCGGCGGGATAGTCCTCGGCCTCGAGCGAAGCCGCGATCTTCGGACCGGCGGTGTCCATCGCATCGAAGAGCGCGCGCTCCTCGTCGGTCTCGGCAAGCTTGCGGTCGGCCCCGTAGCTGTATTCCACGCCGTCGGCGGCCTCGGCCTGGGTCAGGATGTTGGCGGCGCGGCGGTAACCCTGGAGCAGGTTGCCGCCGTCGTCGGTGGCGAGGAAGGCGTTGAGAGCGCGGGCACGGGCCGTGAGGCTCGCCAGATCGTCGGCGTTCGGGGCCGAGAGGCAGGCGTCGATGACGTCGTGGCGGATATTCTCGTTGCGGAGATGGACCTTGAGGCGGTCGTGGAGGAAGGCGAGGAGGTTGGGGGAAGTGTTGTCGGTGAACTCCACTGTTTTGCGACGCTTTGTTGGCCGGTATTGTGTGGAACGTTTCTTGATGAGGCTGCTAATTTCATCCTGTTCCGTCTCGCCGGGATTGTCGTAAACATCGTCTGCAGATGAAAGATGCCAGTCTTTGAACTCCTCAATAACATTCTCCAGAGCTTGGAAAGCAAAGGCTGTAATCTGCGGATGAGAAGACCGGATTGAACGCTTAGCTTCTGCCATCGCGTAGCCTGCAGATTGACCCGCAAAATCCTCGGTCTTAGCGATAATTTCAAACTCGGTGGCAAAAGAATAGAGTATCTCAGCCGGTCCAGTAAGAGATTGCCCTCCAAACGCAACTTTTAGCGGGCCTTTCAATTTCACTATTAAGCAGTTCTCCAACACCAATCGCACCACCCCGAGCGCCGCCCGCCGCAGCGCATAGGGATCCTTGCCCCCTGTCGGCTTCTCGTTGATCGCCCAGAACCCCGCCAGCGTGTCCAGCTTGTCGGCCAGCGCCACGGCCACCGAGACCGGTGCAGTGGGCACTGCATCGGAGGGTCCGAGGGGAGCGTAATGTTCCTGCGCTGCGGCGGCGACCTGCGGGTCTTCTCCGGCGGCCTCGGCGTAATACCGTCCCATAAGGCCCTGAAGTTCCGGGAACTCGTAGACCATCTCCGACGACAGGTCAGCCTTGGCCAGCCGGGCGGCGCGCTCGGCCAGATCGGGGTCGGCGCCCACGGCAGGGGCGATCTCGCGCGCGAGGGCGGCGATGCGCTCGATGCGCTCCTTCTGGGTGCCAAGCTTGGCATGGAATGTCACTTTATCAAGCGCTTCCAGCCAGTCCTTCATACCCTCTTTCGCCACCCGCAGGTCGTTCTCCCAGAAGAACTTCGCGTCCGACAGGCGAGCCGAGAGGACGCGGGCGTTGCCGGCGAGGATGGTGGCGCCGTTGTCGGCGGTCTCGCGGTTGGCAACGGTTATGAAGCGCACGATCTTTCCGGTCTTGTCGCGAACCGAAAAGAACTTCTGATGCTCCTTCATCGAGGTCTGCAGCACCTCGGGCGGCAGGTCGAGGAACGCCTCGCCGATGCGGCCCATCAGGACGACGGGCCATTCGACCAGACCCGCGACCTCCTCCAGAAGGCTCGCGTCCTCCACCACCTCGAGCCCCGCGGCGAAGGCCTGGTTGGTGGCGTCCTGCCAAATGGCGTCGGCGCGCTCCTCGGAGGAGAGAACGACGAAAGCGCGCTTCAACTTCGCCTCGTAATCCTCGAAGGACGTTACGGAAAACCGTCCGGGTGCCATGAAGCGGTGGCCTTCGGTCGTGTTGCAGGACCGGATGCCGCCTACGTCGAGCGGTACCACTTCGGAGCCACTGTCGCGGGTGAGCAGGCAGAGGATGGAGCGGAGCGGGCGGACCCAGCGGAGGGTGCCGTCGCCCCACCGCATCGACTTCGGCCACGGAAAGCCCCGGATCGCCGCCCCCAGCACCTCGGCGACGATGGCGGGGGCCTCGCGGCCCTCCTTCGTGACCTTGGCGATATAGACCTGACCCTTCCTGTCGTCGGCGACGGTCAGGTCGTCCTTCGAGAGCCCGGTCGAGCGCAGGAAGCCGTCGAGCGCCTTGTCGGGGGCGCCGACCTTGGGGCCGCGGCGTTCCTCCACGGTGGTCGGGCTCCGGTCGGTCAGCCCGTGGATCGACAGCGTCAGGCGGCGCGGCGTGCAGTGGGCGATGGCACCGGCATAGGTGAGCCCCGCCTCGACCAGACCGTCGGTCACGAGGCGCTTCAGGTCGCCCGCGGCCCGGCGCTGCATCCGGGCGGGGATTTCCTCGGAGAAGAGCTCGATGAGCAGGTCGGACATCAGCTCTCTCCTTCGATCAGCGGTCGGTAGGTGGCGCGGTCGGGGCAGATTTCGCCCACCGGGGTGCCGTCGTAGGCCCTCTCGCCGCAGTCGTTGAGCTGGTTCCAGGCCCAGCCACGCCCGTCCGCCGTCAGCGCCACCATGCGGTCGACGCCGTAGCCCGCGTTCGGGTAGGCGGTGAAGGCCAGCGCCGCGCCCGAGGCGATCAGGCCGTCGACCTCGCCCGCGTCGAAGCAGTCGAACCAGGGCGGCGCGATGGTGGGAGCGGCATCGGCGCGTGGCTCGGCGCCGGGCAGCGCGGCGGGGTCGAGGCCGTGGGTGAAGCAGGCGCGGAACCCCAGCGGCGAGGCCTGCGAGACGATGGCCTCGACGTCGGTCGCGCCGATGTCGGTCAGCGTGCCGCCGGGTGCCGCGAGCGTCAGCGTCGCGGGGCCATCGAGGGGGGCGTAGTAGCCGCGCGTCTGGGCATACCAGATGCCGCCGCCCGCTAGCAGCGCGGAGAGCAGGATGGCGATGACGGCGAACTTGCCCAAGACGGCCTCCGGCGGGGTCGGGAACGGTCCGGGCGGCCTACACCGCGCCCCGCGCAGGGGCAAGGCGGCGGGCCGCCGGGTGCTGTCGGCCATGCCGGGGCGGAGAGCGCAACCGGGCGGATGGTGCGGAGACGCGGCGCCGGGCGCCTCAGGCCGCGTCGGTCCAGCCGCCCGCCCGCGTCGTCAGGAAGGCATCGGCGCAGGCCTTTGCGAGGGCCCGCACCCGGCCGATATAGGCCTGCCGCTCCGTCACCGAGATCACCCCGCGGGCGTCGAGCAGGTTGAAGATATGGCTGGCCTTGATGCACTGGTCGTAGGCCGGGTGGACCATGACGATGCGCTTGCCGGTCCTGGGGTCGAGCGCGTCACGCGCGAGGATGTCGGCGCAATGCGTCTCCGCCTCCTCGAAGTGGCGCAACAGGACGGCGGTGTCGGCGGTGTCGAAGTTCCAGCGGGCGTATTCCTCCTCCGTCTGGCGGAAGACGTCGCCGTAGAGCAGGGGGATGGGGGCATCGGGCGCGTTGAACGGCATGTCCATGACGTGATCGACGCCCAGCACATACATCGCCAGACGCTCGAGACCGTAGGTCAGCTCGCCCGAGACGGGGTGGCAGTCGTGGCCGCCGACCTGCTGGAAATAGGTGAACTGGCTGACTTCCATGCCGTCGCACCAGACCTCCCAGCCGAGGCCCCAAGCCCCGAGCGTCGGACTTTCCCAGTCGTCCTCGACGAAGCGCAGGTCGTGGAGCGCGGCGTCGATGCCGATGGCCTCCAGCGAGCCGAGGTAGAGCTCCTGCAAGTCGGGGGGCGACGGTTTGATGAGGACCTGGAACTGGTAGTAATGCTGCAGCCGGTTCGGGTTCTCGCCGTAGCGGCCGTCGGTCGGGCGGCGCGAGGGCTGGACGTAGGCGGCGGCCCAGCGGTTCGGCCCGAGGGCGCGCAGGGTGGTGGCCGGGTGGAAGGTGCCCGCGCCGACCTCCATGTCGTAGGGTTGCAGGATGGCGCAGCCCTTCGCGGCCCAGTAGGATTGCAGCCGCAGGATGATCTCCTGGAAGCTCTGCGGCGTGTCGGGCTTGGTCATCGGGCGTCCTGCTGGCGGTCGCGACCGCGTCTATGCGGCAACACTCCTGGCGTCAACGCGCGCCCGGTGTGGGCGTGACCCGGCTGCCGGTCTTTCCTTGACGGGGGAGATGCTCGACACAGTCCGTGACGACCTGATCCTCGGAACGACTGGGAACCCCATGCACCGCGCTCTCCTCACGATCCTGCTGCTGTGTCTCGGCGGGCTGGCCGCGGCGCAGGAGCGTGCGTTCGTCCAGATCGAGGCGCACCCCAGCCTCGCGGAGGCGACGCAGCGGGCGCGGAGCTATGCCGGTTCGGTGAACGACATCAAGGGGTTCGGGCTCGGCGGGGCATGGTACGGGCTCGCCCTCGGCCCCTACGACGTCGAGGAAGCCCGCCGGGTGCTAAGCCGTTTGCGCGGCACGGGGCTGATCCCGCAGGACAGTTACCTCACGGCGGGCGAGACCTATGGCGAGCGGTTCTGGCCCGCCGGGAGCGGTGCCGGGGCGGCGGAGCGTCCGGCGGCACCCGCCTTCCCGCCGGTTCCGGACGCGACACCGACGCCGGCCGGCGGGCCCGAGGAGACGGTTCCGGAAGCGCGCCGGACGGAGGCGCTGCTTACGCGGGAGGAGAAGATGGGGTTGCAGCGCGCACTGCAATGGTTCGGGCACTACGATGCGGCCATCGACGGGAACTACGGCCCGGGCACGCGCACCTCGATGGCAGCCTGGCAAAGATCGGCCGGCTTCGAGGCGACCGGCGTGTTAACGAGGCGGCAGCAGGCGCAACTCAACCGCGATTACGTGGCGGCGCAGGCGGAACTGGGGCTGGAGCCGTTGACGGTGGAGCGCGCAGGGATCTCGCTGACCGCGCCCACGGCCTTCGTCGCCTTCGAGCGGATCGAGGCGCCCTTCGTGCATTACGGGCCGAAGGACGACAGCGGCGTGCGCCTTTCGCTGATCTCCCAGGCGGGCGACGCGGCGGCGCTGGGCGGGCTCTACGAAATCCTGCAGACGCTCGACATCGTCCCCGAGCGGGGCCCCCGGCGGAAGGGCCCCGAGGACTTCGAGATTACCGGCGTGGCGCCCGACCGCACGACGCAGGTGCACGCGCGGCTGATCGACGGGCACATCGTCGGATACATCCTGAGCTGGCCCGAGCGACAGGACGCGCTAGCCGCCCGCGTCGTGCCGCAGATGGAACAAACGCTGGCGTCGACCGGCGCGCCGCTCCCCGTGGATGCGGGGTTCGAGGCGGGCGAGCAGACGTTCGACATGATCTCCGGCCTCGAGGTGCGCCAACCTCTGCGCGCGGCCTCCGGCTTCTTCGTGGACGCGGCGGGGAGCGTGGCGACCGCGGCGGCGACCGTCGAGGGCTGTGGCCGCATCACCATCGACCGGTCGCACGACGCGACCCTGGTTCTGCTGCGGGACGGTATCGCCGTGCTGGAACCGCAGGCGCGGCTGGCACCGCCGGAGGTGGCAGCGCTGGCGCCTGCGGAAGGGCGGCTGCGCAGCGCGGTCGCGGTCGGCGGCTTTCCCTACGGCGGCGTGCTGGGGGCGGCGACCCTGACCTTCGGAACGCTGGAGGACGTGCGCGGCCTCGACGGCGACGAGGGCCTCCTGCGGCTGGCCCTCGCGGCGCGCGACGGCGACGTCGGCGGCCCGGTGCTGGACGGCGGCGGGCGGGTCGCGGGCCTGCTGTTGCCCGATCCGGCAGGCGGCGACCGGGTGCTGCCCGACGATGTGGCCGTCGCCGCGAAGTCGCAGGTGCTCGGACGCGTGCTCGAGGCGGCCGGCATCGCGCCGGTGACGTCGCGGCAGACCGGAACGATCGCGCCGGAGGACCTGACGCGCCGGGCTGCGGGCATGACGGTGCTGGTCGGCTGCTGGGAGTGAGGGAAATCCTCAGGTCTCCCAGAAGCGGCGCGTGAAAAGCACGTAGACGACCACGAGTTCGAGCCGCCCGATCAGCATCGCTGCCGACAGCAGCCATTTCGCCACGTCGCTGAGCGAGGAAAAGTTGCCCGCCGGCCCGATGATGTCGCCCAGGCCCGGCCCGATGTTGGCGATTGCGGTGGCGGCCCCCGAAATGCTGGTGAGCAGGTCGAGCCCGGTCATCGCGAGCAGCACCGAGAATACCCCCAGCGTTACCACGAAGAGCACGAAGAACGCCATCACCGACGACAGCACGTCGTCGCTCACCGTGCGGCCGTCGTAACGCGGGCGGAAGATGCCGTGGGGCGAATGGATGCGGCGGATCTGCGCCTTCATGGCGGCAAAGAGGATCTGGTAGCGGAAGACCTTGACCGAGCAGGAGGTCGAGCCCGCGCAGCCGCCGATGAGACCGGCGAAGAAGAAGAGCGCGACGATGAAACCGCCCCATTGCATGTAGTCGACGCTGGCATAGCCGGTGCCGGTGAGGATCGACGCGATGTTGAAGAGCGCCTCGCGCATCGCCTGCTCGAACCCGTAGCCCTCGAACAGCATCAGCGTGATGGCGGTGGAGAGGACCAGCGTGGCGGCGATGCCGAAGAAGGTGCGGACCTGGCTGTTCTTCATGAGCGGGCGG
>JBBQDX010000143.1:0-11349 GCA_038320125.1 Rhodobacterales bacterium | reverse complement strand
GAGGTCCATGATCTCGCCCGCCTTCAGCTTGTCGAACGCAGGGCTCCCCGCCGCGCGCGCGACCGCGCCATGCGTCAGCCGGTCGAGCTGCTCCGCCTCGGGTCCGAGCTTGCCGCCCTCGGGTACGAGGCAGGCGATGACGCCCTCGAACGCCGGCAGGGCCTCGAGGTCGGTGGCGGTGAAGGTGACGGTGGCGGGACGGGTCATGGGGTTCTCCGGATGCGGCTTCGCGCGGACCCTAGTGCCCCGTCCGCCGACATTCCAGACACCCCGCCGCGATCGGGGCTTTGATGCGCGGGGCTTCCTCGCTAGGAAGGATCGGAGCAGGGCATCCGGGGGCGGCTTGGGACTTTTCGACAGATACCTCGCCGGGCAGCTGCTGATCTACTTCGGCTTCTTCAGCCTGGTGCTGGTCGCCGTCTACTGGGTGAACCGCGCCATCGGACTGTTCGACCGCCTGATCGAGGGCGGATCGAGCCTGCTGACCTTCCTCGAGTTCACGGCATTGGCCCTGCCCAACGTCATCTACGCGGTGCTGCCGGTCTCGGCGCTGGTGGCGGCGCTCTACGGCATCAACCGGCTGGCGGCCGACAGCGAGATGGTCGTGGCCCAGACCACCGGCCTGTCGCCCTGGCGGCTGGCGCGCCCTGTGCTTTTCTTCGGGTTGGCCGTGGCGCTGATGGTCTCGGTGCTGGGCCATCTTCTGGTGCCGCTGTCGCGCACCGAACTGGCGGAGCGTGGCGCGGAGGTCGGCCGCGACGTCACCGCGCGCTTCCTCCAGGAGGGCGAGTTCGTGCATCCCGGCAGCGGCGTCACCGTCTACGTCCGCGAGATCAGCGAGCAGGGCGAGCTGCTCGGGCTCCTCCTGCAGGACCGGCGCAGCCCGGCGTTGCAGACGACCTATACCGCCGAACGCGCGGTCCTGGTGCGCGCGGGTGCGGCCGGCGACTCCACCCGCCTCGTGATGTTCGACGGCATGGCGCAGACCCTGCAGGCCAGCGACCGCAGCCTCGTGATCACGACCTTCGACGATTTTGCCTATGACCTCGGTGGGCTGTCGGGCGGCGGCGGCATGCGCCGGCCGGACCTGCGCGAGCTCTCGACCGCGACATTGCTGCGCGCCGACGCGGCAGCGCAGGCGTTGACCGGCGACGACGCGGCCAAACTGCGCTTCGAGGGGCACGCCCGCTTCGCGGAGGCGCTGTTCGCGCTCGGACTGCCGCTGATGTCGCTCGGCTTCCTGATGCTGGGCGGCTACTCGCGCCTCGGCCTCTGGCGGCAGATCCTCGCCGCGGTGGTCGCCGCGATCCTGCTGAAGATGCTCGCCAACCTCGCCGAGACGATCGCCCGCGGCGACGCCGCCCTCTGGTGGGCGACCTATGTTCCCGCCCTGCTGACGTTGGCGCTCGGCGCGGTGCTGGTCTGGCGCGATACGCGGGGCGCGCACGTCCTGCGCCGCCAGGCGGAGATGCCGGCATGATCCTGCCCCGCTATCTCGCGCGCCGCTTCCTGTGGCTGGTATTCATAGTGGCGCTGGTCTTCACCGGCCTGTTGCTGCCGATCGATCTCATGGAGCAGTTGCGCCGCCTCGACGGGCAGGAGGCAAGCCTCGGCGACGGTCTGCGGCTCGCGGCGCTCAACCTGCCCGCCGCCCTCTACCAGATCCTGCCGCTGATCGTGATCCTGGCGACGCTGGCGCTCTTTCTGTCGCTCGCCCGCTCCTCCGAACTCGTGGTGATCCGCGCCTCGGGCCGCTCCGCCCTGCGGGCCGCGCTGGTGCCGACGGCGGCGGCGATGGCGCTTGGCATCGCGGCGCTGCTCGTCGTCAACCCGATCGTCGCCGCCACGCAGACCGCCTACGAGCGGCAGATCGCGCGCTACCGGGGCGGCATCCATTCCATCCTGTCGGTCAGCGAGGAAGGCGTCTGGCTGCGCCAAGGCGACGGCGACGGCCAGACGGTCATCCGCGCCGCGCGCGCCTCGCTCGACGGAACCGTGCTCTTCGACGCGACCTTCATCGCCTTCGACTCCGAAGGCAGCCCCATCGAGCGGGTCGAGGCGTCGCGCGCCGAACTCTCGCAAGGCGCCTGGCGGCTGGAGGACGCGAAGGTCTGGCCACTCGGAAGCTCCGACAATCCCGAACGCGACGCCCGCGTGCTCGACGATACCTCCATTCCCTCGACCCTGACGCGCGCCCAGATCCGCGACAGCTTCGGCGTCCCCTCCTCGATCCCGATCTTCCAGCTTCCCGGTTTCATCACGCAGCTTGATGCCGCCGGTTTCTCTGGCCGCACGCATCGCGTCTGGTTCCAGACGGAGCTGGCCAATCCGCTGATGCTGGCGGCCATGGTGCTGATCGGCGCGGCCTTCTCGATGCGCCACGCGCGGGCCGGCAGGTCCGGCATCCTGGTCCTGACGGCGCTCCTGCTCGGCTTCGGCATCTTCTTTCTGCGCAACTTCGCACAGGTGCTGGGCGAGAGCGGCCAGCTTCCCATCGCCCTCGCCGCCTGGTCGCCGCCGCTGGCCGCGATCCTGCTCAGCACGGGGCTGCTGCTGCGGCAGGAGGACGGCTGATGCGCCTCCTCCTCGCGGTCCTCGCGGCTTTCCTGCTGCTGCCCGTCCTTTCGCTGCCGAGCCTCGCGCAGCGCGAACCCGCGCCCGCAACGCTGGTCGCGGACCGCATCGACTTCGACGAGGGGCAACTCACCGCCTCGGGCAACGTCGAGATCTTCGCGGGCGGCCGCATCCTGCGCGCCAGCCGCATCACCTACCTGCGGGGCGAGGACCGGGTGCTGGTCGAGGGGCCGCTTACGCTGCTCGACGGGAGCGACACGATCCTGATCGCCGACTACGCAGCCCTCAGCCGCGACCTGCGCGCCAGCGTGCTGACCGGCGCGCGCCTCGTCCTCGACGAGCAGCTGCAGATCGCCGCCACCGAGATCGCGACCGGGGCGGAGGGCCGCTACACGCAGCTTTACCAGACCGTCGCCTCCTCCTGCGAGGTCTGCGCGGCTTACCCGGTGCCGGTCTGGCAGATCCGCGCCCGCCGCGTCATCCACGACCGCGAGGCGCAGCAGCTCTACTTCGAGAACGCGCGGTTCGAGGTGCTGGGGGTTCCCGTGGCCTGGTTCCCGCGGCTGCGCCTGCCCGACCCGACGCTGGAGCGGTCCAGCGGCTTCCTCGCACCCCGGATCAGCGCCGACGATCTGCTCGGCACCGGGATCATCACCCCCTATTTCATCGCGCTCGGCCCGTCGCGCGACCTGACGTTGCTGCCCTTCCTGACCACGACCGAAACCCGCAGCCTCGGGTTCCGCTATCGCCAGGCCTTCGACAGCGGCACCATCGAGGTCAACGGAGCGCTGGCGCGGGACGAAGTGCGCCCCGGCGAGGCGCGTGGCTACGTCTTCGCCGCCGGCACCTTCTTTCTGCCGCGCGACTACCGGCTGGAGTTCGACCTCGAGGTGGTCTCGGACGACACCTACTTGCTGAATTACGACATCTCCGAGAAGGACCGCCTCGACTCCCGCCTCGCCATCACCCGCATCGACCGGGAGGACCGCTTCCTGGCCGAGGTGCTCGCCTTCAACACCCTGCGCGCCGGCGAGCGGAACCGGTTCCAGCCGAGCCCCGTCTTTTCCATCGAGCGGCAGCGGCGGGTGCCCTCCCCCGTGCTGGGCGGCGCGCTCGTCTGGACGCTGCAGGCCCATGCCCGCAACCGCAGCGCCGGCAGCGTGCCCGCCGGGTTGGCGCCCGACTCCGCCCGCGACGTGCTGCGCGCCTCGGCCGCGGTGGACTGGCGGCGCAGCCACGTGTTCGACAACGGCGTCGTGGCGACGCCGATCGCCGGCTTCCATTTCGACGCCTACGACGTGCGCCAGGATCCGACGTTCGACGACACGAGCTTCGCGCGCGCCGTCCCCTACGCCGGGCTCGAGCTGCGTCTGCCGCTGGCGCGGGGCGGCGCGGGCGGCGTCCGCCAGGTGATCGAACCGGTGGCGCAGGTCTTCTTCGCACCCTCCAACCGGCCGCGCACGCCCGCCGAGGACAGCCTCACCCCCGAGTTCGACGAGGGCAATCTCTTCTCGCCGTCGCGCTTCGCGGGACGCGACACCCGCGAGCTGGGGCAGAGGCTGACGCTGGGCGCCACCTACACCCGCTACGACCCCGCCGGCTGGCAGTTGAGCGGCACCGCGGGCCGGATCTGGCGCACCGAGGATCTCGACCAGTTCGAAGCGGGCAGCGGCCTCGACGGCACCGCCTCGGACTGGCTGCTGGCCGTGAGTGCGGCGCGCGGCGACGCCTTCACGGTCACGCAGCGGTCGCTCTTCGACGACGGGCTCGACGTCTCGCGCTCCGAGACGAGCCTGACCTGGTCCGGGCCGCGCCACAGCCTCGAGACGCGTTACACCTGGCTGCAGTCCGATGCCGCCTCGGGGCGCCCGCTCGACACGTCGGAATGGGAGCTGGACGCCGCGCGCGACCTTTGGGGCGACTGGACGGGGCGGGTCAACTGGCGCTATGACAGCGTCACCGACGACGCCAGCCGGGCCGGGCTGGGCGTGACCTACCGGTCCGATTGCGTGACGGTCGATCTCGACGTGGAGCGCCGCTTCACCTCCAACGATCGGCTCGACGCCTCGACACGGGTCGGGCTCGGCGTGCAGCTGGCAGGCTTCGGCGTGGAGGATCGCCGCGACAGGCGGCGGCGCTGCGGGCTTTGAAGGGGCGAACTTGAGAGGGCGGGCGATGACGAGACTTCCGGCGGCACTACTGGCTGCACTTCTGGCTGCGGGCTGGGCCATGACGGCCGGCATGACCGGGACCGCGCATGCGCAGCAGCCCTTCGCGGCCGCGGCCACCGTGAACGGCATCGCCATCACCAATTTCCAGGTGCAGCAGCGCGCGCTCTTTCTGAGCCTCCTGCGCGCGCCGGATGCCGACACCGCCAGCGCCACCGATGTGCTGATCGACGAGGCGCTGCAGGCGGAGGCCGCGCAGCGCGCCGAGATCACCCTCACGCCCGAGGAACTGGACGCGGGCCTCCTCGAGTTCGCGGGCCGCGCCAACCTCTCCACCGCGGATTTTGTGGCGGCGCTCGAGCGGGAAGGGGTGGCGTCCGAAACGCTCCGCGACTTCGTCCGCACCGGTCTGCTTTGGCGCGGCGTGGTGCAGCAGCGGTTCGGTCCCCGCGCCCGTCCCTCGGACGCCGAGGTGAACCGTGCCCTCGCGCAGGGCGACAGCGGCAGCGTCCGGGTGCTGATGTCCGAGATTGCCCTGCCGCTCACGCCGGAGACCCGTGCCGAGCAGGAAGCCCTTGCGCAGCGGCTTTACGCGACCATCTCCGGGCAGGATGCGTTCGAGCGCGCCGCGCGGGCCTATTCGCGATCCGAGTCCGCCGGCGCGGGCGGAAGGCTCGACTGGGTCGACCTGTCGGACCTCGCCCCGCCGATCGCCAGCCAGGTGCTGACCCTCGCCCCGGGCCAGGTCTCGGAGCCGGTGAACTTCGGCTCCTTTATCGCCCTCTTCCTGCTGCGCGACCTCGACGAGACCGGTGGCGGCGCTCCCTCCGCCGCATCGGTGGATTATGCCGAATACCGCATCGCCGGCGGCCGCACGGCGGAGGCGCTGGCCGAAGCCGCCCGCCTGCGCGACCGCGTCGACGTCTGCGACGATCTCTACGGCGTGGCGAGGGGCGAGCCCGATGGCACCCTCGTGCGGCAGACGGCGCAGGTGGCCACCCTTCCGGCCGACCTGCGGCAGGAGCTTGCCAAGCTCGACGAGGGCGAATCCTCGACGCTGCTCGCGACTGGCGGCGACGTGCGCTTCGTGATGATGTGCGGCCGCGTCGCGGAGCCCTCGGAAGATGCCTTCGAGGCCCTTGGCCAGCAGATCCTGAGCCAGCGTCTCGGCAGCTATGCGCAGGGGTATCTCGACGAGTTGCGCGCCGATGCCATCATCACCCGCTGACGCGCGCCCCCTCGCCGTCTCCTGCGGGGAACCCGCGGGCATCGGCCCCGAGGTCATCGCCCGCGCCCGGACGCTCGCCCCGGAGGTGCCGTTCTTCGTCCTCGGCAATCCTGCGCATTTCAAAGGGTTCGGCCTGCCGGTCCGCGTGATCGATGCGCCCGAGGACACGGTCCCCGGCGCGCTCTGCGTCCTGCCCGTCGACCTGCCCGGACCCGCCCGCCCCGGCCGCCCCGACCCCGCACAGGCCGCGGGCATCATCGCGGCCATCGCCGCTGCGGTGGCCTTTGCGCAGGGCGGCGGCGCCTCCGGCGTCGTCACCGCGCCGATCAACAAGAAGGCGCTGAAGGACGGGGCCGACTTCCCGCATCCCGGCCACACCGAATACCTCGCGGCCCTCGCGGGGGGGGCCGACGTGGTGATGATGCTGGCCTGCCCCGACCTGCGCGTTGTGCCCGCGACGATCCACATTCCCCTGTCCGAGGTGCCCCGCGCCCTGACCCCCGCGGCACTCGAGACCGCGCTGCGCGTGACCCACGCCGGCCTCAGGCGCGACTTCGGCGTGGCCGCGCCGCGGATCGCCGTGGCCGGCCTCAACCCCCATGCGGGCGAAGGCGGGGCGATGGGCCGCGAGGAGCTGGACTGGATCATCGCGCTCGTCGCACGCCTCGCGCCCGAACTGGGCTGCTTCGGCCCCCTGCCCGCCGACACGATGTTCCACGCCGCGGCCCGCGCCACCTACGACGCTGCCGTCTGCATGTATCACGATCAGGCGCTGATCCCGATCAAGACCATCGACTTCGCGGGCGGCGTCAACGTCACGCTGGGCCTGCCGCATGTCCGCACCTCGCCCGACCACGGCACCGCCTTCGACATCGCCGGACAGGGCCGGGCCGACCCGACCTCGATGGTCGCGGCGCTGCGGATGGCCCGGGACATGGCGGCGCGACGGCGCGGATGAGCCGGATCGACGACCTGCCGCCGCTGCGCGACGTGATCGCCGCGCACGATCTGCGCGCGAAGAAGTCGATGGGACAGAACTTCCTCCTCGACCTCAACCTCACCTCGCGCATCGCCCGCGTCGCCGGATCGCTGGACGGCATCGACGTGCTGGAGATCGGCCCAGGGCCCGGTGGCCTGACTCGCGGGCTGCTGGCCGAGGGCGCGCGGCGCGTCGTCGCCATCGAGAAGGACGCCCGCTGCCTGCCGGCGCTGGCCGAAATTTCGGCGCATTATCCGGGGCGGCTCGAGATCATCAACGTCGATGCGCTCGCTCTCGATACCTCCGCGCATCTGGCGACGCCGTGGCGGGTGATCGCCAACCTGCCCTACAACGTCGGCACGGAACTGCTGGTCCGATGGCTCACGCCGCCGGCCTGGCCGCCCGGGTGGCAGAGCCTGACGCTGATGTTCCAGAAGGAGGTGGCGGAGCGGATCGTGGCCGGGCCCGGCTCGAAGGCCTACGGGCGGCTAGCGCTGCTGGCGCAATGGCGCTGCGACGTGCGCATCGCGATGACCCTGCCGCCCGAGGCGTTCAGCCCGCCACCGAAGGTCCATTCCGCCGTCGTCCACTTCGCCGCCCTGCCCGCGCCCCGGTTCGCGGCCGATGCGGCGGTGCTGGAACGGGTGGTGGCGAAAGGGTTCAACCAGCGGCGCAAGATGCTGCGCGCGGCGTTGAAGGGAGTTTCCCCCGATATCGAGGATTACCTGCGCGCCGCCGGCATCGCGCCGACGGACCGGGCTGAGCAGGTGCCACTGGAAGCCTGGTGCGCGCTGGCTCGGACGCTGGCCTGACGGCCGTCTTGTGGGCGGCGGAGCGCCGGGCGTTCAGTCGTCGGAAGCCGGTTCGGCAGGAACCTCCGCCGGGGCCTTCTTGCGGACCCGGGTGCGCTTCGGCTTCTCCGCCTTTGGCTCCGCCGGGGAGATGGTCGCACGGGCCTCGGGCGTCTCGACGAGGCCGCTGTCGCCTTCCGGCGCATCCATCACATCGGGACTGCGCGCAACGCGCGGGTCGCCGTATTGGCTGCGGGCGTCGCGGTCGGCGGCATCCTCATCGCGAATCTCCGGCTTCTCGCGCCGCCGGTTGCCGCCCTGGCGACGTCCCGGGGCCGGGCTCTGCGGCGGAGTCTGCGGGGCGTCCTGCTGACTCGCATCCCGGCCGTCGCCGTCCTGACCGCCACCCTGGGCATTGCCTCCCTGGACATTGCCACCCGGCTGGTTGCCGCCCTGCTGGTGGCCGTCGTTCTGGCCGCCGCCGCCGCCCTGATGGCCGCCACCCTGATGACCGTTGTTCTGGCCGGAGGGATTGTTCTGGTTGTAGTTCTGCTGCCCCTGGTTGCCCTGCTGGCGCGCATCGACTTCCTTCTGCGCGGCGGCGAGCAAGCGGGTGTAGTGCTCGGCATGCTGCTGGAAGTTCTCGACGGCGACCCGGTCGCCGGAAAGCTGCGCATCGCGGGCGAGCTGGTTGTATTTCTCGATGATCTGCGCAGGCGTGCCGCGCACCTTGCCCTCGGGCCCCGAGCTGTCGAACGTCCGACTGACGATGTTGCCACCACCCTGAGGGCTTCGGCTACGGTTCTTGTTCCGCGAACGGGACTTGCTGCTTCTCATGCCTGGAATGTTTCCGCTGGTATCTGCCGGGGACCCTGCCCGTCGCGCGGGTCGAGATGGTCCGGATTGATCGGGCGTCGCATCCGGGACGATATTATACCGTCAATCTCTGGATACCTCGCGTGTATGCGAAGATCCGGCCCCGGTTACAAGGCGATTCGTCAGCATTCGCGCGATTTTTCGGCGCAGATCACCCGGTCCCGCCCGCCGAGGTCGCGGATCGTGGCCACCGCGGTCAGCCCCGCCCGCCCGAAGAGCCTCGAGACCGCGGCCGCCTGCGCCGGCCCGATCTCCACCATCAGCCGACCGCCGGGCAGGAGATGGCCGGGAGCCTCGCGCGCGATGCGGCGGTAGGCGTCGAGTCCGTCGCCCCCCGGCGTCAGCGCCAGATGCGGCTCCCAGTCGCGCACTTCGGGCGCGAGGCCCGCCATCTCGTCGTCGGCGATGTAGGGCGGGTTGGAGACGATCAGGTCGAAGCCGCCCTCGACGCTGCCAAGCCAGTCCGACCGCAGGAACGTGGCCCGCGCACCGACACCCGTTGCCACCGCGTTGCGCCGCGCCACGGCCAGCGCCGCAGGCGACAGGTCGGTGCCGGTCCCCGTCGCGCCTCCCCGCTCCGCGAGAAGCGACAGCAGGATGCAGCCCGAACCGGTGCCGAGGTCCAGCATCCGGTCGAAATGTGCCGACAACGCGGCCTCGACCAGCGTCTCGGTCTCGGGGCGCGGATCGAGGACATCCGCGGTGACGATGAAGTCGTGCGTCCAGAAGGCCCGGCATCCGAGGATCTGCGAGACCGGCTCGCGCCGCGCCCGGCGCTCTACCACGGCGGCGAAGGCGGTCTCGTCGGCGAACGCCCGCCGCAACCGGGCCGCATCGCCGCCCGGGTCCGGCACGCCCGCCGCAGCCAGCAGGGCGCGGGCCTGCCCCGGGGTCACGTCCCCATCTCGGCCATCTGCCGGGCCTGCAGATCGGCGGTCAGCGCGTCGATCACCTCGTCGAGGTCGCCCTGCATCACCGCGCCCAGCGAATAGAGCGTCAGGTTGATGCGGTGGTCGGTCATCCGGCCCTGCGGGAAATTGTAGGTGCGGATGCGCTCGCTGCGATCGCCGGAGCCGACCTGCGCGCGCCGGTCTGCCGACCGCTCCGCATCCGCCGCCGCGCGCTGCGCCTCGTAGAGCCGGGCGCGCAGGACGTTCATCGCGATCTCGCGGTTGCGGTGCTGCGATTTCTCGGCGGAGGTGACCATCATGCCGGTCGGCAGGTGGGTGATGCGGACAGCTGAATCAGTGGTGTTAACGTGCTGCCCGCCGGCGCCGCTGGCGCGCATCGTGTCGATGCGGATGTCGGTGGCCGGAATGTCGATCTCCACCGCCTCGGCCTCGGGCAGCACCGCGACGGTCGCCGCCGAGGTGTGGATGCGCCCGCCGCTTTCGGTCGAGGGCACCCGCTGCACCCGGTGCACGCCACTCTCGAACTTCAGGCGCGCGAAGACGTTCTCTCCCGCCACCCGCGCCACCAGCTCGCGCACGCCGCCGAGGTCGGTCTCCTGCCGCTCGACCACCTCCATCGTCCAGCCGCGCGCCTCCGCGTAACGGCGGTACATCGCCTCCAGATCGCCGGCGAAGAGCGCCGCCTCCTCGCCCCCCGTGCCCGGCCGGATCTCGAGAATGGCCGGCCGCGGGTCGGCCGCGTCGCGCGGCAGCAGCGCGCGTTGCAGCGACGCCTCCGCCCGGTCCGCCGCCGCCCGAAGCTCCGGCAGCTCCGCCTCGGCCAGGGCCCGCATCTCGGGGTCCGACAGCAGCGCCGTCGCCTCCGCCGTCTGCGACAGGACGCAGCGATAGGCGCGGATCTCGTCGACCACGCCGCGGGCTTCGGAATATTCGCGGGTGAGACCCGCGATCTCGGCCGGTGGGACGCCCGCGTTCAGCCGCGCCTCGAGGTATTCGAAGCGCGCGAGGATCTGGTCGAGGCGCTCGGTGGGGATCATCGCCGCGTGATGCGGCCCCGATCGCGTCTGGTCAAGGGTGCCACCCGTGATAAGCTCTACGGCAGGAGGACGCCGCCATGACGCGATTCATCCCCGCCCTGATCCTGTTCGCCCTGCCGGCGACCCTCGCCGCTGCGGCCGGTCCTGTCTGGACGCCGATGCCCGGCGTCGATTGCTACTGCACCGATTCCACCGGCGGCAGGATCGAGATCGGCGCGCGCGCCTGCCTG
This sequence comes from Rhodobacterales bacterium, assembly GCA_038320125.1. Taxonomy (GTDB): domain Bacteria; phylum Pseudomonadota; class Alphaproteobacteria; order Rhodobacterales; family Rhodobacteraceae; genus Jannaschia. The sequence goes on along the minus strand of JBBQDX010000143.1, from coordinate 555 downwards.
ACGGTGGGCCAGCGGTCCTTCATGGGGTTCTGCGAGATGGCGCAGAACGTGCCGATCTGGCGGGACACGGGCGAGGATTGCGTCACCGCATAGGACTGTAGCCTGTCGTCGCGCGGTAGGACTTGCGCGGCCCCTCGACTTGCCAGCGCACCGACCAGCGGGGCCAGGTGCCAAAGTCGTCGCGCAGGATGTAGGTGTCGGGCGCGCAGTCGTGGACCGCCGGGCGCCCATCGATGGCGTGGAATGGCCGGCCATCGGCGAAGAGCACCTCGATGGTCGAAGGCGTCGCGCGCCAGAGGGTCTCGCGACGGGCCGCGAACCGGTGGCCCCCCTGTTCCAGCGTTCCCGCTTCCGTGCATCGCAGCAGAGCGCCCTCGGCCGCCCAGAGGCTTTGCCCCGAGAATCGAGCCCCGGTCCCGTCCGCGTGGCGCAGCACGCGCAACGTTCGCCAGCGCCCGGCAAGCGCCGCGAGACGTTCGGCGGGGGTCATGGGGCGTCTCCTTGCGGGGGCCGGCGGTGCATCCTAAGACGCCCCCGACCTCTTCGCCAGACGCC
>JBBQDX010000142.1:0-11404 GCA_038320125.1 Rhodobacterales bacterium | reverse complement strand
TCCCGGCAGATTGCTTTGCAATCGCCTGACGGGCAGTGGATGATCTGCTCTTCGCTGAACCTGCTTCGCTTCATATCCAGTCCCTTCGCTTCGGTCTGGATTCCAGCAGCGTCTGGAGGAGAAACAAGGGGTCACGTCAGTATGGAAGTGAAAGGTCCGGCCGTTGGTCAGGATCGCAAAGCGGGCGGATGTAACGGTGAAGTACCGGAACAACTGTGCGAGGTGGACCTTATCGAGGGTGGTGGTGATTGGCTTGCACTCGATGAGGATGCGAACCTTTCCATCCGCACATATGGCGTAGTCTACCTTCTCGCCCTTCTTTCCTACGGCGTCAGCGGTGAACTCCGGCACCACCTCGGCGGGATCGAAAATATCGTAACCTAAAGCGCTCAAGAAAGGCAGTACAACGGCAGTCTTGACCGCTTCCTCGGTAAGCATCGAGCTGGAATGAGAACGCACGCGATCAGCGAGCACAGCGAGTGCTTGTTCAAGGGCCATGATCTCTCCTTAGGGTTTACTGAAACACGCTGAAGACGATGTGAGACTGAGTCAAACAAGAACCGCTGCCCAGGTCATCTAAAAGACGATGACCGCGCCGTATCGGTATGCCGGCCTACACGTCTGCAAGGGAATGTCGGCTTCGTCCCACACAGCGGACCAGCCGTCCGTCCCGCCTGCCTCCGGCCCGCCGGCGGTCTTGCGACCCCCGCGTTCGGCGCTGACGGCCCTCCACCGGAGGCCCGTCCGGGCGCGCCTCACCCCTTCATCACCCGCACCGTCGGCTCGACCCCGAGCGACGACGCGAGCGACTTGAAACGCGCTTCCGCCACCTCGCCGAAGAGCGCTTCGCCGTCGCCGCGCGGCAACGCGAGTTCCAGCTCGCCCTTCTTGGGAAAGAGCTTGAGCGTTCCCATCAGCGACGGGTCCTGCGCCGAGAACATGGCGCCGAAACGCATCGCCTTGCCCAGTATCTCCGCCTGCGCGGTGTCGGCCTCGCTCAGGAGCGGGGCCAGCGCCTCGAAGGGCGTGCCCTCCCGCTTGTTGCGGTAGCGGTGGAGCAGGGCCAGGCCGAGGAACACCCGCTCCGAATGGGTCAACCCGCCGAGGTTGGCGCGGGTGGCGTTGTCGAAGCAGGTCTCGGCGCGGTAGTCCGGATGCGCTCGCCAGCTGACGTCATGCAGCAGGCAGGATGCACGGATCAGGCGGTGGCGGCGGTCGTCGAAGCGCGAAAAGAGCGGGGCGACGAAATGGTAGAGCGCACGGCCGAATCCCGGCAGCCGCGCCGAAGCCGCCTCCGACGCCCGGCAGCTCTCGATGAGCGGGTCGCGGGCGCGCAGAACGTCGGGCATCTGCTCGTAGAGCAGCCCCTCGCGGATGCCGTAGCTGGAGACGGCGATCTCCCTGGGGCGGAACGTCCGGACGACGCGGGCCAGCACCTCGGCCGCGATCGGCACCAGCGACATGCGAGCGGAACTGGTGTCGGTGCGCTTGCCCAGGTCCCCGATGTCGGCCCCGTCGATGTAGTCGAACGTGGCGCGCAGGTCCCTCGGCGTCATCGTGTATTCGTGGAGCACATGCAGCGGATAGGCGCGCCGCTCCATGTCGACCCGCGCGATGGCACGCCAGCTTCCGCCCACGAGGTAGATCCGGTCGTAACGGTCGCGTCCGAGAGCTTCGGCCATCTCGGCCACGCCCCGGTCGATCTCGGCGCGAAGGGCGCTCTTGCCGGAGATGCCCTGCAACTTGAGCGGTCCGAGCTTGCCCGAGACCGTGGCCCCCACCGCCCCGCCCTTGAGCTCGGCCAGTTCCATGCTGGAGCCGCCGATGTCGCACATCAGCCCCTCCGCCTCGGGCCAGCCCAGCAGGACGCCCTGCCCCGAGAATCGCGCCTCCTCGTTGCCGTCGATCACCCAGAGCCTGAGGCCCGTCTGCGCCGTGACCTCGGCCTCGAACGCCGCGCCGTCGGACGCCTCGCGCACGGCGGCGGTGGCGACGGCGGTGAGGGAGTTGACCTCCATCCCCCGCGCGAGGATCGCGAAGCGCCGCAGCGAGGCCAGCGCCCGGAAGCGCCCCTCGGGGTTGAGCATCCCCGTTTCCGCCATCCCCGCGCCGAGGCCGCAAAGAATCTTCTCGTTGTAGAAATACGCCGGGCTGCGCGCCGCGCCGTCGAACACCACCAGGCGAACGGAGTTCGAGCCGACGTCGATGACACCGACGCGCCGCAGGGCGCGCGCCTCGGGCCCGTCGAAAAGCGGTGCGCCGAAGGGGCCGACACCCTCGGGGTCCATTCCGTCGTCCACCATTGGCAATCGTCCCCCGGCCCCCGCACGTCCCGGTGACCTCTGCCACGCCGCATCGCTTGCGGTCAACGAAACCGCTCACCAAGATGTGCGGCCTGCGCGATTGCCGTGGCGGCGCTTTGGTACAAATGGAGCGATCGCCTGCAACGGAAATCTGGAAACCCGATGATCAAGCCCCGACCGCCCCGTCTGTCCGCCCTAGCTCTCGTCTTCCTCGCCACGGCCGGCTGCGTGCCGTCGGGCGGCGCCCCCTCCGCCGCTGGGTCCGGCAGCGGCGTTCCAGCCGCATCGACCCCGGGCCAGCCCGACCAGAACGACTGACCGCGACCTCCAAGGACACCATCCGAGCCAGAGTGCGGGCCGTCAGTCGGCGCTGTGGGTCAGTTCCGGCACGTCCTTGGCACCGGCCGACCCGCGGCCCGAGAGCGAGGGGTTTTCCATGAAGAACCGGTGGCAGCTGAACGGGGTCTCGATACCGGCGAGGTCCGGACGCACCCAGTCGCCCTCCGGACCGAGCACCCAGCTCTGCGCCACATCCGCCAGGTTCGCGGCCATGATCTGGCTCATGATCTGCGCCTTGACCGTCGGGTTCACGCATTCGACCAGCGTCTCGACCCGGCGGTTGAGGTTGCGGCCCATCCAGTCCACCGAGGAGATGTAGACCCGCGCCTTCTTGCCTGGAAGCCCGCCGCCATGGCCGAAGCAGACGATCCGGCTGTGCTCGAGGAACCGGCCGACCACCGACTTGACGCGGATCGTCTCCGACAGGCCCTTCACACCAGGCCGCAACCCGCAGATGCCCCGGATCACCAGGTCGATCTTCACCCCGGCCCGGCTCGCGTCGTAGAGCGCGTCGATGATGTCGGGCTCGACCAGCGCGTTCATCTTGGCCCAGATGACGCCGGGCCGGCCGCCCCGGGCATGCTCCGCCTCCGCCGCAATGGAGCTCAGCAGATGATGCTTCATCTGGCTCGGACTGATCGACAGGTTCTCGAGCCCCTCGGGCGGCGCATAGCCCGAGATGTAGTTGAACACCTTGGTCGCGTCGCGCCCGAGCTTGGCGTCGCAGGTGAAGAGCGACAGGTCGGTATAGATGCGCGCCGTCATCGGGTGGTAATTGCCGGTGCCGAAGTGCGTATAGGTCACCAGCCGGTCCCCTTCGCGCCGCACCACGGTGCTGATCTTGGCATGGGTCTTCATCCGGGTGAAGCCGTAGACGACATGCGCCCCCGCCCGCTCGAGCCGACGCGACTGGCGGATATTGGCGGCCTCGTCGAAGCGGGCCTTGAGCTCCACCAGCGCCGTCACGGTCTTGCCCGCCTCCGCCGCCTCGCAGAGGGCCGCGACGATCGGGCTGTCGCGCGAGGTGCGGTAGAGCGTCTGCTTGATCGCCACCACGTCGGGGTCGGTCGCCGCCTGCTGCAGGAAGCGGATCACCATGTCGAAGGTCTCGTAGGGATGGTGCAGCAGCATGTCCTTCTGCCGGATCGCCGCGAAGATGTCGCCGTTGTGATCCTGCACCCGCTCGGGGATGCGCGGCGTGAACTGCGGCCAGAGCAGGTCCTTGCGGTCGTCCACCACCAGCTCCTTCAGCGCCGCGAGGCCCACCAGACCGTCGACCTCGATCACCTCGCTCTCGTCCACGCCGATCTCCGCGACGATGCTGCGCCGCAGCGCGGCGGGGGCGTCGGCGGTGATCTTCATCCGCACGACTTCGCCCCGGCGGCGGCGCTTGAGCGCGGTCTCGAACTCGCGCACGAGATCCTCCGCCTCCTCCTCCACCTCGAGGTCGCTGTCGCGCAGCACCCGGAAGGCGCAATGCCCCTTGAGGACATAGCCCGGAAAGAGCTGTCCGAGCTGCATCAGCAGTAGCTCCTCCAACGGCAGGAAGCGGATCACCGATCGGCCATCCTCGTCCGTCCCGTTATCGAGGCGCACGAACCGCTCGATCAGCGCGGGCACCGGCAGCAGCGCCCGCAGCGACCGCTTGTCGGTCCGTCGCTCCAGCTCCACCGCCAGCGCGAACCCCTCGTTGGGCAGAAACGGGAAGGGATGCGCGGGGTCGATGGCCAGCGGCGTCAGCACCGGAAAGACCTCGCGCAGGAAAAGGTCCGCCATGGCGCGGCTTTCGGCCCCGTGCAGCTCGTGCGCCGAAAGGATGCGAAGGCCCGCGCCCTCCATCTGGGCGCGCAGCAGCTTCCAGACCTCCTGCTGGCGCGTGAGGAGCCGGCCCGCGTTGCTGTCGATCATCGCAAGCTGCTCGACGGGCGTGCGGCCGTCGACGCTGGGCGTCGTGTTGCCGGCGCGCGCCAGCTCCCGCAGGCCGGCGACCCGCACCGTGTAGAACTCGTCGAGGTTCGCGGCCGAGATCGACAGGAATCGCAGCCGCTCCAAGAGGGGCACGCGGCCGTTCTCGGCCTCCTCCAGCACACGCCAGTTGAACGCCAGCCAGCTGCGCTCGCGGTTGAAGAACCGCCTGGGCGTCCGCATCCGCTCCTCGTCCAGCTCCACCGGTTCGGGCAGGGGCGAGCGCAGGAAATCGGCGGGCGAGAGGGCGGGGGTTCCGGTCGGGCTGTCGCGCATGGGGCTGGGACTAATCTGTCGATGTGACGGTAGGGTCACAGGCTAGGCAGCCGGCGGCGGAGTGTCCAGCGGCACCTCCGCGCCCTCCAGCAGTTCGCGGGCGAGCGCCTGATTGGGCGGCCCCCCGCGCGCCAGCGATTCGGCGTCGAGGCGGGCGACGATGGCATGGGCGGCGGCGAAGCTGCGCTCCATGCGGGGCAGAAGGAACCCGATGAGGGCGGGCTTCACCTGCAACTGGCGATCGGCGAAGAGCTTGAGCAGCACGACCGACAGCAGGCAATCGTCGGGATCGTCGAGCACGGCCGGCGTGAGCGATGCAAGACGGCTGGCAAGGTCGGGGAGCGCCACGGGCCAGTCCGACGGCAGGCTGCGCCCGGTCAGCAGCAGCCCGTGTCCGGACCCCTCGCAGGCATTCCACAGGTGAAAGAGCGCGTGTTCGTCGACGCCCCGGTCCGCGTCCTCCACCACCACGGGGGCCGCGGACAGCTCCGCCACCGCCGCGGGGCGCAGGTCGGCCGCCGGGATCGTCGCGGCCCCCGCCGCCTCGGCCCAGATCGACGCGAGATGCGACTTGCCCGCCCCCTCCGGCCCCACCAGTGCCAAGCGGCGGTGCGGCCAGTCGGGCCAGCCGTCGAGCAGAGCCAGCGCCGTGGCGTTCGAGGCGGAGACCATGAAATCCTCGCGCCCGCGCGCATCGCGGCGCGGCTGCGGGATGACGGTCTGCGTCATCGGATCAGCCGCCCGCCCGGTCGGAGGACCGCCCGCGCGACCCGTTGGCCGGAACGACCGGTGCCTCCGCGGACAGCCCTCGCGGACGCGCGGGATCGGGGTCCGGCTCGCGCCCCTGGTAGAGCATGCTGGACTTGTATTCCGCCACGCCGTGCCGCGCGATCACGCCGAGCGCGGCGGCGACCGGCACCGCCACCAGCATCCCCACGAAGCCGTAGATCGCGCCGAAGGTCGCCAGCGCGAAGAGGAGCCAGACCGGGTGCAGGCCGACCGAGTCGCCCACCAGCTTCGGCGTCAGCACATTGCCCTCGAGGAACTGCCCCGAGGCGAAGATGGCCGCGACCAGCCCGATCGATGTCCAGTCGCCCCAGAACTGGAACAGCGCCAGCCCGACGGCCAGCACACCGCCGACCAGCGCGCCGACGTAGGGAATGAAGGTGATCAGACCCGCGATGGCCCCCACGACCAGCCCGAACTGCAGCCCGACGAGCATCAGCCCCACCGAATAGAACGTCCCGAGGATCAGGCAGACGGTGAGCTGGCCGCGCACGAAGCTGGCCAGCGTCGCGTCGATCTCGCGGGCGATGCGCCGGATGCGCCCGACGTGCTCGCGCGGCAGCAGATCGTCGATCCGCGCGACCATGTTGTCCCAGTCGAGCAGCAGGTAGAACGCGACGACCGGGACCACCACGATGAAGACCAGCGCGCTGACCACGCCGAAGAGGCCCGCGACCACCTGCTGCGCGAGCGTGCCGCCGCGCGAGCGGATCGCCTCGCCCAGGTCGGCGAGGCTGCGTCGGACGATCCCGTCCTCGCCCACGGTTTCGGGGAAGCGGGCGGTGAGCCAGTCGCGCAGCGCGTTAAAATACTGCGGCGCCTTGTCGATCAGCGCCTCGGTCTGGTTGATGAGGAGCGGGATCAGGAATGCCACCGCCACCACCAGCAGGGCCAGCCCGACGAGCGTGATGATCGCCGTCGCCGCCACCCGCGGCAGGCCGAGACGTTGCAGCCGGTCGGCCAGCGGGTCGAGGATGTAGGCGATGGCCCCGCCGACAATGAAGGGCAGCAGGATCGGTCCCAGATACCAGAGCAACACCAGGAAGACGACCGCGGCCGCGCCCCAGTAGGTTATCTGTTGCCGGACGGGCAGCGCCATGTCGGTCCCCTGTTTTTTCCTAGATGGCCGGCGCGGCGGCCGGGTTCAAGCGGCGCCGGCGGCGGAGGCGGGCCGATGCGGGCCGCACCCCTCCGCCCCGAAGACAGCCCGATCGGCAGGGACGGCCGGCCAGGAGAGCGGGTCGGGAGGGCCGGTCGCGCGGATCGTCCCCTCAGGATCGCCCCGTCAGGCCAGCCGTTCCTTGACCAGCGGCCCGACCGCGCCGAAGTCGATCTGGCCGGGGTATTTCCCCTTCAGCACCCCCATCACCTTGCCCATGTCGCGCACCGAGGACGCGCCCGTCTCGGCCACGGCGGCGGCGACGGCGGCCTCGACCTCGGCATCCGACAGACGCCGGGGCAGGAACTCCTCGATGATGCCGATCTCGAGGGTTTCCGCCTCGGCCAGCTCGAGCCGGCCGCCCTCCTCGTAGGCGCGCGCCGATTCCTGGCGCTGCTTGACCATCTTGGCGAGGATCGCCGTCGCCTCGGCATCGCCGACCGTGCCGCCCTCGACCCGCATCTCGATGTCCTTGTCCTGGAGCGCGGCGTTGATCAGCCGCAGCGTCCCCACCCGCCGGGCATCCTTCTCGCGCATCGCCTCCTTAAGGCGGGCATTCAGCCGGTCGCGCAGGTCCATCGGAGCCATCCATCGTAGTTGCGTCAGGCGCGCAGACCTACCCGAACCGGGCCGCGGCAGCAAACGTTAACGAAGCGCCGCGGGCGAGCGGTTGACGGCCCCCCGGTGGCCTCCCTATTACCCGGCGAGTTTGCCCGCTCGCAAACCCCCGCCGCCCGACCCCTGCCGCCCGACCCCCGCCGCCCGGAGACGCCCGATGCCCCAGCCCAAGCCCACCGCCTGCCTCGCCCTCGCCGACGGCACGATCTTCATGGGTCGCGGTTTCGGCGCGACCGGCACGACCGAGGCGGAGCTGTGCTTCAACACCGCCATGACCGGCTACCAGGAGATCATGACCGACCCGAGCTACGCCGGCCAGATCGTCACCTTCACCTTCCCCCACATCGGCAACACCGGCACCACGCCCGAGGACGACGAGACGGCGCAGCCCGTCGCCGCCGGGATGATCGTGAAGTGGGATCCCACGGAGCCGTCCAGCTGGCGCGCCACCCGCGACCTAGAGGGCTGGCTCGCAGCACGGGGCCGCATCGGCATGGGCGGCGTCGACACCCGCCGGCTCACCCGCGCCATCCGCCAGCAGGGCGCGCCGCACGTGGCCCTCTCCCATGAACCCGAGGGCAATTTCGACATCGAGGCCCTCGTCGCCCGCGCCCGCGCCTTCAAGGGCCTGGTCGGCGTCGATCTCGCCCGCGACGTGACCTGCGCGCAATCCTATCGCTGGGACGAGACAAAATGGTCCTGGCCCGAGGGCTACGGCAAACGCGAGGGTCCCGCCCGCCACCGGGTCGTCGCCATCGACTACGGGGCCAAGCGCAACATCCTGCGCTCGCTCGCCTCCATCGGCTGCGACGTCACCGTGCTGCCGGCGACGGCCACGGCGGAGGACGTGATGGCGCTCGCCCCCGATGGCGTCTTCCTGTCGAACGGGCCGGGCGATCCGGCGGCGACCGGAACATACGCCGTGCCGGCGATCCGCTCGATGGTCGCGAGCGGCCTGCCTGTCTTCGGCATCTGCCTCGGCCATCAACTGCTGGCGATGGCGCTCGGAGCGAAGACGGTCAAGATGAACCACGGCCATCACGGCGCCAACCACCCGGTGCAACGCAGGGCGGACGGCAAGGTCGAGATCACCTCGATGAACCACGGCTTCACCGTCGACGCGCAGACCCTGCCCGAAGGGGTGGAGGAGACGCATGTCTCGCTCTTCGACGGCTCGAACTGCGGCATCCGCCTGACGGGGCGGCCGGTGTTCTCGGTCCAGTATCACCCGGAGGCGAGCCCCGGACCCCATGACAGCGCCTACCTCTTCAGTGACTTTGCCGCCGCAATGGCGGCCCGAGGGGCCTGATTATGGCTCTCAAGGCGCCGGCATTAACACATCCTTAAGTCTTCCTTAAGATTTCGGTCGTCTGACTGCCGTGGCAAACAGCCCCGAGTGCGCCGATGTCTCCGCCGCGATCCGCAGCCGCCCTGGCCTACCCCGTGCCAGGCCATGCCTCCCGGACCCGGGCGCGCATCCTGCCGTTCACGCCGCGCGAGCCGCCGAAGCTTCTGCCCGACCCGCCAGCGGACCTGCTGCCAAAGACGCAGCCGGCCTTTGCGCTCGGTCCGGCCTTCACGCGTTCCGCCTATGTGCGACGGCCGAAGCTGGGCGAGATCCTGCTGAAGATGCGCGCCATCGAACCGGCAGACCTCGCGCGTGCGCTGATCCTCCAGTGTCGGCTGTCGGCGCGCCTCGGCGATGTGCTGTTGCGGCGCGGGCTGGTGGACGAGGCCACCCTCGCGGAGGCGCTCGGCCGCCAGCGCGCCATGGGCCAGGCCGGTCCCGCCCCGCAAGCCAGCCCCGCCGCCGATGCGTTGGCCCGCCGGCTGCCGATGCGGATCGCCCTGGAGTTCCGGGCGCTGCCGTGGCGCCGTGTCGGGCGGATGACCCTGATCGCCACCTCGCGTCCCGAAGGCGTCGACAGCCTGCGCGCCCGGTTGCCGCCCGAGATGGGGCCCTGCCTCTTCGCCGTCGTCACCGACAGCGCGCTGGAGGCGCGGATGCATGCCGTCCACGGCACGGAACTGGCCCGCGCCGCCGAATGCCGGGTGCCGGAGGGTCTGAGCTGCCGCCTCTGGCGGGCCAGGCCCGGCGCTGCCCTGCTGGCGCTGGCGTTGGTCTCGCTTCTCGCCGCGGCGATCGCCTGGCCCCAAGGCAGCCTGCGTCTGGCGACGATTCTCGGGCTTTGCGTCATGGCCTCCAACCTCAGCCTGCGGATCGCCGCGCTCGTGGCGCTGCGGCGGCGCCCGCCTGGATTCTCCTCCGTGCGGCCGGCCGGGGCGCTCTTTCGCGACATGCCCTGCATCTCGATCCTCGTGCCCCTGCACCGCGAGCCCGACATCGCCGGGCCGCTGACGGAACGGCTGTCGCGGCTCGACTACCCGCGCGAGCTGCTCGACATCTGCCTCGTGGTGGAGGCCGACGACACCGAGACGCTCGCGGCACTCGGCCGCGCCCACCTGCCGCGCTGGATGCGGGTCATCCCCGTGCCCGACGGCCAGCCGCGGACCAAGCCGCGCGCGATGAACTACGCGCTCAACTTCACCCGCGGCGCCATCGTCGGCATCTACGACGCCGAGGACGCCCCGGCGCCGGATCAGCTGATGAAGGTCGCCGTTCGGTTCCGGGCGGCCCCTCCCCGCGTCGCCTGCCTGCAGGGAATGCTCGATTACTACAACCCGACCCGCAACTGGATGTCGCGCTGCTTCACCATCGAATACGCCGGCTGGTTCCGCCTGATGCTCCCCGGGATCGCCCGGCTGGGCCTTGTGGTGCCGCTCGGCGGGACGACGCTGTTCTTCCGCCGCGATGCGCTCGACCTGGTCGGCGGTTGGGATGCGCACAACGTAACCGAGGATGCCGATCTCGGCGTCCGTCTCGCGCGCTGCGGCTACCTGACCGAGCTGATCGACACCACCACGCTCGAGGAGGCGAACGCCTCGCCGCTCGCCTGGGTCAAGCAGCGGTCGCGGTGGATGAAGGGCTACGTGCTCACCTGGGCCGTGCATACGCGCAATCCCGCCCGGTTGTGGCGCGACCTCGGGCCGCGCCGCTTCTTCGGATTCCACCTGCTCTTCATGGGCTCGATCCTGAACGCGCTGCTGATGCCCTTCCTGTGGTCGACCGCCGTCATGCTCTGGGGCTGGCATCATCCGATCCTCGACGTGCTGCCCGGCGACGGGGTGACGGCGCTCAGCGCGCTGTTCCTGACCGGGATGGTGGTGTCGATGGCGGTCTCCTGGCTTTCCTGCGCGGCGCCGCATCACCGGCGGCTGCGCCCCTGGATCCCGACGCTCGGGCTCTACTTCCCGCTCGCGACCCTCGCCCTGGCCAAGGCCCTGTCGGAAATCGTGCTGAGGCCGTTCCACTGGGACAAGACCACTCATGGCGCCTTCGGTGGCACAGGAGCGGCGGAGATCTCCGCGCTCGAGGCATCCCTCGGCCTGACCACGACGCCGGCCCGCCACGCCCTCGTCTGAACGCGCCGGTGGAACGCGGTCAGAGGCGGCGGGCCTCCTCGCGCAGCCGGGTCTCGAACGCGGCACTCAGATGGTGGCGCAGCGCCGCGGCCGCCGCCGCGCCGTCGCGCGCGGCGACCGCCTCGACCAGGGCGCGGTGTTCGCCGAGCGCCGCCTCGCCCCGCCCCTCCGCCGCGAGCGACGTCGTCGCCATCAGCGCCATGCTGCGATGCACCATGCCCAGTTGCTGCACCAGATAGCGGTTGTGGGACGCCAGATGGATCTGTCGGTGGAACCGCCGGTTCGCGCGCGCCAGGGCGCTCGCGTCGCCCAGCAGCGCCGCATCGTCGGCCACCATCCGGCGCAGCACCCGGATCTCCTCCTCGGCGGCATGCTGCGCCGCGAGCCGGGCGGCCAGCGCCTCGAGCTCGGTCCGCACTGCATAGAGCTCCGCCATCTGGTCGTGGCCGAGCGTCGCCACGATCAGCGAACGGCC